>JBFIJN010000368.1:0-9109 GCA_041600735.1 Nannocystaceae bacterium
CCGGGCATCACCATCTCGACGCCCTCGGGCAGCATCACGTCGCCCGTCACGTCCGTCGTGCGGAAGTAGAACTGCGGACGGTAGCCCTTGAAGAACGGAGTGTGGCGACCACCCTCCTCCTTCTTGAGCACGTACACCTGCGCCATGAAGTGAAGGTGCGGCTTGATGCTGCCGGGCTTGCACAGCACCTGCCCGCGCTCCACGTCGTCACGCTTGAGGCCGCGCAGCAGCACGCCGATGTTGTCGCCCGCCTGGCCCTGGTCCAGCAGCTTGCGGAACATCTCGACGCCGGTCACCGTCGTCTTCTGCGTGTCGCGAAGACCGACGACCTCGATCTCCTCGCCCACCTTCACGATCCCGCGCTCCACTCGACCCGTCGCCACCGTGCCGCGACCGGAGATCGTGAACACGTCCTCCACCGGCATCAGGAACGGCTTGTCGAGATCTCGCACCGGGTCGGGGATGAAGCTGTCGCAAGCCTCCATCAGCTCGAAGATGCACTTCGCCTCCGCCGACTCCCAGCTCTCCGACTGCAGAGCCTTCAGCGCCGAGCCACGCACGATCGGCGTGTTGTCGCCATCGAAGTCATACTTCGACAGCAGCTCGCGCAGCTCGACCTCGACGAGCTCGATCATCTCCTCGTCGTCCGGGTCCAGCTGGTCGACCTTGTTCAGGAACACGACCATCGTCGGGATGCCCACCTGGCGCCCGAGCAGGATGTGCTCGCGCGTCTGCGGCATCGGACCGTCGGGGGCGCTCACCACCAGGATCGCGCCGTCCATCTGCGCCGCACCGGTGATCATGTTCTTGATGTAGTCGGCGTGCCCGGGGCAGTCGACGTGAGCGTAGTGGCGCTTCTCGGAGTTGTACTCCACGTGCGCCGTCGAGATCGTGATCCCGCGCTCGCGCTCCTCGGGCGCCTTGTCGATGTTGTCGAAGTCGACCTTCTGCGCCCAGCCGCGCATCGACAGCACCTTCGTGATCGCCGCCGTCAACGTCGTCTTGCCGTGGTCCACGTGACCGATCGTGCCGATGTTCACGTGGGGCTTGTCGCGTACGAACTTCTCCTTGGACATGGCGCCTTACTCTTCCGAAAGTCTGTGGGGTGGTCTGAGGGTGAAGGGTCCGGGGTGAGCCGGGGGGGTGGAGGGTACCCGTCGCCGCGGGGGGCGTCGTTAGTATCCTCGGAGTCTTTGCACGATGCTGGCCTGGAGGTCCGCCGAAACCTCGGCGTTGTGGCTGTGGTGCATCGTGTAGCTCGCGCGACCCTGGGTCGCAGAGCGCAGCGCAGTAGCATACCCAACCATCTCTGCCAAGGGGACCTCGGCCTCGACGAGCTGGGTACCGGCGGAGCCCGGCGCGGGCTTCATGCCCATGACGCGACCGCGTCGTCCGTTCAGGTCGGAGACGACGCTGCCGGTGAAGTCTTGGGCGACCACGACCTCCACCGCCATCACGGGCTCGAGCAGCGCCGGGCGGGCGGCCTCGAGGCCTTCCATGGTCGCCATCGACGCCGCCGCACGGAAGCTGGCCTCGCTCGACTCTTGCTCGTGGGCGACGGCATCCACCAAGGTGATGCGCACGTCCTCGACGGGAAAGCCGAGCACCGGGCCGCGAGTCAACGCATCGCTCACGCTCTCGCGCACGGCCGTGAGGAACACCCGATCGAGGCGCGGCTTGCCGTCGGGGAGGGGCTGGAGCGCGTCGATGATGATGTTGCCATCGGCGCGGCCGCCCTCTTCGCGAGCCCCGGGACGGGTCGGCTCGAGGCGCAGCACGACCTTGGCGTACTGCCGCTTGCCGCCGAGCTCGCGGGCGTACTCGAGGGTCTTGTCGGTGGCCGCGGTGATCGTCTCGCGATAGGCGACCTGCGGGCGGCCCACGTGCACGTCGAGCCGGTTCTCGCGCAGCAGCCGGTCGATCAGCACCTCGAGGTGGAGCTCGCCCTGGCCGCAGACCAGCGTCTGGCCGGAGTCGGGGTCGATGCGAACCTTGAAGCTCGGGTCCTCCCGCTGGAAGCGCTCGAGCGCCTCTTCGAGGGACTTGCCGTCGCTGGTAGTCTTGGGCTCGATCGAGCGGAAGATCACCGGCTCGGGGATCTGCATGCCGGCCAGGACCACGCGCTGCGGGTCGTCGACCAGGACCAGCGTGTCTCCGGTGGCGGTGAACTTGAGGCCCACGGCCGCCGCGATGTCGCCGGGACCGACTTCCTCGATCTCCTGGCTCTTGTTGGCGTGGATCTGCAGCAGCTTCTGGAGCCGTTCCTTGCGCCCGCGGGTCACGTTCCACACCGCGTCGCGGAGCTTGGCCTTGCCCGAGTACACGCGAAAGAACACCAGCGGGCCGCGGTGCGGGTCGTAGAGCACCTTGAAGGCCAGCGCGAGGAAGGGGTCGCCGTGGATCGGGCGCCGCGCCACGACCTCGCCGGTGGGTCCGCCGTCGAACAGCTCGGCCTGCACCGCCGGCAGATCGCGGGGCGAGGGCAGGAACTCGAGCACGGCGTCGAGCAGCGGCTGCACGCCCTTGTTCTTGAGCGAGGAGCCGCACAGCACGGGAACCGCCCGGTTGGCGAGGGTCGCCCGGCGCAGGCCCGCGCGAAGGGTCTCGGCGGGGACATCGGTGCCGACCTCGCTGAGATAGAGCGACTCGATCTCGTCGTCGGCCTCGGCGAGCGCCTCCACGAGCGCCACGCGGCCCTCGCTCGCGCGCGCATGGTGGGGCGACCCGGGCGCGATGGGCTCGGCTCGCACGATCTCGCCGTGCTCACCCACGAAGTGGAGCGTGCGCAGCTCGAGCAGGTCGATGACCCCCTCGAACTCGCCCTCGAGCCCGATCGGCAGCTGGATCACCACCGGGTGCGCGCCCAGACGCTCGCGCAGCATGTTCACGGTGAGCTCGAGCGTGGCCCCCACGCGGTCGAGCTTGTTCACGAAGCACAGGCGCGGCACGCCGTAGCGGTTGGCCTGGCGCCAGACCGTCTCCGACTGGGGCTCGACCCCCGAGACCGCATCGAACACCGCAATGGCGCCATCGAGCACCCGCAGCGAGCGCTCCACCTCGACGGTGAAGTCCACGTGCCCGGGCGTGTCGATGATGTTGATCCGGTGATCCTTCCAGTGGCAGGTCGTGGCAGCCGCCGTGATGGTGATGCCCCGCTCCTGCTCCTGCACCATGTAGTCCATCACCGCGGCGCCGTCGTGGACCTCGCCGATGCGGTGGGTGATGCCGGTATAGAAGAGGATCCGCTCGGTGGTGGTCGTCTTGCCCGCATCGATGTGCGCCATGATCCCGATGTCTCGGGTGCGCACGATGTCTTCGAGGGTGGACATGACGAAAGAAGCGGCGGAAACGGGCAAGGGGCCGCATCGGGTGCCATCCATCCCCAAGTGGGGTGGGTGTGGCACGCGAGGGGCCCGTCGTGGCAACCCACCGCGTTCGGGGGCTGCCGGGGAGCGAAGGCCGGGAGCACCCGAGGGGTGCAAGCGGCCAGCGCACGAAGCTTTTCTGGTGGTGTGAGTCGAGCTCCGGAGGAACGAGGAAGTGATTACCAGCGATAGTGGGCGAAGGCCTTGTTGGCCTCGGCCATCTTGTGGCTGTCTTCGCGCTTCTTCACGGCGGTGCCGCGGTTCTGCGCTGCGTCGAGCATCTCGTTGGCGAGGCGCTCGCGCATGGTCTTCTCGGGGCGGGCCCGCGCGGCCTTGATCAGCCAGCGGTAGGCCAGGGCCTGGCTACGCTCGGGGCGCACCTCGACCGGAACCTGATAGTTCGAGCCACCCACGCGGCGAGCGCGAACCTCGAGGCGGGGGCGGGTGTTGGAGACGGCCTTCTCGAACACCTTGATGGGATCGTCCTTGGTGCGCTCCGAGATGATCTCGAACGCGCCGAACACGATCTTCTCGGCGATCGACTTCTTGCCGTCGAACATGATGCCGTTCACGAAGCCAGCGACCTGCCGATTGATGTCGGCGGGGTGGTCCGTGTAGCGGATGTCGAGCACCGGGCGGGGCTTGCGGGTGACCTTCTTGCGGGACATGGAACGCGAGTCCTTCGGCTACTTGGGGCGCTTGGTGCCGTACTTGGAGCGCCGCTGACGACGACCCTGCACACCGGTGGTGTCGAGCGTGCCGCGGACCACGTGGTAGCGGACGCCGGGGAGGTCCTTCACACGACCGCCGCGGATGAGCACCATCGAGTGCTCCTGGAGGTTGTGACCCTCACCCGGAATGTAGGAGGTGACCTCGATGCCGTTGCTCAGACGAACGCGAGCCACCTTGCGCAGCGCCGAGTTCGGCTTCTTCGGCGTGCTGGTGTACACGCGGACGCAGACGCCACGCTTCTGGGGGCACTCCTTGAGTGCCGGCGCCGTCTTCTTGGAGAGCTGCTGGGTACGGCCCTTGCGGACCAACTGCTGAATCGTCGGCATCGACTTCCTCGGAGAACCTTCGGGGGCGGCCCGGCTGGTGACCCCCCCATGGACCCAGGTGGGCCCAAGAGATGGGAGGAGGCGTGTACCCGGTTTCGCTCGCCTGATCAAGCCCGTGCCCGGGCTTGCCCAGAACGGGGCCGCCCGGGGCAATGGGCGCCGAGTATAGGCAGGGGCCATTTTCGATCAAGGAACAGCGATACGCGTAGGCTCACGTGCAATTGCCCGCGGAGAGCACGCGATCTCCACGAAAGACTAGCGCCGGGCCTGCTTTCGCGGACCCGGCGCTCGTCGTCATCCTCTATGGCTGGACCGTGGGCCGCTCACGCTGCCCCCTGCCCCGCCCACCCCGAGCTAGTCGGGGATGTTCATCAGGTCGCGCTCGCTCTGGCGGCGCGCGATGGGCTCGGCCGCGAGCTCCTCGGCGGTGAGGTCGTCGCTCTGCACGTGCAGTCGCTCGTACACCCCGAGGCCGGTACCGGCCGGGATCAGCCGCCCCATGATCACGTTCTCCTTGAGACCGCGCAGGTAGTCGACCTTGCCCTGGAGCGCCGCCTCGGTGAGCACCTTGGTGGTCTCCTGGAACGAGGACGCCGAGATGAAGCTCTCGGTGGAGAGCGAGGCCTTGGTGATCCCGAGCAGCAGCGCCTGACCCGTGGCCGGGGTACCGCCGAGCGAGGCCACGCGCATGTTCTCTTGCTGGAAGATCTGGCGCTCCACGTGATCCTCGGCGAGGAAGTTGGTGTCGCCGGGATCCGTGACCTTCACGCGTCGCATCATCTGACGAATGATCGCCTCGATGTGCTTGTCGTTGATCTTCACGCCCTGCAGCCGGTAGACCTCCTGGATCTCGTCGAGCAGGTAGCGCGCGAGCGCCTTCTCGCCGAGCACGGCCAGGATGTCGTGCGGGTTGGCCGGGCCACCCATCAGCTTCTCGCCCGCGCGCACGCGGTCGCCCTCGCGGATCTGCACGTGGCGGGCCTTGGGCACCAGGTACTCGCGCGGCTCGCCGTCGTCGGGCGTGACCAAGATGCGGCGCTTGCCGCCCTTGTCCTTGCCGAACGAGACCACGCCGTCGGTCTCGGCGATGATGGCGTGCTCCTTGGGCGTGCGCGCCTCGAACAGCTCCACCACGCGCGGTAGACCGCCCGTGATGTCCTTGGTCTTGGTGCTCTCGCGCGGGATGCGAGCGAGCACCTCGCCGGCCTTGATCTCGGTGCCTTCCGCGATCGTGAACGAGGCGCCCACGGGCAGGTAGTAGCGCGCCTCGTGCTTGCCGAACGTGGCCACGTTGCCGGCCTCGTCACGGATGACGATGCGCGGACGCGAGTCGGGATCGCGGCTCTCTTGGATCACCATGCTCGAGTGGCCGGTCACGTCGTCGACGCGCACCGACATGGTCACGCCCTCGATGATGTCGGCGAACTCGACGGTGCCCTTCACCTCGCTGAGGATCGGGATCGAGAACGGGTCCCACTCGGACAGGAGGTCGCCGGGGCCCACGTTCTGCCCCTCGCGCACGAGCAGCTTGGCGCCGTAGTTGAGGTCGTACTGCTCGCGCGGACGGTCCTTCTCGTCGAACAGGATGACCCGCGAGTAGCGGTTCATCACCACCTGGTGGTCGTCGCGCTCGACGGCCGAGAGCTCCTCGAACGACACGCGGCCGCCGAAGCGAGCCTCGAGCGTGGTCTGCTCGGACTGCATGCCCGAGGCCACACCACCGATGTGGAACGTGCGCATGGTGAGCTGGGTGCCCGGCTCGCCGATCGACTGCGCCGCGATGATGCCCACCGCCTCGCCGACGTCGACCAGGTTGCCGCGCGCCAGGTCGCGCCCGTAGCAGCGCGCACAGATCCCGCGCAGCGCCTCGCAGGTGAGCACCGAGCGGATCTTCACCTTCTGGATGCCACCCTCTTCGAGGGCCTTCACGCGGG
Source organism: Nannocystaceae bacterium (assembly GCA_041600735.1). Classification (GTDB taxonomy): domain Bacteria; phylum Myxococcota_A; class Polyangia; order Nannocystales; family Nannocystaceae; genus Paraliomyxa. The sequence continues at coordinate 6,358 of JBFIJN010000368.1, forward strand.
CCTCGTCGAAGATGTCGCCCTCGACGCAGATCACCTCGTCGGTGCCCGGCCGGTACACGGGCTCGAGCGCGGTGCGCCCCAGCACGCGATCGCCGAGGCGCTCGATGATCTCGCCCGCCTCCACCAGCGCCTCGATGTCGAGGCCCTGGATCGTGCCGCAGTCGAACTCGGTGATCACGGCCTCCTGGGCCACGTCGACGAGACGACGGGTGAGGTACCCCGAGTTCGCGGTCTTGAGCGCGGTGTCGGCCAGGCCCTTGCGCGCGCCGTGGGTCGAGATGAAGTACTGCTGAACGGTCAACCCCTCGCGGAAGTTGGTCGTGATCGGCGTCTCGATGATCTCGCCGGAGGGCTTGGCCATCAGGCCGCGCATGCCGGCCAGCTGCCGCATCTGCTGACGCGAGCCACGAGCACCCGAGTCGGCCATGATGAAGATGGAGTTGAACGACGGCGTCTTGCGATGCTGGGTGCCGTCCTCGCTCTCCATGTCCTCGGTGGAGATCCGCAGCATCATCGCGTTGGCGATCTGCTCCGAGACGTTGGCCCAAATGTCGATGACCTTGTTGTAGCGCTCGCCCGAGGTGATGAGACCGTCGGCGTACTGGCCGGAGATCCGCTTGACCTCTTCGAATGCATCACCGAGGAGGACTTCCTTCTCCTCGGGGATGTACATGTCGTCGACGCAGATCGAGATCCCCGCCTTGGTGGCCTCGGTGTAGCCGGTGCTGCGCAGGTAGTCGGCCATCAGCACCGTCGCCTTCTGCCCGCACATGCGGTAGCAGACGTCGATGAGCTCGTTGAGCTCCTTCTTGCCGAGCGGTCGGTTCACCAGCTTGAACGGGATCTGCTTGGGGATCCCGCCCTCGTAGAGCAGCACGCGACCGCAGGTGGTCTCGACCATCTCGCGCGAGTCCACGCGGCAGCGGATCTTGGCCTGCAGGTGCACCGCGCTGTGGTCGAAGGCCATGCGCACCTCGTTGGGTGAGCCGTAGTGGCCGACGATGTAGCGGTCCTTGGCGGGCTCGTTGGCCTCGCCCGCCGCGAACGCGCGCTCACGCGTCATGTAGTAGAGCCCGAGGACGATGTCCTGGGTGGGCACGATGATCGGCTTGCCGTGCGCGGGGCTGAGGATGTTGTTGGTCGACATCATCAGCACGCGCGCTTCCATCTGTGCCTCGATGCACAGCGGAACGTGCACGGCCATCTGGTCGCCGTCGAAGTCGGCGTTGTACGCGGTGCAGACCAGCGGGTGCAGCTGGATCGCCTTGCCCTCGATCAGCACCGGCTCGAACGCCTGGATCCCGAGGCGGTGGAGCGTGGGTGCGCGGTTGAGCAGCACCGGGTGCTCCTTGATCACCTCGTCGAGGATGTCCCAGACCTCCTCGGCCTCGCGCTCCACCATGCGCTTGGCGCTCTTGATGGTGGTGACGAGCCCGCGGGTCTCGAGCTTGTTGTAGATGAACGGCTTGAACAGCTCGAGCGCCATCTTCTTGGGCAGGCCGACCTGGTGGAGCTTGAGCTCCGGGCCCACCACGATCACCGAGCGACCCGAGTAGTCGACGCGCTTGCCGAGCAGGTTCTGACGGAAGCGACCCGACTTGCCGCGCAGCATGTCGGAGAGCGACTTGAGCGGGCGCTTGTTGGGACCGGTGATGGTCTTGCCGCGGCGACCGTTGTCGAACAGCGCGTCGACGGCCTCCTGCAGCATCCGCTTCTCGTTGCGGATGATGATCTCGGGCGCCGCCAGCTCTTGCAGGCGCTTGAGGCGGTTGTTGCGGTTGATGACGCGCCGGTAGAGGTCGTTGAGGTCCGAAGACGCGAAGCGACCGCCGTCGAGGGGCACCAGCGGGCGCAGATCCGGCGGCAGCACCGGGATCACCTCGAGCATCATCCAGTCGGGCTTGTTGCCGCTGTTGCGGAACGCCTCGATCACGCGCAGCCGCTTGGCGGCCTTCTTGCGCTTGGCCTCGGAGGTCGCGGTCGCGATCTCCGTGCGCAGCGTGCGGGCCTCGACCACGGGGTCGATGCGGCCGAGCAGCTCCTTGATGGCCTCGGCGCCCATGCCCGCCGTGAACGCCTCGAGCCCGAGCTCGTCCATCAGCTGCTCGTAGCGATCCTCGGACAAGAGCTCGCGCTCCTCGAGCCCCGAGTCCTTGGGATCGATGACGATGTAGGACTCGCAGTAGAGCACCTTCTCGAGCTTGGACAGGGGGATGTCCAGCACGTTGCCGATGCGCGAGGGCAGGCTCTTGAGGAACCAGATGTGCGCGACCGGGGTCGCGAGCTCGATGTGGCCCGCGCGCTCACGGCGGACCTTCGAGTGGATCACCTCGACGCCGCACTTCTCGCACACGACCCCGCGGTGCTTCATGCGCTTGTACTTGCCGCACAGGCACTCGTAGTCCTTGATGGGCCCGAAGATCTTGGCGCAGAACAAGCCGTCGCGCTCGGGCTTGAACGTACGGTAGTTGATCGTCTCGGGGTTCTTGACCTCGCCGTACGACCAGTCGCGGATCGTCTTGGGCGACGCGATGCTGATGCGCAGCGCGTTGAACGTCGCCGCCTCTTTGGGCTTCTCGAAGAAGGAGAAAATGTCTCGCATGTTCTTGCTCGCCTTTCTTCCTCTTTACTCGGCCGCCGGCATGGCTTCGTTGGGACGGCCGGGCACCTGCCCGGTCTCCATGTCGACCTCGAGCATCTCGACGTTCAGGCACAGCGCCTGCAGCTCCTTGAGGAGCACGTTGAACGACTC
>JBFIJN010000369.1:0-9100 GCA_041600735.1 Nannocystaceae bacterium
CGCGTTCACGAACGCGCCGCGCGTTAACTCGTCGGGCCTTCGCCGATACCCTCGACGATCGACAGCGCGTAGCGTGCAGGCATGGGGTCGCATTCGCGGCCGGGGCCAGCGGGGCCTCGGCCTCGTGTCGTCGTGTTCGGTGGGGGTCGCACGCTCGCGGTCGGCCTGCGCTGGTGGCCGCTGCTCGATCTGTTGCGCCGACACCAGCGCTTCGATCACGTGTGGCACGGTGCCCGCGGCGGCGCCGACGAAGGGGTCGCGGCTTGGGCCCGCGCGCGCGGCTTGCCGGTGGTGGAGTTCCCCGCGCCGCTGCAGCTCTACCGCGAAGCTGGCCTGCCGCTGGCGCTCGCCGAGCCGCGGCGCAACGACGACATGCTGCGCGCGTGGGGTGGCTACCGCAGCCGTGGCGGCTCGATCATCCCGTGTGCGCGCGCGGGCGGCTTCGCCGAGCTGGTGATCGCGCTGCCCCCCGACGAGGACACGCTCGATCTGGTGGCTCGCGCCGAGCGGTGGTCGTCGATCCGCGTGCTGCGGCTGTGGCCCCCGCGTCGCTGGCAGGTGAGCGGCCCGTCGCTCGACTCGACGCTCGTGACCTTGGGCGACGTGGCGGTGGAGGCCGAGCCCGCGCTGCACTGGGCGCTGGGCCACACGCGAGCCGAGCTCCGCGAGCGGCTGGCGAGGCAAGGTTTCACCGTGAAGGCCTCGCGCCCCGCGGACTAGACTCACGCGGCGCTCCTGGCTCCCCTGCTCGATCCCATGACGGATTTCGCTCTCGGTGGAGATTCACCGCTTGAAGGTTCAATCCCCCCGGCCCATATAAGAGGGCTTGGATTTGGAGTCGATCATGCACATTCGTCTGGCCGCGAGCGCATCGTTGTCCTTGGCCCTCTCGTTGGGTGGTTGCACCGGCGACCCCGCCCCCATCGGGGAAACCGAAGGGGGGACCAGCGCGGGCTCCACCGGCAGCCCGACCACCTCGGCCGACGAGGCCGGAACCACCGAGGCCACCACCCATGGCACGGGCGATTCCACCGGCGGTAGCTCGGGCGACCCCGGGAGCGAGGGGCCTGCGCCCATCAAGCTCGACCTGGGCTCGATCCCCGACGCGCCCCCGCCGATCTGCGGGGGTGCAGGCAACGGCGGCCTCGAGCTCTCGTACATCTGGATCGCCAACTCGGCGCAGGGGACGATCTCGAAGCTCGACACCTCCACCATGGTCGAGGAAGGCCGCTACCAGGCGCGACCGTTCGCCGGTGACCCCTCGCGAACCTCCGTCAACCTCGCGGGCGATGTCGCGGTGGCCAACCGCAACGGCGGCGTGACCAAGTTCTGGGCCAACGAGGCCGACTGTCAGGACAGCAACGGCCAGGTCGGCATCCAGACCTCGCACGGGGCCAACGACGTGCGCGCATGGGGCACGGACGAGTGCATGGCCTGGCACACCCCGCTCAACTGCAGCTCCAATCGCCCCGTTGCCTGGACGCGCGGCGAGTTCAACGAGGCCGAGTGCAGGTTCGAGGGCATGCAGCTGTGGACCGCATGCGACGGCCAAGTGCTGCTGCTCGATGGCGAGACCGGGGCGATCGAAGAGACGATCCCGGTGGGCGGCGGCGGCGGTGGCTGGTCGTTCATCTACGGCGGCGCGGCCGATGCCGACGGCAACTTCTGGGGCCTCGACGTTGGCAACGGAACGCTGTTCCGCATCGACTACCAGACCCTGGCCCTGCAGAGCTGGGCGCTCCCGCCCTCGGGCGGCTACGGCATCACGGTCGACCCCGAGGGCCGACCCTGGGTGTGTGGCGGCGGCGGCGTGTCGCGCTTCAACCTCGACACCTCCACCTGGACCTCGAACGGCGGCGGCGGCATCGGTGGCTGCATGACCGATGGCGACCAGCTGATCTGGCACAGCAATGACTGGGGCCTGCTGATGGGCTTCAACATCGAGACGCTGGCCATCGACGAGCAGATCCAGCTGCCCGAGTACGTGCACGGCGTGAGCGTCGACTTCCAGGGCAAGGTGTGGGGCGTGAGCTTCGCGGGCAACAATGCCTACCGCGCCGACCCGGTGACCGACCACGTCGATACCTACAGCGGCCTGACCGGCGCCTATACGTACAGCGACATGACGGGCTTTGCCCTCAGCACGGTGGGCGGCGGCGGCGTGCCGCCTGGCTGAGCCCATCTTCGGTTCATCGGTTGCCCAACGAGAGAACCCCCGTCCGCGAGTGCGAACGGGGGTTCTGCTCGTGGGCGATCCGCGCTGCGGATCGCCGCCGCTACTCGGTGATCTGCACGTTGTCGATGAGCAGCAAGAACTCGTCGTTCGAGTTGTTGCGCCACGCGATGTACACGTCTTGGTTCATGTAGCCGGCCGCCGCGAGGTCGACCATGCGCGTGGTCAACACCTGGGCTTCGTTGGCGATGCTGAACACCGTGGCGTTGGCCATGAAGTCCACGACGGTGGGACCACCGGTGGAGACATAGACCTCGTAGCCGTCGGCGAACGCCGCGTCGGGCGCACGGCCCTGCCACGAGAGCACGGAGGCCGCGCCCAGCGTGATCTGCGGGGTCACCAACCAGTCATCGGCCTGGCCCGCCGGGGCGTACCACGACGTGCTGTAGGCCGCGAAGTTGGCACCGGGCTCGACGACGTCGGCCACCACGTAGGCGTCGCTCACGAACGCCACATTGGGATCGGGCGTGAGCCCGTCGACGTTGATCAACGACCAGCCCGGGCGGAAGGCTCCGAGCTCGAAGTCCTCGTCGAGCAGCAGGCCGTCGTCGCTCCACAGGCACGCCATGCCCCCGCCCACCGCGGTGCACACGGTGCCGTCGGCACAGGTCTCGCCGCCGGCGCAGTCGAGGTAGCACGTGAGGCCAGCCCCGAGGTCACCGCACGCCGCCGCGGCATTGCCGGTGGGCGGCAGCATCGCGACGCAGTCCGCCGCAACCGCGCAGCCGCTCTGCGAGCAGGCAGCCGCGCTGCCAGCCGCGTTGGTGAGGCACACGTCCTCACCGGGCTGGCAGGTCGACACCGGGTTGTCGGCGCAGTCGCCATAGCCGGGCAGCGTCGGGGGCGGCGGGACGATCTGCTCCCACACGCACGCGAATCCGCCAAAGCAGCTCATGCCGTCGGGACAGGTCTGGTCCATCGAGCAATCGAGCAGGCACGCGTCGACCATCTCGTTGATCGGTGCGCAGATGGCCGGCGCATCGCCGGTCGCCGGCGGCGGCTGGCACACCGTGTCGTCGACGCAGTTGATCGTGCCGCACCAGCCGAACGTGCCGGCCATGTCGCTGATGCACACGAGGCCCGCGCCGCAGGGGCCCCCGTTGACGCAGTCGCCGTACTGGGGCTCGGGGTCGGGTCCGCCGGGGCACAGGCCGGGGCACAGGCCGGGCACCGAGTCGGCGCAGATCTGGTCGAACTCGGTGTCGCAGCAGTACGGGTCGGCGGCACAGACCGCAGCCTCGCAGGTCGGGTCGTCGCAGCCGGTGGTTCCCGGGTTGGAGGTACAGCAGTTCGAGACGATGCCCTCGCCCGGCCACACGCAGGCGCTCACACCCTCGATCGTCCGGCAGATCATGTCGCCCGGGCAGGTCGCCCCGTTGCCGGAGCAGTCGAGGAAGCACGAGCCGTCGCCGTCGCCGGCAAAGGCACCGCAGGCCGGCACCGAGGTCGCGTCGTCGGAGGGCAGCGGGCACGCGCAATCATCGGTGCCGCAGCCCTGCTCCGCGCACCAACCGAACGTGGGAGCATCGGGATCGTCGAGCACGCAGAACGAGCCCGCCGGGCACTCGGCGTCGAGACACGAGTCGTAGCTGCCGTTGGTTCCACAGAGCACGCACTCGCCCGTGCAGTTGCAGGGGTCTGATCCCTCGGGGCACAGGCACGACTCGAAGGCACCGCAGCCGCCCGCGCACGAGGGCGTCGGCTCATCGAAGCACAGCCCGCCCAAGCAGCACTCGCCAGCGCCACAGACGGGCTCGCACACCGGACCGCCGCTCGAGTCCGGGTCGGTCGTGGATGGATCGGTGGTGGTCGTGGGGGGCGTGGTGGTCGGCCCGACCGACGTGTCGCCCGTGGTGTCGCCGCTCGAAGAACCCTCGGTGTCGGCGGGCACGTCGTCACCGGGGCACGCGGGCAAGGTCAACATGCTGAGCAAGAGCGGCGTTGTGTATTTGAATCTAGCCATCTGAAGTCGTCCCTTCATCTCGAAGCCCGCCAGCCACGTGGTCGGCGAGCGGGCTCAGAGTAAGCTACTTGTCCCAAGGAAAACACAAAGAACAACGCCCCGCGCCGTGATGACGCGAGGCGTTCGTTTTTACCGCAGCGGGGCTGCCTACTCGGTGATCTGGACGTTGTCGACCACGAGGATGAACTCGTCGTTCGAGTTGTTGCGCCAGGCGATGTAGACGTCCTGGTTCATGTACCCGGCCGCGGCGAGATCGACCGAGTGCGGCATGAACATCGCGCCCTCGTTGGCGATCGTGAACAACGCGGGGTTGGCCATGAAGTCCGCGACGACCGGGCCCGCCGTGGAGATCCGCACTTCGTAGCCGTCGGGGTACGCGGGGTCTGGGGCCCGAGCATCCCACGTGAGCATCGAGGCCGCCCCGAGCGTGACCTGCGGGGTTACCATCCAGTCGTTGGCCTGCCCGGCGGGCGTATACCACGAGGTGCTGTAGGCCCCGAAGTTCATGCCGGGCTCGAATTGGTCTGCGACCACGAAGGCGTCGCTCACGAACGAGACCGCGCCCGCGGGCGTGAGCCCGTCGACATCGATCACGGACCAGCCCGGGCGGAACGAGCCCCGCTCGAAGTTCTCGTCGAGGAGGAAGCCATCCTCGGTCCACAGGCACGCGCTGCCGCCGCCGACCACCGTGCACACGGTCCCGTTGGGGCAGGTCTCACCGCCTGCGCAATCGAGGTAGCAGGTGTTGCCGCCCCCGAGGTCTCCGCAGGTGACCGGCGCGTTGCCGGTGAGCGGTGCGCCCGGGCAGTCGACCGCATCGACGCAGCCGCTCAGCGAGCACGCGCCCGCCGTGCCCCCCGCGTCGGTGAGGCACGTGTCCTCGCCGGCCTCGCAGGTGGTCATCGGGTTGTCGACGCAATCGCCGTAGCCCGAGGCGGGCGGGGGCGGAGGCACGATCTCGGGCCAGATGCACACGAAGCCGCCGAAGCAGTCCATGCCGTCCGGGCACGCGTCGCCCATCGAGCAGTCGAGGATGCACTCCGGCATCATGTCGCCCGTGACGTCGACGCACGTGATGGGCGCGTCGCCGGTCAGCGGCGCCGGCTCGCAGTCCATCACGTCGGCGCAGGCCGCCGTGCACACGGCACCGGTGGGCGCCTGCACGCAGAACCCGTCCTCGCAGGTCGCTCCCTGCACGTTGGCGCAATCGCCATAGAGCGGTACCTCGGTGGGCGCGAGATCGGACCACAAGCAGATGAAGCCGCCGAAGCAGATCATGCCGTCGGGGCACGTGGCACCGCCGCTGCACTCGAGCCAGCAGTCGTTGACCCGGTCGCCGGTCACGTCCTCGCAGTTGACGACCGCGTCGCCGGTGGCCGGCGCGGCCGGGCACTGGCAAGCCTCGTCGCAGCCCGAGGCCACGCACACGGCCGCAGTCGGGTTGGCGGGGCTGTCGACCACGCACGCCGCCCCGTCACAGGGCTCGTCGGAGGTCATGCCCATGTCGTCGAGACAGTCGGCGTAGTTGCCCTCGAGCAGCGGGCTGCCGCACACCGGCGGCGCGCAGAAGCCCACGTCGCAGCAAAGATCGTCCTTGGGGCACTGGCAGGTCTCACCGGCGCCGCAGGCCGACTCGCAGCTGGGGTCGCCGCAGTCGAAGCAGGTGCCGCCGATGCACTGCTCGCCAGGGCCGCAATCCACATCGGCGCACGGATCCGCGACCGTGGTCGCCGAGTCGCTGCTGCTCGAGTCGGGATCGACCGTGGTCGTGGTCGGAGGGGTGGTGGTGGGCCCCATCGAAGTGGGGTCCATGGTGGTGTCGCCGCTCGAGCTTCCCTCGGTATCGGCTGGAACATCATCTCCCGGACACGCGCTGAGGACCAGCGCGCCCAGCAGCAGTGGGGTTGCATAAGTGAATCTAGTCATCTGCGGCGCTCGTTCCTTCGTCGGGTCTCGGAGCGCGGCCAGGGTAAGCCAGAGGGCCGGTAGTTCCAAGACACGAGGGCCGTCCACCCCGGCGCCCGGGGGCGGCCCGGGTGAGACGGAACACACTCGATCCCCGGGCCCCCGCGCGCGCGACCTTCCCCCTTTCGTGGGCTGCCCGCCCGTGCGATGTCACCGGTTGCGATGGCGAGCCACCCGATCCGTCGGCGCTACCTGGCCGAGTCGCTGATCCGGCTGCGTCGGGCCGACGAGCACCCCCGCTACGTGGCCTCGCAGCGGGCGGGGCGTGTAGACCCCAACCCGCACCAAATCGATGCCGTGATCTTCGCGCTCCAGCGGATCCCCCAGGGCGGCTGCATCCTGGCCGACGAGGTCGGCCTCGGCAAGACGATCGAGGCCGGCTTGGTGATCGCGCAGCGTCGGGTCGAGGGCGCGCGTCGGATCCTGCTCATCACCCCCAAGCCGCTGCTCGGGCAGTGGGGTGAGGAGCTCATCACGCTGTTCGGCCTCGAGACGCGGGAGGTCGACGCCGACACCGACTTTCGCGAGCCGGGCGTGTACCTGGTGGGTCGCGAGCAGGCGGGGAGCGAGCGCGGAGCGCAGCGGCTCCGCGAGGCCGCGCCCTTCGATCTGGCGGTGATCGACGAGGCCCACGAGATCTTCGCGGGGATCTACAAGCGCTACGATCGACACGGACGCTGGCGGCAGCGCACGAGCCAGGCGCGCATGGCCGCGCGGGTCAAGGTGGCGCTGGCCGGCACGCCGGTGCTCTTGCTCACCGCCACGCCGATCCAGAACTCGCTCACCGAGCTGTGGGGGCTGGTGCAGTACGTGGAGCCCACGGGCACGCTGCTGGGCGACCTCCCCACGTTCCGCAGCTTGTTCTGCGAGGGCGACGACCGACGCCTGCGCGACGGCCAAGACGAGGAGCTGCGCCGACGCATGGGCACGGTGTGCCAGCGAACGCTGCGCCGCCAGGCCCAGGCCTTCATGAAGCGACCGTTCGTCGACCGGCAGGCGCGGCTGTTCGAGTACAGCATGGGCCCCGAGGAGCGAGCGCTCTACGACGACGTCACCCGCTACCTGCTCGCACCGGATCTGTGCGCGTTCGCGGGCGGGCAGCGTCGCTTGCTGCTGCTCGGCTTCCATCGCCGCATGGCCTCGTCGCTCGAAGCGCTGGCTGCGAGCCTCGAGACGGTGGCGGAGCGCCTCGAGGGCATGCTGCTGCCCGCGGTGGGCAGCGGCCGCCGTCGCGACGATCAGACGCTGGGGTTGTTCGCGGCCGTACCCGCGCCCGCCAAGGCGGCCGACGCCGACGACCCCGCACGAAGCTTCGCCGCCGACCTCGAGGACGAGAGCGGGGTGTCCGACGACGACGACGACGACGACGATGATGACGACCACGATGATGACGACCACGACCCCGAGCGGGCGGCGCACGAGGTGCGAGCGAGCGACGAGGCCTCGCCGGCTCCAGCCATCGAAGACGAGCCCGCGCCCGCGCTGACCCCGGTGGTGCTCGACACCAAGGTGCGGCGCGAGCTGGCGCTGGTGCAGGACTTCATCGCTCGTGCGCGGGGCTGCCCCACCGACGCCAAGCTCGAGCAGCTGATGCTGGCGCTGCGCATGGCGCTGGCCCGCCCCGAGGGCAGCGGCAAGGCCGTGATCTTCACCGAGTCGCTCGGCACCCAAGAGTACCTGCGCCGGCGCCTCGTCGAGGCGGGGGTGGTGAGCGACGACGAGCTCACGGTGTTTCGCGGGACCAACAGCGGCGCGCGGGCCCAGCAAGCGCTCGACCGCTGGACCGCCGAGGTCGGCAGCAAGGCCTCGGGCCCCGCGCCCAGCCGCAACGTTGCGATGCGCCTCGCGCTCGTCCACGAGTTCACCACCCGCTCGCGCGTGCTCATCTCCACCGAGGCCGGCGCCAAGGGGCTCAACCTCCAGTTCTGTGACACGGTGGTCAACTACGACCTGCCGTGGAACCCCCAGCGCATCGAGCAGCGCATCGGCCGTTGCCACCGCTACGGGCAGACGCGCGGGGTGACCGTGATCAACTTCCTCAACCGCGACAACGCGGCGCAGCGGCTCACGTTCGAGATCTTGAGCCGCAAGCTCGATCTGTTCGGCATCGTGCTCGACGCCTCCGACGTGGTGCTGCACCAGCCGGGTGCGATCGGCCCCGAGACGCTGGCCGGGGCGCTGGGGCTCGATCTCGAGGCTCAGCTCCAGCGGATCTACGAGCGCGCGCGCAGCCTCGAGGAGATCGAGGCCGAGCTGAACGCGCTGCGCGACGACATGGACGGCAAGCGGCACGAGTTCGAAGACACCCACCGCCGCACCGCAGGTCTCATCGAGAGCCGCCTCGACGAGACCGTTCGCGGCAGCTTCGCCCGCCTCGAGCACGATCTCCCCGGCGGGCTGGCGGCGTTCGATCAGGCGCTCGGCGGGCTGCTGCAGCGCTATCTCGAGGCCATCGGCGCGGGCTACTCGCAGCGCGAGCACGAGTCCACGTGGTGCTTCGATCTCGAGCCTCACCCGGCGCTGCCCGAGGGCCTGCGCGACGGGGCGCGGGTGCTGGTCGGACCCCGCAGCGCGGCGCTCGAAGACGAGGGGCCGCCGGGCTCGCGCCTCCACCTGGGGCACCCGTTGGTTCGCGCCGCCGTGCAAGAGGCCCGCGCCGCCACGACGGGGCCGTTCGTGGTGGAGGTCGAGGCGTGCGATCACCCCGACCTCATGGAGCATCGCGGGCAGCGCGGGCGGCTGGTGCTGCTGCAGATCAGCTACGACGGGTTCGAACCGGTGGAGAACCTGCGCCCGGTCATGTTGTTCGAGGGCGAGGTCGAGCCGCTCTCGCTCGAGGGCGCCGAGCACCTGCTGGGCCACGCGCCGCTCTCGTCGACCGAGGCGTTCGAGCCGCCGCTGCGGCTCGAGCCCGAGGATCTCGAGGACGCGATCGAGGA
>JBFIJN010000370.1:0-9048 GCA_041600735.1 Nannocystaceae bacterium
CGGTGCCGCTGCTCGAGCACACCTCGCTCGAGACCGCGGTCGCCCACGGAGCGGTGCGCTCGGCGCTGGCGCGGCGCGGCGTGGGCGAGGTGATCCGTGGCGGGACGGCGCGCGCGTACTACGTGGCGCTCGAGGCCACCGAGGGGCGCACGCAGGCCCTGTGCATCGCCCCGCGCGGCATGGAAGATGGCGCCAGCGTGCGCGTGCCCGATCGCGTGCTCGAGCTGGTGCTCGAGCGCCTGGTCGCGTTTCCGCTGCATGCGTACACCGGTGATCGCGTGGATCCGCCGGGTACGCTCATCGAGCTCGAAGGCGAGGATGCCGAGGATCTCGAGCCGCTGCCGCCGCTCGAGACGGTGCTGCGCGATCGCGGCGGGGCGGGGGCTGGGGCCGAGGCGGGCGCGAGCGCCGGGCTGCGTACCGTGCCGGTCACGCTCTCCGCGAGCCTCGGCCGCACCGGTGCGCTCGAGCTCTACCTGGTGACGGTGGAGCTGCCGCCGCGACGCTGGCGGCTCGAGTTCGTGCTGCGCACCACGCTCGAGACCGCGAGCGCTTCCGCTGGGCCCGGGCAGCCCGCGGCGCAGGCCGAGCCCCCCGATCCGCGCGTGGCCGCGGCGATCGAGCGCCTCGATCGCGTGTTCTCCGACAAGGATCCCAAGCAAGCCAAGGGCCTGCGGCGCGAGCTCGAGGAGCGACTCGATCCGCGCGCGCAGTGGTCGGTGAGCACGTGCCGGAGCCTGGGCGATGCCCTGCTCGCGCTCGCTCCCCGCCGCGGCAACAGCGAGGAGCACGAGCTCAACTGGCTGCGACTGGTGGGCTGGTGCTTGCGCCCAGGGTTCGGCGATCCCGGCGACGAGGCGCGGCTCGCCGCGATGTGGACGCTGCACCGCGAAGGCCTGCGCAAGCCCACCAAGGCCAGCTGGGCCGAGCACTGGATCGCGTGGCGCAGGATCGCCGCGGGGCTCTCGGCCGAGCGCCAGCGCGAGCTGCTCGAGGATGTGCGCCCGTGGCTGTGGCGCAGCGGCCGGCCCCCCGCCGGCCCGCCCGTGCACGGTCCGGTCGAGATGATGCAGCTGCTCGCCACGCTCGAGCGCGTGCCCGCGAGCGACAAGCAGAAGATCGGCGCCTTGCTGCTCGAGCGCGCCAAGAAGCTCGGCTCCTACTGGTCGCTAGGTCGCGTGGGCGCCCGCATTCCGCTGCAAGGCGACGCCGCCGACGTGGTGCCTCCCGCCGTCGCGGAGGCCTGGCTCGCCAAGCTCCTCGCGCTCGACTGGTCCACGGCCGAGGGCGCTTCGTTTGCCGCCGCCTCGCTGGCCGCGAGCACCGGGAATGCAGCGCTCGACGTGAGCGCCGCGCTGCGCACCGAGATCGTCGATCGCCTCGCCAAGGCCGGCGCGCCTGCCACCTGGATCGAGATGGTCACGCGACCCACTGCGCGCTCCGAGGGCGACGCCACGCGGATGTTCGGCGACAGCCTCCCGGTCGGTCTGCGGCTCACTTGATCGAAGCTTGCGCAGACCGTTGTTCGCGCCCGCGCCAACCCTGCGCCCGTCGGCATGAGAATCATCATTCCACTGGCGTCGACAACGGGTGTTTCATGCGGCCGATCCCATGAAACGCTCAAACGTCGCCCTCCCGATCTCCCTCTCCATTTGTGGGCTCTTCGCGCTCGCCCTCGCGACCACCGCCTGTGACAAGAGCGACGACGCGGCCAAGCCCGACACGAAAGCCGAGAAGAAGGTCGAGGCCAAGCCCGTCACCGATCTGTTCCCGGGCAAGTCGGTCGAGCTGCCGCCTCCGCTGGCCAAGCTCGAGTTTGGCATGGTCGACGCCGAGGCCGAGAAGGTGGTGCCCGGGATCACCGAGAAGCTCGTCGATCTCGAGGGCTTCGCCGACATTTCGGCCGGGTCGTTCTCGGTCGACAAGGGCGACACCAAGGCCCTCACCTCGGTGCGGATCTCGTTCCCCAAGGAGGCGGGCGACATCGCGAAGATCCTCACCGAGAAGTGGGGAGCGCCGCGCACCACCACCGAGATCAAGGACACCGTGCTCGTGTGGTTCAACCCCGAGAACGGCCTGCGCGCGCGCCTCAAGGACGGCTTTGGCGACAACAAGGACCTCGAGTTCTCGGCCTACATGCCGTTCGAGAAGCTGATCGGCACCGACAAGGCCAAGTTCGGCTTCGAGAAGACCCCGCTGCTCGGCCTCGATCTCGCCGGCCTCAGCAAGGACTATGGCGACGTGCTCGAGGTGCTCACCAAGGAGCAGGCCGAGAAGAAGCGCGAAGAGATGAAGAAGATGTTCGGTGACAAGATCGATGTGCTGGGCGATGCGCAGGCGAGCACCGACATCCATCTGCTGCCCACCGAGCTCGAGTCGTACCGGACGACGGTGTGGCCGCGCTTCAACAAGGAGACCGGGCTGATCGAGTCGGTGCGCATGACCGTGCCCTACGAGGGTGAAGAGGGCGCCGCCGATCGCATGATGGCCACGATGAAGGCCGCCTGGGGCGAGCCGAAGGAAGAGGAGAAGTACGGCAAGAAGGTGTTCGTGTTCTCCGAGGAGCCGTTCATCACCGTGCAGGACAGCATCGGGCGCTCGTGGGAGATCGAGAAGCAGGCCAAGCGCGACTAGCCTCGCCCGGCGGCGCTCGCGACCGCCCACGCGTGAGCCGGCCATGTGCGCCGCTCTCGCCACGAAGGGCCCCCACTTGGGGGTCCTTCTGCGTTTGCGCGACGTTCGCCGCGGCCTGCTAGACTGCCGCCGTCGATGAGCCACTCGGACACATCGCCCGAGGCCGCCGAGATCCTGCGCGAACGCCAGCGCCGCATGACGCCCTCGCAGCGCGTCGAGGAGGGCGCCAAGCTGTGCAAGCTCGCCCGCCAATTCATGCGTGCCGGCATCCGCAAGCGTCACCCCGACTACACCGAAGACTCGGTGGAGATGGCGCTCGCGCGGTTGCTGTGGGGTGATGATCTCTTCCGCAAGGCCAAGCCCGACTGGCCGCTGCTCGACCCATGACCGACGAGCTCAGCGAGACCCTGCGGGAGATCATCGGCCGCCTCGAGGCGCAGGGAATCGCCTACATGCTCGTGGGCTCGGTCGCCGCGCTCGCCTACGGGCGCAGCCGCTCGACGCAGGACTTCGACGTGGTCGTCGAGGCGGGCGCTTCGGTGCTGCGCCGCTTGTTGCGGTCGCTGCCCGAGGAGCGCTTCTACGCCTCCGAGGAGGCTGCGATGGAGGCGCTGCGCTACGAGACCCAGTTCAATGTGATCGACATGGTCACCGGCTGGAAGGTGGACCTCATCCCGCGCAAGCAGCGGGCGTTCTCCGCGGTCGAGTTCGGCCGGCGCACGCGCCTCGACGTGATGGGCGTGTCGATGTTCGTCGCCAGCCTCGAGGACACGATCGTCGCCAAGCTCGAGTGGGCAAAGGCGGGCGGCGGCTCGCAGCGCCAGCTCGAGGACGTGCGCGAGCTGGTGCGGCTGGGAGGGGCGCGGCTCGATCGGGAGTACGTCGAGCAGTGGGTGCAGCGGCTCGACCTGCGCGACATGCTGACGCAGGCGCTCGCCGAATAGCCGTTGCGTTGGAGCAGCCCGACCTACACGACATGCTGACGCACCGCACATTGGGGACTAGCGCGACCCTCGGGAGCTGGTGCTAGGATTCGCGTCCATGAGGCGCCTGATCTCAGCCACGCTCCTTTCCCTCGTGCTCGTGGCCTCGGCTTGCAAGGGGCAGCCGCTGCCCGCCGACAAGGCCGAGTTCGCTGGGCACTGGCGCGGCGGCGGCATCGACCTCGTGATCCAGCCCGAGGGTCACGTCAGCTACGAGAAGAGCGAGGGCAAGGGCCACGTCGAGGTGAGCGGCCCGCTCCGCGGATGGGTCGGCAACGACTTCGTCGTGGGCGTGATGGTGGTGAAAACCACGTTCAAGGTGAACACGGCCCCACACCAGGTCGACGGCGTGTGGCGCATGACGATGGACGGCGTCGAGCTCACCCGCGTCGCGGGCTAGCGCTCACGCGACCCAGGCTCGCGCGGCCGAGCCACGCGCGCGGCACCCAGGCCACCGGCCACTCACTCGTCGCGCTGCGGTACGCACTCTCACCCGCGTGCTCGCGACGCAGCAGCACGTGATCACACCCCTCGACGATCTGGCCCAAGCACGGCAGGCGCTCGAGCTCGGCGCAGGGGTGGGGAGCTTCGCCCAGCCGCCATGTGGGCTCGAGCCCGCGCGCGACACGGGCGATGAAGCGACGTCGAGCGAGCTGGCGAACGCCGGCCACGATCGCGAGCGCAGCCCCCACGACACCCAGCAGCCACGCGATCGCCTGGAGCATCCACGCTTGCGCGGGATCGACCTCGACCTGCCAGAGCACGACCTCGGGCGGGTTGATCGGAGTCTGGAGCAGCGCCGCGACTCCGACCGCGAGCATCAGCCACACGCCGCACACCACGAGCACGAAGTCGGTGGCGTCGGGGGATGGCCGCTGCCACGCGCGCACGAACGCCGCCACGGGGACGCTCAGCACCAAGCCGAACAGCAGGCCGAGGCCAAGGCCAAATGGTGCGCCGACGATCGTCGCGAGCATCGCCAGCGGAACCACGGCGAGGTCGGGCTCGTGCACCGAGGACGCGGCGAGGAACGAGACCGGCACGTTCGCCAGCCCAAACAGCAGCGCCCAGCCCAGCGTGCGCCCCAGGCCGCCTCCCGAGCTTGCCGGAAAGCGCGCAGCCAAGCGCACCGTCAGCCCGCACATCCCCGCCGTGGCCAGCGATGCCGCCAGCCATGGGCCGGTCTCGAGCCGTACCACCCAGGGGATCGCGGCCATGCCCATCACGAGCGCCGCTGCGGCGACGACGAGGTCGAGGATCGAGCGCAGCGAGGAGAGCGGGATGAGCGGATCGGGCGACATCGCGGACCACCGTAACGCCGCGAGGCGCCGGGCAGGCGCCCGAACCGGGCCAGCGGTCGGGGCTCGTGGGTCGACGGTCGGGCCCGTGAGGCGAGCGGCTCACGCTCGACCTCGGAGCCCAGCCCCCGAGTACGGCCCAGTGCGGCGATCAGCCGCTCGGTACGCCGCCGCCGCCCACGGTGCTGAGCGTGTACCCGGTCATGTCCGAGTACGTGTACGCCCCCGTGAGGCCGTTGTACGAGGTGACGGTGCCGGTATCCGGGTCCACGCGGTGCGCCCCGCTGCCGTTCACCGTCCACACGTAGCCGTAGAAATCGATGCTGATGCCGTACGAGCTCGGCGTGGGCCACTGGTGCACGACCGCGAAGGTGTCGCGATCGATCGCCATCGCGCCGTTCGAACCCAGCCACAGCAGACCATCGGGATCGGAATCGGCCATGCACCCGGCCGACCAGTTGGGCAGCTCGTTGCTCACCGTCCACATCTGGGTGCCGGGGTCGAAGCGGGCGACTCGACTGGCGCAGTTCCAGATGAAGCCGTTGACGTCGACGGTCATGCCGTACCAGTGCGAGGACGCCACGATCGAAGGACCAGGCCACACCGTGGCGACCATGGTGTCGATGTCGACGCGTACGAGGTTGTTGCCGGAGGCCCAGCCGGTGGTCCAGAAGTTGCCGTCGGCATCGACGGCGCCGCCATAGAGCCCGTACTGATCCGCCTTGAGCCCGGGCACGTTGACCGAGTCGACCACGATGCCCACGTCGCCGTCGATGAGCACCACCTCGGTGTCCACCTGGCCGTAGCGCCCGGCCGTCCACAGCATCTCGTTCTCCCACTGGCACGTGGTGGAGTTCCACTCGCCGGGGGCCCACGCCAGCGGGCGCTGGCTGTCGAAGTTGAACGGGATGTGCCAGGCGCGACACTCCTCTTGGTCCCACGGGAGCGGAGCGTTGCCGACCGAGGTCTGGATGCCGGCCATGCCGTTGGACTCGGCGCAGTTCTCCTCGACGGCCCAGATCTTGGTGATGCCGCCCGTGCGGTTGGCGACCGCCACGTTGCCCGACAAGCTCACCGACGTTCGCGAGGGGCTGCCCTGCAGATCGGGTCGCGTGTAGTAGCGGCCGACCTCGGTCACGCTCACCGTGTCGATCTTGGAGATCGTGCCCTGCGTGCTGTTGCAGGCCCACAGGTACGAGAAGTCGGGCTCGCCCTTGGCGCCCTTCTTGCCCCCCGGCATGCAGAAGCCGCCGCCACCGCCGTCGGGCATCATGCCCACGTCGAAGTAGACCGGGGGAGGACCGGTGTCGTCGGCGACGGTGGTGCTGGAGCTGGTCGCGGGCGCAGTCGTGCCTGCGCTCGTCGCCGCTTCGGTGTCCTCCCCGCTGGTGGCCACGTCGGTGGTCGCGGGTCCGGTGTCCGCGGGCGGCAACGTGGTCACCGTGTCCCCGCCGTCGCCCGAGTCGGGCGTGCTTCCACACGCCCACGAGCTCGCGCCCACTGCCAAGCAGCACATCAATCTAGCCAGTCGCATCAGTTCATCCCTCCGCAAGGTCCATCTTCGCATAGCTTGGCCGCGCGGCGCGAACGAATCGCGCAGCGCCAGCCGTGCGCGCAGCGCGAGGCCCCCCCCGCGACCCCGCTACCCGGCCGGCTCGAAGGTCTGGCACGCGAGATCGATGTTGTCGCTGAGCGCCTGCTGGATCAGCATGGGCACCTGCTGCGCGCCCTGGCAGATGTTGCCGGTGAAGCCGTTGCTGCCCGCCTGCATGCTCGCAAAGTCCCACAGGCGTGGGGCGTGGTGGGCTTCGGCACACTCGCCCAGGCCCACCCCGCAGCAGGTCGCGGGCTGCTGGCAGGTGTTGAACCCCTGCATCACCCCAGGATCGCCCGCGACGACGATCGTTGCGACCGCCTCGGGGATCCCACCCTTCAGCGCGACCAGATCATCGTAGATGTCGGCCACGGGCCGAATGGGGTCGGTGCACAAGAAGGCGTCGCAGGGGCCTCCAAACCCCATCTGGTCGTAGTAGCCGTAGTCGTCCACGTCGGTGAGCTGCACCAGCACGAGCAGCGCATCGGGGCGCAGGAAGCCGGTGCCATCGCCCTGGAGCGTGGACAGCGAGGTGCTGAGCACGTGCTCGCAGCCGGGCGCGGTGCCGCCACTGCCGAGCACGTTGCCCGCCGCGGTGGTGAAGGCACTGGCGATCTCCTCCGATGTCATCTCGTTGCTGTCGAACCAGGGCTGGCCGCCCGCGCCGATGAAGCCGCCGTCGTTGTCGTTGGTCACCCCGATGCGGTACTCGACGCCGCAGTTGATCGCCTCGAGGTCCTGTACGATGGCGCTGAACGCCTGCGAGCTCGACAGCGCGGCGACCTCCTCGTTCATCGAGGCCGACGAGTCGATCGCGAACAGCATGTCGATGCGCGTGCAGCCGCGCTGCGAGCAAGTGCCGGGCAGGTCGTTGGCGCCCACGTCGAGCTTGAGGCCGCCGCTGTCTTCATCGGCCGTGTCGGGGCCGTTCCCGGTGCCCATGCTGGTGGGGCCGGGGCCGCCGCCGGTGCCGTCGGGATCGACGCAGAGACCGTTCTCGCACGAGAGCCCCGGATCGCAGGCACCCCCGCCGGTGCACGTGCAGCCCTCGCTGCCCACGGCGCACTCGATCAGCACGCACTTGTCGGCGACGCAGCTGAGGCCGGGATCGCACGCCCCGCCGAGGGTGCACGAGCAGTTGAGACTGCCGATCGAGCAGTCACCGCCGGCGTCGCCACAAGCGATCCCCACCAGCACTCCGAGACTCGAGCCCAACGCCCACGCAAGCCAACGCATGCGCCGAGGATATCATCAGCGCTCGCGAGAAGCGCCGGTGAAGACCTCGGCCAAAGTGAGTCTGGGGCGTGACGACGGGCCCGTCGAGGTGGCAGCCGGAGCGCGCGCTCGATCAGCCGCTCGGTGCCCCGCCGCCGCCCACGTTGTTGAGCGCGAAGCCGGTCATGTCGCTATAGGTGTAGGGATTGACCAGGCCACCGACGACATCCCAGGTGCCGGTGTCCGGGTCCACGCGGTAGGCACTATTGCTCATGCCCACGCCCCACACGTAGCCCTCGTGGTCGATGCTCACGCCGTGCACGTACTCGGGGATCGGGATGCTGTACTCGACCGCGAGCGTGTGCCGGTTGATGCCGACCATCGGCGAGGAGGCCATCCACAGGATGTCGCCGCCGTCGGACATGCAGCCACCGCTGCCGCCCACGTTGGCCGACTGCCACGTCTCGGTGACGGGATCGAAGCGACCGGCCTGATAGGAACACGTCCACACGTAGCCCTCTTGGTCGACCGTCATGCCGTAGCCGCCCGCAGGGGTGGGCCACGTCTGGATCGCGAGGGTCTGCAGGTTCACGTGGACGAGCGTGCCGCCGCCCAGCTGGCTGCCCCAGAAGTTGCCCTCGGAGTCGACCGCAGCGCCGTAGATCCCGTAGTAGCCGGCGTTCACCCCGGGGATCGGGATCGTGTCCTCGATGATGCCGGTGTCGCCATCGACGAGCAGCACCTCGACGCTGTTGCCGTTGGGCGAGCCCGAGGTCCACACCTTCTCGTTGACGGTGGCGCAGGCCTCGAGATCGAACTCGCCCTGCGTCCACGCCACGGGGCGCTGCGACTGGTACGCCATCGGCGTGTACCAGGCCAGGCACTCCTCTTGGCCCCACGCCTTGACGTCGGCGGCGCCGCTCGAGGTGCTGAGGCTGCCGTTGCCGTTGGCGTCGGGGCAGTCGTCGTGGTTGGCGTAGAACTTGGCGAGACCGCCGCTGCGGTTGGCCACGGCCACGTTGCCGGTGAGGCTCACCGAGGTGCGCGAGGGGCTGCCGCTCGTGTCGGGACGGGTCTGGTAGCGACCCTCCTCGACCAGCGTCTCGGTGTTGATCTTGGAGATCGTGCCCTGCGTGCTGTTGGCGATCCAGATGTACGAGAACTGCACCTCGCCATCGCCCTGCATGCAGAACATCGGCGAGTCGGGGATGATCCCGAGGTCGAAGTACACGGGCGGCGGACCGGTCTCGGCGGGCCCATCTCCTCCGGTCGTCGAGTCGGCCGCAGTGGTGGCGGCGGTCGTCATGGCCTGGGTCGTGGCCCC
>JBFIJN010000371.1:0-9031 GCA_041600735.1 Nannocystaceae bacterium
CCACGACGATCTCGGCGTGCTCCACCTCTACCGCAGCCTGCTCGAGCATCCCGCGTCGATCGTGCGCAGCACCATTGGCGAGATCGCGGTGGCCTACAACTACGAGGCCCTGCTCGAGGAGATGAGCCTGCGAGAGCCCGATGCCGAGCTGCGCGCCGAGATCGAGGCCCTGCTCGACCAGGGCATTCCGCTGGCCGAGTACGACCCGTGGGCCGACGCGGGCGAGGACGAGCCCGTGGAGATCGGCGAGGCCGACCTGGTCGAGGAGGCCGAGGACGCGCTCGAGCTCGACGACCACGACCTGCTCGTCGACAGCGAGCCCGAGCGCCAGGGAGGGGGACGACGGTGAGCGAGGTCCTGGTGCTGCGCGACGAGGTGGGCTGGTCCGCGGTGAAGGTCGTGGCCGACGCGCAGGGGTGGAAGCTGCGCGAAGAGACCGCGCGCGCGCACCTGGTGCTCGCCAGCCAGCGCTGGTCGACCACGAGCGGGGAAGAGGTCACGTATGTCGCCGATCATCCGGGTGGTGCGCAGTCGCTGCGGATCACCGGAGTCGGTGCCTCGGCGCTCGCGCAGCGGCTGCGACAGTGGTTGCCCTGCCACACCGAGGACGAGCTGCTGGCCGTCGTGCTCGACGGCGACCCGCCCGATCCCGTGGCGTGCGTGCGCGTGGCCTCGAAGCTCGCCGCGTGCCGACCGGTGCGATCCGATCCGCGGCATGTGAGCGCGCTCGGGCGGCTGTTGGCGCACCCCGAGGATGCGGTGCGCCGGGCCGGGATCCGCAGCGCCTACGGGTGTGACTGGCCCGAGCTGCGGACGTTGATACGCGAGCGCTGTCGCCGGGAGCCGCGGCTCGAGCCCCAGCTCGAGGAGCTGCGGGCGTATCTCGACGAGCTGGAAGAGGGGCGCTGAGCGCGGGGGAGCGCCCCGCGAACCTGGCCGCTCTTGGTCGGATTGCGCAGTTTGCGCCACGCCGACCGACGGTGAAAAACCGCGCGTCGCAGACGCCTTTCCGCTAGGATTCGCCGATGTCGCTTGAGCGAACTACGTCCTTTGGCTCTCTGCTCCTCTCTAGCTCACTGCTCGCCCTCGGCGCTTGCGGAGACGACTCCGCCCCGGGCGGCTCGGGGGCCTCTGGCTCGAGCACGGGCGACGCCACCGTGGCGATGACCACCACGATGGACAGCGTGGACTCGAGCGCTGGACCCGACGACACGACCACCGCGAATCCAACGACGACCGGGGTGGACACGACGAGCGGAGAAGAGACGGGCCCGCCGCCGAGCGAGCTCGATGCCTTCCGCTTCACCGAGATGTACGTTCGCGATCCGCACTTCTTCGTCTCGCAGCTCGGCGGCCTGCTGTGCATCGACGTCACCGACATGGTTCCCGGCGGCGGTCAGTCGATCAACCAGCAGTTCAACGCGGCGATCAGCGGCGACGATCCGATGATGCCCGACGGCAATTACGATCTCAGCCTGTTGCTGCTGTTCAACCCGCTCGATCAGGCCGACGCGGCGAGCGGCGCGGTGAACTTCGCCAACGGGACCTGTGCGGTGGAGCCGACCGAGTGCGACCTCCTCGAGGGGACCAGCCTCTTTCCCACGACCTACCTGGTGATGCAGGAGGGGACGTGCCTCGAGCCGGTGCCCGAGCACCTCTCGAACCAGAACTACAACCCGCAGCCCGGCACGACGACGGGCCCCTGCTTCGCGGGTGCGGCCGCGAGCGTCGAGATCAACACCGGTGACTTCGCGCTGCCGCTGACCGATGCCGAGATCGCGGCCCAGTTCGGCGAGGACCCGGCCGACAACCTCATCCAGGGCACGCTGCACGGGTTCCTCTCGATCGCCGACGCCGAGGCCATCGAGCTGCCCCCGGAGATCCAGGATCAGACCGGCGCGATGAACCTCGCCCAGCTGCTGCCGGGCGGCAACGGGAACTGCGCCAACCACGACGACACCGACGGCGAAGGCTGGTGGCTGTACGTCGACTTCTCCGCGACCCGCGTGCCGTGGGTCGGGCCCGAGTGAGCTGAGGACGGCCGCTTCACGCCGACGCGCCCCGGTCTTCGGGGCGCAGCTACGCTGGCTCGCCCTGCTGCTGTGGGTCGGGCTCGCGCTGTTCGAAACGCCGGCGGCGGCGCATGAGTTTCGGCCCGCGGTGCTGAGCCTGCGCGAGCGCGGGCCCGGCGAGTTCGGGCTGCGCTGGCAGCCGGCCTTCGATGCGCAGCGCCGCCCGCTCGCGGACGTGCACCCGCAGTTCCCCGAGCACTGCACCGCGTCGCTCGTCGCGGGCGCGAGTGAGGGCAGCCTCGACTGCCACGGTCGAGGCCTGGGGGAGATCGTGATCGCCGGCCTCGATCGCCATCCCGTCGACGTGGTGGTGCGCGTGCGCTGGAGTGACGAGCGCGAGCACACCGCGGTGCTGCACGGCACGCGCGATCGCGTGCGGCTGGGCGACGGCAGCGTGGGGCAGAGCGACGTCGGGCTGCTGGGCACGTACCTCGCGCTCGGGGTGGAGCACATCGCCCTCGGGCTCGATCACCTGCTGTTCGTGCTCGGGCTGGTGCTCGTGGTGGGACGCGATCGTCGGCGGCTGCTGCTCGCGATCACCGGCTTCACGCTCGCGCACAGCCTCACCCTGGCCGCCAGCACGCTCGGCCTCGCCGCGCTGCCGCAGGGGCCGGTCGAGGCCTGCATCGCGCTGTCGATCGTGCTGCTCGCGCTCGAGATCGTGGACGAGCGCCCAACGCTCACGCGCCGCTGGCCGGGGCTGGTGGCGTTCGCGTTCGGGTTGCTGCACGGGTTCGGCTTCGCGGGCGCGCTGCAGGAGATCGGGGTGCCGCCCGATCGCGCCTGGGTCTCGCTGCTCGGCTTCAACCTCGGCGTCGAGGTCGGGCAGCTCGCGATCGTCGGCGCGGCGCTGGTGGTCGGGCTCGTGGCCCGCCGCTTGCCGCATCCCGCTCGCTACCGGCTCGTGGCCGCGTACGCGGGGGGCACGGTGGCGGCGGCGTGGGCGATCGAGCGCAGCGTGGCGCTGCTCGGCTGATCGCAGCGCGGCGCGGCCACCAACCGCCGCCGCGGAGCGTGCTAGCGTGCACGCCGTGCTCCCGCATCTGCTCGAGCTGCGGCCGGATCAGCTCGTGGCCCATGCCCAGGCCCACGGGGTGGCGCTGCGGCCCGATGAGGCGCGGCGGATCCTCGTCGACGCCCACGCGCCCCCGAGCGACACGCGGCGGCGCAAGCCGGTGGCGCGGGCCAAGGTCGCCGCGGTGGCCGAGATCGTGCGCCACGACACCATCGAGGTGCTCGAGCGCGTGACCGACCCGAGCGATGGGTTCGTGAAGTACCTGCTGCGCGGGGCCGGAGGCGATGTGTTCGAAGCGGTGCGGATCCCCCTGCACGTGCCCGGGCGCTTCAGCGTGTGCCTCTCGTCGCAGGTGGGCTGCGCGATGCGTTGCGCGTTCTGTGCCACGGGGCGGCTGGGCCTGGGTCGCCACCTCGAGGCGTGGGAGATGGTGGCCACGCTCGAGCGCGTGCGCAACGAGGCGCCGGGGCGGGTGACCGGGGCGGTGTTCCAGGGGCAGGGCGAGCCGCTGCACAACTACGACGCGGTCATGCAGGCCGCGCGCGTGCTGAGCGATCCGTGTGGGTCGCACGTGGCGGCCAAGGCGATCACCATCTCCACGGTGGGGCTCGTGCCGCAGATCCGCCGCTATACGCGGGAGCGACAGCCCTACCGACTGATCGTGTCCGTCACGACCACGCAGCCCGAGCGGCGCAAGCGGCTGCTGCCGGTCGCCTCGGGCTTTGCGTTCGAAGAGCTCGCGGCCGCGCTGCGCGAGCATGCGCTCGCGAGCGGCCAGCTGCTCACGGTGGCGTGGGTGCTGATGGCGGGGGTCAACACCGATCCCGCCGAGATCGAGGGCCTGCGGCGCGCCTTCGCCGGAGTGCCGATGGTGCTCAATCTCATCGACGTGAACGACGCGCGGCCCGACGGGTTCACGCGCGCCGACGAGCGCGAGCGCACCGCGTTCATCGATGGGCTGCGCGAGGCCGGGATTCCGTTTCGGCGCCGCTACTCGGGCGGAGCGGCGCGGCATGCTGCGTGCGGGATGCTGGCCGGGCGCAGCCTCACCACGGCAGCGAGCTAGAAGCGCAGCGAGGCGCCCACCCCGTAGTGCCCGCCGCCTACTGCGGGCGCGACCGCCAGGGAGGGCGCCGCAGGATTGCGCAGACGAGCGCGGCGGCTGAGACCGATGGCGAGCACGATCGTTCCGGCGGTGACCAAGCCCGCCCCGACGGCGGCCCAGGTGACCGTCAGGTCGTCGACCTCGCGCGTGGCCAGCGTGATGGAGTCGATCGCGAACGATCACGCTAGGGGATCAAGATCGTCGAGCCCTGGGTCTGCCGGCTCTCGAGGGCCCGGTGGGCCTCGGCCGCCTCGTGGAGCGGCCAGCGCTGGCGCACCTCGACCTTCACCGCGCCGCACCCGAGCACGTCGAATACGGCGGCGGCGCAGGTGAGGAGCTCGGGCCGGGTGGCGATGTAGTCGAACAAGGTGGGGCGGGTGACGTAGAGCGAGCCGCCCTTGGCCAGTCGCGCGAGGTCGAAGGGCGCGGGCTTGCCCGAGGCGTTGCCGAAGCCGACCAAGGTGCCGCGGCGCTGCAAGCAGCGCAGCGAGCCGTCGAAGGTGGCCAGCCCTACCGAGTCGTAGACCACGGGGACGCCGCGACCCTCGGTGATCTCGCGGACCCGCGCTTCGAAGTCCTCCTCGGTGTAGTCGATGGGATGGGCGCACCCGTGCGCGCGCACGAGCTCGGCCTTCTGCGCGGAGCTCACCGTGCCGATCACCGTGACGCCGAGGTAGGCCAGCCACTGGCACGCGATCAGCCCCACGCCCCCGGCGGCGGCGTGCCACAGCACGGTCATGCCGGGCTGCACCGAGAAGGCGCGGCGGATCAAGAACTCCACCGTCATGCCCTTGAGCAGGGCCGCGGCCGCGACCTCGTCGGAGACATCGTCGGGCACGGGCACGAGCACCGCGGAGGGCACGTTGCGATGGGTGGCGTAGGCCCCGGGCGGCACCGCGGCATAGGCCACCCGCTCGCCCACGAGCACCTCGTCGACATCGGGGCCCACCGCCTCCACCACGCCGGCCGCCTCCACGCCGAGGCCCGCGGGCAGCGAGAGCGGATAGAGGCCGGTGCGGTGGTACGTGTCGATGAAGTTGATGCCGATGGCGGTGTGTCGCACGCGCGCCTCGCCGGGGCCAGGCGCGGGCAGAGAGACCTCGTGGGCGCGGAGCACCTCGGGACCGCCGTGGGCGTGGAGCTGGATCGCGATCGTCTTGGCCTGGGTCACGAGTCGAACGCTACCCGAGGCGTCGCGCGCCGGCGACGATCAATCGCCCGTGAGCTCGGCCTCGAACGGCCAGCCGATCGGGTCGGTCACATAGAGGTGGCCTGGCTTGCGCGAGAGCTGCCAGGCGCCGTAGACGTTCACCAGCGCGCCCACGAGCACCAGCAGCGGGAACCATCGCCGCCGCGCGCCGCCGCCAAACGCGATCCACAGCACCACCAGCAGCAACCAGTCGGCGGCGAAGCGATACACCGGCTGGAGCTGTCCGCTGTTCTGGTAGAGCAACGAGGGCAGCGCCATGGCCACGAGCGCGATCGCGAGGCCCCGCCGCTGGTCGAAGCGCTGGCGCGCGGCGGCGAGCGCCAGGATCCACGGGCTGCTCATCCACAGCGCCACACCGTGGATCGACACGCGCAAGTACGGGAGCTGCTCGCTCACCTGCGGCGCGAGCCACAGCAAGCACCGTAGGTTGCGCGGCAGATACTCGAGGGAGAACAGGCCGAGCTCTTGAATCCGGCCCTGCCAGCGGATCTCGAGGAAGCGGTGCCCGAACTCGAACGGGCTCTCGAAGCGCACCCAGTTGTGCCAGGCGAGCGCGAGGCCGATGGCGGCCAGCGGCGCCAAGAAGCGCAGCGCGACGGCCGGGCGCCGACCCTCGCGCCACCACTCGAGCGCAAACACGATGACGGCGGGCAGCATGTTGATCGGCCGACACGCGACCGCGAGCCCGAGCCACCACCCGGCCCACCCCGGTCGCCGTGCGCCCCACGCCGACGAGAGATAGAGGATGAGGCACAGCGCGCCGAAGATCTGGGCCGTGAACCACACGCGGCCGTTGGCGCCGAGAAAGCACGCGGGGCCGGCGAAGGTCCACGCCGCGGCGAGCCACAGGTGCTGACGCCCGCGGCCGTCTGCGGTGCCGCGCTCGCGATCGAGCAGCTGCACCAGCAGCAAGGGGATCAGCGCGGCGGCCAGGCAGGTGAGCAGCACGTCGGGCGTGTCGAGGCCGAGCACCGCGACGACCGGGAACATCATCACCGAGGGGCCCGGGGGGAACGTGATCCACCACGTGTCCTTGCCGCGCCGCACCTCACGGCGATCGAAGTTGCGCCAGCCGTCGCCCACCACCCACCAGGTCTCCTCACCCTGGCGCCGGGCCTGATCACACGCCTTGGTGCGACACGGGTAGCCGCGCGCTTTCGTACCGTCGGGGAGCGTGAGCTCGTAGAGCACCGCATAGTCGTCGAAGGTGTGGCCGCGGCAGCGCTTGCGGGCGCGATCCCGCGGGTCGCACCACCCCGGTGGCTTGCCGTCCACGTGCATGCGCCCCTCGGTCCAGCCCTCGGCGAGGCGCACGAAGTGATCGTCGCGGCTGGGCTCGAGCAGTCGCTCACCCGCGAGCACACCCAGCCCCGCGAGCGCGGCGAAGAACACCAGCGCGAGCCTCAGCGAGGTGCTCCAGCGGCGCGCGGGTGCGGGTGCGGGCGCGGGCTCGGGCTCGGGCGCGGACTCGGGGGCCACCGACACGGCGGGCAGTCTACGGCAACCGAGGTGGGCCAGCCCATGGGCACACTGGGGTCCCTCTCGCTATCCTGCGGGCGTGACGGCGCGCGACCTCATCTTCGATCTGGACGACACCCTCATCGAGAGCTTTCCCAGCTACGTACGCCTGCATGTCGAGGTCGCCCTGCGGCTGGGCTGGCGGGTGCCCTCGCGGCTCGAGCTGGTCGACTACGGGCCCACGTGGCACGCCACGCTGGCGCGGATGTGGCCCGATCACGATCTCGAGGCCTTCGTCGCGCACTACGACGTGCTGGCCGATGTGCATCCCTATCGCGCGGTGCCCGGGGCCGTGCATGCGCTGCGGCGGCTGCGGAGCGAGGGGCACCGGCTGTGGGTGGTGACCAAGCGCGAGCGCCTGCGGCTCTCGCAGCGCCTCGAGCAGGCCGAGCTCCCCGCCGAGCTGTTCGACGGGATCTTCTGCAACGAGGACGTACCCGAGCCCAAGCCCAGCCCCCGCTGCTTCGAGCCGATCGCCGACGCGCTCGGGTGCGAGCCCTCGCGCCCGGTCTACGTGGGTGATCGCGACGACGATCGCCTTGCCGCGCGCGCGGCCGGGATCGAGTTCGTCGCGGTGTGTACGGGGCCCGAGCACTCGCTCGGCTTTCCCTACGAGCACCCACCATCCCACGTGCTGCCCTCGGTCGTAGGCTTGCCGGCTTGGCTGTCATGATGGTGGGCCAGACCGGCTCTCGATCGACTGCGGGGCGCGAGCAATCGCTTCGGGGCTGCGATGCGCTCCCCTTGCGCGCCTCGTCGCTTGCTAGATTGAGCGAGTGCCCATGACCGGCCACGACGACACCACTCGCGGCGGCGCCCCGGCCTCGATGCTACCGACGCCGGTCATCGTGGGCGCCAAGTTCGACGGGCGCTACCTCGTGCGTCGACAGGTCGGCGAGGGCGGCATGGGCACGGTCTACGCCGCCCACGACCTCTTGCTGGGCGAGGTCGTGGCGCTCAAGGTGCTGCGCCCGCTGGTGGCCGACGATCACGAGGTCATCCTGCGATTCGTGCGCGAGGTTCGAGCCGCGCGCAAGGTGGCCCACCCCAATGCCGCGCGCACCTACGACATCGGAATCTGCGACGGCCTGCACTACCTGTCGATGGAGCTGGTCGACGGCATCACGCTGGCCAAGCTGCTGCGCGAGCAATCGCGGCTGTCCGTGCCGCGATCGGTCGAGATCGCCCGACAGATCTGCGCCGGCCTCGACGCGGCCCATCGCGAGGGGGTGATCCATCGCGACCTCAAGCCGGCCAACGTGCTGATCGAGCGCTCGGGGCGGGTCGTGATCACCGATTTCGGCGTCGCCCACATCATGTCGGCCGGTGGCCTGGTGACCGGCGATCCCAACACGATGATCGGCACGCCCGCGTACATGGCTCCGGAGCAGATCACCTCGGGCAAGATCGGGGCCCACACTGACATCTACTCGCTGGGGCTGGTGCTCTATCAGATGCTCACGGGGCGGATCCCATTTCGCGAGGAGTCGCAGATCGACACCGCGTTCGCGCGGCTCGAGCGCGAGCCCGAGGACCCCGGGTCGCTGGTCGCGCTCCCCCCCGAGCTGTCCGCGCTGGTGCTGCGCTGCTTGTCGATCGATCCCGCTGCGCGCCCCCACTCGGCGCGCGAGCTGGCGGATCGGCTGCTCCCGTTCCTCCACGACGTGGACGAGGCCACGCTCAGCGAGGGTCTCCCGCGCGACACCATGATCCCCACCCACCTCGGGGTCTCGGCGAGCTTCGCTTCGATCCGCATGGGTACGCACAGCCTCGCCGTGCTGCCGATGCGCTACCGCGGGCCCGAGTCCGAGGCCTACCTCGCGCACGCGATCACCGAGCAGCTGGTGGACCTGCTGTCGATGACCCGCGGTCTCAAGGTGCTGTCGGCCGCCGCGAGCGCTCGGTTTGGCGAGGATCGCGATCCCGGCAAGGTTCGCGAGCACCTCGGCGTGGACGCGATGGTCGACGGATCGGTGCAGCGCCACGGCGAGGAGCTGCGCGTGGTCGCACGCTTGGTCGACACCAGCAATGGCGTGCAGGTGTGGAGCGAGCGCTTCGAGGGCCGTCTCGAAGACGTCTTCGAGCTCCAGGATCGCATCGCCAATCGCATC
>JBFIJN010000372.1:0-9016 GCA_041600735.1 Nannocystaceae bacterium
CCCGGGGATCGTGTTCGGCTTTGGCCGCCGCGCCCAGGACCTCGGCGACGAGCTGCGCCGCGCCTACAACGTGATCGGGCCCAGCTACAACGACGTGTTCGTGCCGCTGTCCATGTGGGTGGCGATCCGCTGCGCCGAGGAGGGCGCGTGGTTCGGGCACAACCTGAGCTCGTCGAACTATGTCGCGCAGACCGAGCCGCTCTCCGGGCTCGGCACCATCACCAAGAGCTACGGCGTGAAGGTGGCGCGGGTGACCAAGCAGTACGGCGCCACGCAGTGGGCGAGCAACAGCATCGGCCTGCACATGGCGCTGGGGGAGATGAACCTGCTCAACGCCTATACGCCGGCGCACACGCATGTGGAGACGTTTGCGTATCGCATCGACTCTACCGACGAGCGGGTGTCGGCGCCGCTGCGCCCGGGCTGGCGGCGCCCTTCCACCGGTGGTGATCGCCACATCGACTCCGACGACCCCGGCGCGATCCGAGCGCTTCACGACGAGATCGAGCAGGGCGCCAAGCTCCGGCTGCACCGGGTGGAGCAGCGCCCGGGTCACAGCCAGCGCCTGTGGCTGGTCGGCGGCTAGCCGGCGCGACTACGGGCTAGCCGGCGCGCCCACGCGTACGTAGCTCGTGACCATCAAGTCGAGCGGGAGCACGCCGCTCACCAGCGGCGGTCGGCTGTCGTACTGGGCGTCCAGCTCGATGCCCAGCGACACCACTGGGAGCGCGCGCGCCTCGAGCTGGATCGACTCGAGCACACGGATGTCGCTGAAGTCGGTGAGGAGCGGCTGCGCATACGTCGTGGCGCGCGCCACGATTGCGGAGTCGTGCAGCATCAGCTGTAGGACTCCGTAGCTGGTCCAGCGGTGGTTGACGAGCTCGGCGGGGTGGGGGTCTGCCGCGGCCACGCGGTTGCGCTCGTACTCGACCATGTATCCCGTGCCCGCCCACACCTGCACGCGGCGCTTTCGAATCGGGTCCACGCGCAGTCCCGTGCCCGCGACCAGGCGCAGATTCAAGTGGGTGAACTCGTTGTACTGGGCCTGCGTGAACACTTCGGAGCCGAGCCGCGGAATCCACATTCGGGTGTAGCGCATGTGCGTGAAGCCATTGCTCACCACCTCGGCCAGCCGGAAGCGCACGAATGCTGCATTGGCGAGCAGCACCCAGCGGTTCTTGAAGAAGCGCGGCGCCCCTTCGGGTGCCGGCCGCCCGCGATATCCGGAGCCTTCGGGGTACATCGTCCAGTACTGCAGCCCGCCGCTCGCGCCCACGCTCAGCCGCTGCACGTTGCCGCTGGACGCCGCGAAGTCCGTCCGAAACGAGCCCCCGAACCCTCCGTTCTGCGGATCGTTGAGCAGCTTCTCCGCATTGACCGGGTTGCCCCACGCCACCGCTGGCAGCATCCAGCCCAGCAGCAACCCCACGAGCCCACGACGAAGCAAGGACATGATCACGCACCCACGATGGAGCGAAACCGCGTTCCGGTCCATGTCCTAGCTCTCAAACGATCCCATCACGTCATGAGATTCCAAACCTTCGCGAAGGGATCGAAATCTCGCTCCCCAAGGCAGATCCGATTACTGCACTGCAGAATTGGGCCTCGGCTCCCCCACGCAGAAGCCCGATCACCGCACCGCAGGATCGGGCCCTCGCCCAAGCGAACCAATGCAGAAGCCCGATCACCGCACCGCAGGATCGGGCCCTCTCGTAGTCACCCAAAGAGCCCCCCTGCTAGGGGGGCACCTGGTTGGATGCCCGCAGACCACGGTCTGCGGGGGTCTATATCAGCATCAACTCTCGACGAAGGCCTTGAGGTGCGCGGTGCGGCTGGGGTGCCGCAGCTTGGCGAGGGCCTTGGCCTCGATCTGGCGGATGCGCTCGCGCGTGACGCAGAAGTCCTGGCCGACCTCCTCGAGGGTGTGGTCGGAGGCCTCGCCGATGCCAAAGCGCATGCGGACGATCTTCTCTTCGCGCGGGGTGAGCGTGGCCAGCACGCGCCGGGTCTGCTCGGCGAGGTTGCCGTTGATCACCGCCGACGCGGGGTTGATCGCGTTCTTGTCCTCGATGAAGTCGCCCAGGTGCGAGTCGCCGTCGTCGCCCACGGGGGTCTCGAGCGAGAGCGGCTCCTTGGCGATCTTGAGGATCTTGCGCACCTTCTCGAGCGGGACCTGCATCTTCTCTGCGATCTCCTCGGGGGTGGGCTCGCGACCGAGCTCCTGCACCAGCGCTCGGTTGGCGCGGATGAGCTTGTTGATGCTCTCGATCATGTGCACCGGCACGCGAATGGTGCGGGCCTGGTCGGCGATGGCGCGGGTGATCGCCTGCCGGATCCACCAAGTGGCATAGGTGGAGAACTTGTACCCACGCTGGTACTCGAACTTCTCCACGGCCTTCATCAGGCCGATGTTGCCCTCCTGGATCAGGTCGAGGAACTGGAGCCCGCGGTTGGTGTACTTCTTGGCGATCGAGACCACCAAGCGCAGGTTGGCCTCGACCAGCTCGGAGCGGGCGGCCTCGGCCTCGCGACGGGCGCGGTTGAGCTTGTCGTGGAGCGACAGGAGCTCGGAGCCGGCGAGCTCCATCTCTTGCTCGACCTGGCGGATGCGCTTGCTGGCCAGCTTCATGCGGGCGGCCAGCTCGTGGAGCTCGGAGGGGTAGAGACCGAGCTGCCGGCACAGCCGGAACTCCTCTTCCTCGGTGAGGCGCACGCCCATGAAGCGCTCGCGCAGCTGCTCGAGGTCGATCCCGGCGCGGCGCTCGCACGCATCGAGCTCGGCGGTGGCCCGGCGCACGCGGTCGATGACCTCGGTGAGCTCCTTGACCATGCCGTCGATGGCCTTGCGGGCCAGGTTCATCCCGCGGATCGCCTCGACGATGTTCTCGCGGTGGGCGTCGATCTGCTTGTTGTTGCGCGGGTCTCGGCCGGCGGCCTCGTCCTCGGGCTTGAGCTTGGCGATCGCCGACTGGTGGCGGCGGATCTTCTCGAGCTGCTTCTGCATGTTCTCGAGCGCGGCCTGGGTGTTGGCGGGGGTGTCGTCGGCGTGGCCGTCGACCTCCTCGTTGCCCGAGGCGATCTTGAGCGCGTCGCGAACCCGCACCTGACCGCGCTTGATGCGGTCGTGCAGCTCCTGCACGTACCAAGGCGCGATCGGGCTGTTGAGCACGAGGTCGAGCACGGAGCGCTCGCCGGCCTCGATGCGCTTGGCGATCTCGATCTCACCCTCGCGGGTCAGCAGCGCGATCGAGCCCATCTTGCGCAGGTACATGCGGATGGGGTCGTTCGACGTGACCACCTCCTCCTTGGCTCCGGCCGCGCCCTCGTGGCGCTCGGGCAAGGGCTTTCGCATGGTGGCCTTGGCGTCGCGAGCCGGCGCGCCGCGCTTGACCGCCTCGGCGGTGGTCAGCAGCTCTACGCCCTCGTCGCGAAGCATTTGCTCCCACGTGGCCATGTCCTTGGGGTCCACCAGATCAGGCGGAAGGAGCTCGGTAAGCTCCTCCTGCGTGATGTGTCCCTTGCGCTTGCCGAACGAAATCAGCTGCTTTCGAAGCTTTTCGACGTCGATCCCGGTCTTTGTGGCCATCGGGTCGTCCT
The DNA here is from genome assembly GCA_041600735.1 of Nannocystaceae bacterium. Classification (GTDB taxonomy): domain Bacteria; phylum Myxococcota_A; class Polyangia; order Nannocystales; family Nannocystaceae; genus Paraliomyxa. Next base: position 3,598 of record JBFIJN010000372.1, read on the forward strand.
TACTCGGTCGGTGCCGTGGCCGCGGGTGGGTGAAATCCCGCGGTACGGTGCCCACGAGCGCCTGCTATAGCATCTGCCCGGGGATTGGCAGTGAGAAGTTCACCTTTTTGTGGCAGTCCCGGATTTCGCCAAATTGGGGCGGATGGCGGGCCGGATCTGCTAGGGGAGCGGCCGTGGCGGCTCTGGCGGCCCGATCTCGGTGGGGGTGCGTCGTCGCCGCGAGCCCAGGGGTCCCACTGGCACGATCCGATCCGTTCTCACGCCGTGAGGCCTGCCACACGTTTCGGGGCGCCTGCGCGGCGAAATAGGGGTACGGGCGGCTCTCAGACCGCCACGTACTTGCTGGCACGACCGTCCAGCGTTCGTCGGGCTCGCCGTTCCTGCGTGAGCCTTTGAAGGGCGACCCGGGCTTCTTGGCCACTCCCGCCCACGCGCTCGGATATCTCGTCGTGGGAGAGGGGCCGCCCCGCGTCGCGCAGGGCGGTGAGCACGTCGTCATCGTAACGCTGACGACGAGCGAGCTTGTCGGGGGTCCCCGTGATCGGATCGATGGTCTCGTCGGGCGAGCCACTCCAGTACTCGCGCAGCGTGAGCGTGCCGAGGATCCGTCCGAAGCGACCGCGGCGGCACAGCAACCGCAGGTCGGTGAGCGAGAGCTCGGGCTTGGCGCGGAGGATGTTGATCACCGCTGCGCGCTCGGCCCGGGCAAAGGTCGTAGCGAGGTTCGACAACGAGAGCGACGATACCGGACCGTGGCACGATGGTGAAGGCGTAACTCACTCGCCGAACACTCGGACCAGCGCGAACGCAGGGGGCAAGGTTCGGGCGGGGCCCACCAATTCCGCCACGAGCGCAGCGCGAGCGCGTCGCCAGAATGTGGCGAGGGCCTCGTGAGGGACGGTGTCGAGGCGCTCGAGCACGACGCCCAGCCGGCGCAGCGCGGGGGCGAGGGCCGGCACCGAGATCGGGTCGTTGCCGTGCCGCGGCGCGATCGCGTTGACCTGCCAATTGCGCGTACGAAACAGGGCCCGCGCGGCGGGATCGCGGGGCTCGACGAGCACATAGAGCGCCGACGAGGGCTCGCCGGGTGGCTCATGGCGCAGGTGGATGCACACGAAGCCGAGCGCGTCGGGATCGGCACCCTCGTCGCTCGTGGGTGCGAGCGCGAGGCCCTGCGCCTCGAGGGTGCGCGCGCCGTGGAGCGCCTGGTCGGCCTCGTCGCGCGCACGCAGGGCCAGGTTCTGCACGAGCCCCGAGGTCAGCACGACGAACGCCTTGTCGGGGCGCAACGAGAGCTCGCTTCGCAGCAGGATCCGCTTGCCCTCCCAGAAGTAGTCCTCGACGTGCACGTTCTGCTGGTAATAGAAGCGGACCATCCGCAGCAGATCGTCGAACAGCTCGCGGTGGTGCACCGCATAGCGGGCGGGCGCGTCGGCGTCGCCCTCGGCGAGCAGCGCAGCGGCGGTGCGACCGGCGTGCCACGCCGAGTGCATCGCCAGGTGCACCCCGGTGGAGAGCACCGGGTCGATGAAGCCGGCGGCGTCGCCGACCGCGAGCCAGCCGGGGCCGGCGACCGGATCGACGCGGTAGCTCCACTCGCGCTCGCGTCGCACCGGGGTAACGCGGCGCGCGGCCGGGCCCAGCACCGTGCGTAGGGCCTCGCTGCTCGCGATCGCGTCCTCGTAGTCGCGAGTGGTGCCGGTGAGCACGGGGCGATCGAGCCGCACCACGCCCACGGAGGTGCGCTCCTCCGACAGCGGAAACATCCACAGCCATCCCCAGGCCTCGGCCACGAAGAATGCTTGGTGCTCGCGGGGCGCGGGCAGGCGACCCGCGTGCGCCCAGTGGGCCCACAGCGCCTCGTGCTGCAGGCCCTCGATGGGCGTGCGTAGCCCGCGGGCGTTGGCCACCAGCGCCCGCTGGCCGCTGGCATCGATCACCAGCCCGGGCCGCGTGGTCTGCAGCGGCTCGCCGCGCAGGCCCCACGAGACGGCGGCGAGTCGCTCGCCCTCCCAGTGCAGCTCGTGCACCGTGGCGTGCTCGTGGACCTCGGCGCCCGAGCGCCGCGCGGCATCGAACAGGATCGCATCGAAGCGATCGCGCTCCACGAGCCACGCCTCGTCGTAGGTATCGCTGTCGGCAAACCACAGGTCCCACTGCGGCGTGCGGCCCCAGTTGCGGTGCGTGGACCCGGTCTTGCGGCCAAAGCCCGCGGCCTGTACGGAGGCCAGCGCGTCGATGTCTTGGAGGATCGGGATGATCCCGGGCAGCAGGCTCTCGCCCACGTGCGGTCGCGGGTGCGCGCCGCCCTCGAGCAACAGCACGCGCAGGCCGGCCCGCGCCGCCATCGCGGCCGCAGTGCTGCCGGCTGGGCCTCCGCCGATCACCAGCACCTGACAGTCTCGCTCAGGCATCGCGCTCACCTCGCTCACCTCGATCGACGAGCTCGGGGGGTAGCTCGCCGCGCCACACCGCGATCCCGCGCTCGCGAAGATCGCGGGCCAGGGCGCGCGCCCGCTGTAGCTGCCAGGCGTCGTCGCGTGCGGCGGCGTAGCGCGGGTCGTCGAACAGCGGCCCGGCCTGCTCCTCACCGCGCAGCACGTCGATGCTCACCGAGTCGGCGTGCGCGGCCAGGGCGGCGACCAGGGCCTCGTGAGGGCCCGGAAGCAGCGGCTGCACCACCGCGATCGCGTGCACCCCGAGCGCACGGGCTTGCTCGAGCAGCTCCAGGCGCTCGGCGACCGAGGCGGCGCGGGGCTCGAAGTGTCGCCGGACCTCGTCATCGACGGTGGGCAGCGAGACGCCCACGAAGGCCCGCGGAAATCGTGCGAGGCGCGGGAGATCTTCGGCGAGCGCCGCCATGCGCGTCAGCACCAACACCGGAGGAACGGGCGTGGCCGCGAGCAGCACGTCGAGGCACCCGCGCGTGAGTCGGTGCTGGCGCTCCACCGCTTGATAGGGATCGGCGACGATCGGGCACAGCTTGATCGGTCGCGGGGGTCGCCCCACCAGCTCCTGCTCGAGCACGCGCGGGGCGTTGACCCGCACATCTACATAGGAGCCCCAGGGGATCGGAGGCAGACCGAGCAATCCACGTAATGGGGACAGCCGTGATTGCGCGTAACAAAAGCGACAGCCGACCAGACAGCCAACGTAGGGGCTGAGCGTGTCGAACGGCGCCGAGGGGTCGCCACCGGGCTCGAGCAGGCGCTCGACGGTCACCTCGCGAATGCGGGGACCATCGCTCGGCTCGCTTGCGGCGTGGCGTGCGAGCGCATCGAGCACGGGGCCCTCGTTGGCCCGCACGCGCTGCGCGACGGCCTCACACACGCGCAGGCCGATCTTCGACGAGACCGGTCTCGCGGCGGGGCTGCGATACGAGAGGTGCAGTCGCGCCGTAGCGACCGCAAACGGACCGGGCGCGGCCGCAGGGGCCAGCTCGACGTGGAGACCGGGGTGCTGCGGTGCATCGGCGGCGGCGAACGAGAGCCGCAGTCCCAGCTCCGTCGAGACGCCGAGGAACGACCAGCCTTCGACGAGCACCTCGCCGGGCTGCAGCGGCGCGACGAGGCGCAGCAAGTGGACACCGAGATCGATCATGGGCCGGAGGCCGATCATAGCCCACTCGCATTCTCGCGCTCGATCCGCGATGATGGCCCCAGGGGTGCGACGAATGAAGCAATGCACGATGCGCTTGGCACTACTGGGGATGGGCTTTGCCGCTTGCTCCGATCCTCCGATGAACGACCCCTTCGATACGGCGGTCACCAGCGGCCCCACGTCGCAGGGGCCGGGCTCGAGCGACGACGGGACCCTCACCTCGGGTCCGTCGGGATCGGGCACCGTCGGGGCCGATGCCGAGAGCGATGGTGGGATCAAGCTCGACGTCGCGCCCGGTGACATCCCCGGCCCGTGCGCGGGCAAGGGCTGCAACGACGGCTGCAGCGCGGTCGATCTGGTGTTCGTGATCGACAACTCGGCCTCGATGGGCGACTACCAAGCCGCGCTCGGCCTGGCGTTCCCCGCGTTCGCGGCCACGCTCGACGCCGCGCTGCCACCCGGCACGAGCCTCCACGTGGGCGTGACCAGCACCGAGATGGGCTACTCGGGCTCGGGCTCCACCTCGATCAACAACGGCGTGTGCAGCTTCGTGGGCGATGGCGGGCAGCCCAACGACGCGTTCTACATCACGCCCGACGTCACCGACACGAATCGCAACGGGGCGCAGGGGCGCCTCTACGATCCCGGCGGCGGTCAGACCTACTTCGAGTACGTCACCGGGGGTGGTCCCGCCGAGCTCTCCGATCTCGAGGCCTGGTTCTCGAGCGCCGCCAACATCGGGACCGGCGGCTCGAACATCGAGATGTCCACCGCGCCCGCGGGCTGGGTCGCCGATGCGGCCAACGCTGCGACCAACGCGGGCTTCATCCGCGACGAGGGCGCGGTGCTGGTGGTGTTCTTCATGCAGGACGAGCCCGACCAGACCCCGCTCATGATCGGAGGGCAGCCCGGCGGGGTGGCCATGCTCGACAAGCTGGTGCAGGCAAAGGCCGGCTGCGGCGGCATCGATTGCATCATCGCCGGTGGGTTCCTCAACGAGCAGGCCTGCGCGGCTACCGGGAATCTCCCGCTCGACGACTTCCTCGCGGGCGTGGGCGAGACCCCGGTGGTCGAGCCGCTGCCCGACGAGAACCTGGCCGAGAACGACCCTCAAGCCGCCGCAGACCAGATGAACGACGCGCTCAGCGGCACGCTGACCGAGGTCATTGCCCAGACCTGCGAGCAGATTCCGCCCGCGGGCTGACCCACGCCTTCCGCCCCGAGCTTCTGGTAGCCTCCGCGCCATGGTGACCCCGGGGTTGCTCGCATCGCTCTCGTGGCTCGCGCTCGCGGGGGCCTCCTCCGATCGCTTCGAACCGCGGATGCATCGCGACCTCGTCGGCTTCGAAGACGTCGACTTCGACTCGGGCTGGGTCCCCGCCAACGCTCCGGTGCAGCTGCGCTTCTACGCGCACGCGGCCGACTCGATCGACATCGAGATGCTCGGCGATGGGCTCTACGACTGGGACGCGGAGACCATCGCCTTCGCCGGTGACCCGGGCGCGGGTCGCTTTGGGATCGACGTGGGCCTCGAGCTCGAAGCCAGCGTGCGCTTCGACGTGGCCGGCCTCGTGTGGGAGTCCGAGATCCTGGGGCCGTGGGACTACGCGATCACCAGCGAAGCTTCCTATACCCCGTACTTGTTGCCGGGGAATCCCGAGCGTCCCGTGGAGATCGACGACCAGACCGACGGCGTGCCGGTGGCCTCGGTGCCGATCGTGCCCGACATCCTCGTGGCCTCGGGCAATCTCGAGGTCACGGTGGCCGCCGACATCACGGCGCGCCTCGCCGGGCTGCGCATCGAGGCCACCACCCCCGA
>JBFIJN010000373.1:0-8922 GCA_041600735.1 Nannocystaceae bacterium
CACGCGTTGGCGAGCAAGCCGAGGAGGAGGCCGATGCAGAGTCCGAAGGGAGCGGCGGGGCGAGACACGACCGGAGAGTAGTCGGGGCCGCGGAGCGGCTCAACGGGTGCGACAATCGAGCACAGGCGGAGGGGAGGGGGGCCTGGCCCCCGAAATCGGGGGCCGTGGTCGCGGTGCGGGCGCGCGGGTGGTGCTGGCCATTACCTACCGCGCTCAAGGGTCGTGGTCCGAAGGATCCATGCTCCGTGGTCGCTCCTCGGGTGGCTCGCGCGGAGTCTTTGATCGTCCGGCTGCGTGGTGCAACCAGTGGACCGAGGATCTCGCCCCATGTCGACCACGAGCCATCTGCAAACTAGCGTGCCAGCACCACACGCTTCCTCTGTCCACTCGCTCGGGTCGGGACTACGCTCGCGGGTGCTCGTGACGGACCTCGATCCCACCATCGACCTCGCGTTCCCGGCGACGGGTACGACCGTCCCGCTCGACCACGGCTATGCGCTCTATGGAGCGCTGTGTCGCCAACTCCCGGAGCTCCACGAGCGTCGCGGATGGGGCGTGCATCCGATTCGAGGGCAACAGACGGCGCCCGGGGTTCTCGGGCTCGTGCTGCATGGCGCAGGGCGCTCTGCGGTGAAGCTCCGCCTGCCCGCCGCATCACTCCCGCAGACGCTCTCGCTCGTCGGTCGGACGCTCGACTTGTCTGGCCATCGCATCACGCTCGGGGCCCCGGTGGTGTACCCGCTCCTTCCCAGCGCCGAGCTCCGCGCGCGGTGGGTCACGATCCGTGGCTTTCACGACGAGCCCGAGGCGTTCGGCGAGGCGTTGCGCCGCCAGCTCGAGTTGGTGCCGGGTCTCGAGCAATCGGTCGACTCGATCGCGTGCCTCGTTGGACCGCGGAGGGTGCAGCGGATCAAAGGCAAGCAAGTGGTCGGGTTCGCGGTGCGTGTCGAAGGGCTCGATGAGCGCTCGTCGGTTGCTCTACAGGTGGCTGGGCTCGGCGGACGGCGGAGGATGGGGGCAGGGGTATTCGTCCCGCCGCCACGGACCTAGGGACCTCGATGGCGACCGGCCGCAGACACGAGTACGAGCGCTTGCTCGCCAAGTCCCCGTCGGCTGGCGCTGACCAAGCTCACCCGACCACGCTGCGTCAGCACACCGCGATGGTGCTGGCTGCGGCAGATGCCCTGTTGGATGCTCGCGCCGAGGCAAGCCTGAGCGCGGTCGGGCTGCCACGCGAGTGGGACGGGCGGCTGCGTCGCGTGGTGAGGCTCGGCGCGTTCGTGCACGATCTTGGCAAGTGCAGCGATCACTTCCAGCGGATGCTACGTGGCTCGAGCAAGCCTCAGCTCTTGCGTCACGAGGCGCTGTCCGCATGGCTCTCGCGGCCGGAGGGGCTGCTGGGTTCGTGGTTGGGTCATGCGGTCGAGGATCCGCGCGAGCTCGATGTGGCGGCGATCGCAGCTGCAGGTCACCACCGCAAGTTCCCGCCCATTCCTCGGGACGCAGAGTCGCTGACCTTGCTGCTCTCTCATCCCGACTTCGTGAGCACCTGCGCGTTGGGCCACAAGCTGGGCCTGCCTGCGCCGCCAACGTTCACCGACCTCGTGATCGATCGAGCCGCCCTGGTGCGTCGCGCGGTGGACGACTGGGACGAGCGACTCGGGCAGGAGCTCGGGCGTCGCTGGTGGCGGCTGGTGTCCGTCGCCAAGGCCCTGGTGATCGCGGCCGACGTCGCGGGCTCGGCCCAGCCCTTGGCGCGCTTCACTCACGAGCGCAAGCCACAGTGGATACGCGATGAGCTCGATCGCAGCGACGTGACCGCCGCCGCGCGGGTGGTCGAGGCACGACTGGGCGATCGCAGTCTACGCCCATTCCAGCAGCGAGTACGGGACAGCAACGCTCCCGTAGTGCTGGTGCAGGCGGGCTGCGGAGGTGGCAAGACCGCCGCTGCCTATGCGTGGGCTGCCAAGCAGCACGCAGGGCGACGGCTGTGGATCACGTACCCGACGACGGGAACGACCACCGAAGGCTTTCGCGGGTATCTGGAGAAGCCCGAGGTACGCGGACGTCTCGAGCACGGTAGGGCACCCATCGACGTCGAGATCTTCGAGATTGACGAGCATGTCGAAGAAGCGACCGAGGACGACGAGTTGCGTCGCTCGGCGCGCGGACTCGACCGTCTCGATGCGCTGCGGACGTGGGGCGCGGACGTGATCACTTGCACGGTGGATACGGTGCTCGGCTTGCTCGTCGATCAGCGGCGCGGGCTCTACGCCTGGCCCTCACTGTGCGCCGCTGCGGTCGTCTTCGACGAGATCCATGCGTACGACGAGCGACTGTTCGGCTTGTTGCTCCGCTTCCTCGAGGACCTGCCCGGGGTGCCCGCGCTTCTGATGACCGCGAGCCTTCCCCGGGCGCGTCGTGAAGCGCTCGACACCGTCATTCTCAGAGTGCACCAGCGGCCCCTGGCCGTGGTCGAGGGCGAGGCCGACATCGAGGAGCTCCCGCGATACGTCATCGAGCGTCGAGATGTCCCCCCCGACCGAGAAGTCGCGCACGCGCTCGAGCAAGGCGCGAAGGTGCTGTGGGTGTGTAACACCGTGGGTCGTGCGTTGGCCACCGCGCAACGCCTCCGAGATCTCGCGCCGCTCGTCTACCACAGTCGCTTTCGCTACATCGATCGCGTCGAGCGACATGGCGACGTGGTCGCTGCCTTCGATCGACCCGGTGCCGCGCTAGCCGTGACCACACAGGTGTGCGAGATGAGCCTCGATCTCTCAGCGGATCTCCTCGTCACAGACCTCGCACCCGTGCCTGCGTTGGTCCAGCGGCTGGGTCGGCTCAACCGGCGCAGCCATCCCGACCAACCGCAGCCCGCGAAGCCCTGCCTGGTGTTACCGTTCGTGGGAAAGCCGTATGAGCATGGCCTACGTGAAGCCGATTCGTGGCTGGAACGCCTTGGGTCGGGGCCGCTGGGCCAACGCGATCTGGTGCGCGCGTGGGAATCCGAAGATCCCTCTGCGCCGCTCCCATCTCCGGAGCAGGCGATCTGGCTCGACGGTGGTATCGAGACGACGCCCCAGCCGTGTCGGTTGGCCTCCCCGGGCCTGTCGGTGTTGCTCGAGCGTGACGCTGCCGAAGTGGCGCGCCGGCGGACCAGCGTGACCGAGGTCGTGCTCCCCATGTCTCCTCCGCGCGGTCGGCTTGGCAGGGAGTGGCGAGAATGGCCGCGGGTGTTCGGTCTTCCAGTCGCGCCAGCCGACGCCATCGACTACGACCAACGCCTCGGAGGCCGTTGGCGTGACGCGGAGGGCCCATGAACGCCGCTAAGCGCAGTGATGCACCGCTCCCGCCGCTGGCGATCGGTCTGCACGACCCGGGCATGACACCCATGCTGCGCTGCGGTCTAGGTGGGCTGGCCGCGGCCCTCTACTGCATCTGGTTCGCATCGGTGTCCGACGAAGACGAGCCCCCTCGTTGGCCCGCCCCAGTCGTGTTGGGACCGGGCCGTGCCACCATCGAGCCAACGCGGGTCGTGATCGACTGGGGTGGCGATCCGAAGGCAACGCTCGACGCGTTGTTCGACGGCGCCTTCGGGCTCGAGGAGGGGGTGGTCGCCCTCGTCGGTACCTTCGTTCCCGGCCGCCGGCCCCCGCTGCCCGTGCTGGCCCAACGACAGAACGCGCTCAAACGAACGTTCCTCCAGCACGGGAAGTCGACGACCAAGGACGGGGACTCGCGGCGGTTGGAGCTCCAGATCGACGACGAGATCGTGGATGTCTCGGTGCAGTCCTACTCCGACTACGCGCATCGAGCTGCGGCCGCCCAAGTTCTCGAGGCTCTGGACAAGGGGTCGGTACGCTTGGCCGGTTGGGCCCAGCCGGGTGCCGCACAGAGGCACGTAAAGTACGGGCAGACTCGCTGGGAGTATGATTCGAGGCAGGCGCTCGCGGCCATCTTCGCGATCACGGGCTCGGTGTCGCTCGAGGTGATCGGTTCGGGCGCCGGCGCGTTGGTGTTGCTCGAGCCTGACGACTTGGTTCGGTTCTCGAGCCGTCGCCCGAGGATCTTGGGCCGCGACCGAGCCACGCTCACGAGCAGCTTGGGCGACGCCGTACTGGCGATCAACTTCGCTTGTTTCGTCGAGGATGAGCTCGCCGAGCCTCCGGGCGTGCGGGCCACCCACGGCATCGTGCTGCGATTGACCCCGTGGAATCCCAAGCAGAAGGTCCGCACAGCGATCCTCGAGCCGCACGTTTCGATGCCCGATCTACGCCTCTACGGCCGGCTTCGTGCGATGCTCAGGCCGCGGCGCGTACAGGCGAAGAACCCCAAGCCCGGCGAATTGGGTTCGTTCCTCGCGCGCAACGAGTTGCTTGCGTTCCTCACGGACAACATCGCCGCGGGCCGGCGGTGGTTCCAAGGCTTCGCGACCGCGCGTACCGACGACAAGAAGAAGCCTCGCTTCATCCACTATCAAGCTCGCGGCTCCAACCTCGGAGCGCTGCGCTACACCGACAAGGAAGGCCTGATCATCATGGTCGAAGAGCAACTCGAGCCCGCCGAGCGGGCGCTCGTGCAGAGCGTGCATGAGGCGCTGCGCACTCAGTTCGCGAAGATCTACGACGACACGAAGAGCCTCTCGGGGGAAGCTCGTCGAAAGCGCATCGAGAAGGAGCAGGAACGCTGGAGGATGGCGCTCGCCGGGGCCAAGACCCAAGCTCAGCTCAGCGCGGCGCTAGCCGACCTGTGGAGCCGCGCCGGTCACAACAAGACTCTCAGGGAGCACTGGGCCGAGGTTCTGGTGCTGCTCAAGCCGCGCCGGTGGCAGGAAGCCCGCGATCTCTCGCTCGTCGCGCTGGCGAGCTACAAGGGCAAGGGCGTAGCGACCGACGACGAGCTCGACGAGCTCGACGAGCCATCAGCCGACCAAGAACAGGAGCAAGCATGACCACGCACGTGTTCGCCAACTTCGTCACCGCCCACGGCACCGCGGCCAACAACCGCGGCATGAACGAGGGCAACACCACCACCCTGCAGAAGCTCGTCTGGAAGGGCCAGGTTCACAGCACCGTCTCCGCCGAGGCCATTCGCTTTGCGCTTCGCCGCCAGTTGGCTGCGCAGGAGCCCTGCAATCGCACCTTCGACGACGATACCCGCAAGAACGAGTGGGCCGATGCCAAGTTCGAGCGCTGGTCGGGCAAGAGCAAGAGCAAGGAGCTGCCGTTCATCGACGACGATCTGCTCGGCTACATGGCCGCGGAAGCCGCCAAGGACGAGAACGAGAAGGGCGGCGCGAAGGTTCGAAGGGCACGGCTCGAGGTGACGCGCGCGGTGAGTCTCTCGCCATGGGCGGGAGACGTCACGTTCAACGCCGCGAGTCCCGGGGCGACGCCCTCGGCGGCCAAGAAGGGTGGAGGCAATCCCGTTCCCTATGCCGCCGAGATGCATGCCACGCGCTATCAGTACGGCATTGCGCTCACTCCATCGGCGCTATCGGTGCCGGGGCGAGCCAAGGTGGCGCTGACGGCCTTGTGCTCGCTGGGAGAGGTCGCGGGCAACCATGGGCGATTCCTGTTCGACTTCAGCCCCGATTCGGTGGTGCTGCGGGTCACGCACGATCCGGCGCCAAGGTTGCTCTACACATTCGACTTGTCGGAGCCTGACGCGGTCACGTTCCCCGAGTTGCTGCGCAAGGTTGCCGCCGGGGACATCGACGCGAACGAGTTGGTGATTGGAGGAGCGGTGGTGGCGGGGCTGTCGACGGACGACCGCAAGACCTTGACCGGGGCACGGCTCGAGGCCGGGGTCATGGCTGCCTGCCGGGCGGCGTGCGAGCGGTTGGAGGGCACCGCGTGATCGGGGTGCACCTCACGGTACCGATCGCATGCTTCCGCAAGGGGCCCGCGCGCGAGCTGGTGGAGACAGAGCGACTGCCACCGCCAGCGACCGCGTATGGAGCCCTCTTGTCGTTCGTAGGCGAGGTGGACCGCGAGCGCCACCGAGGATGTCGGATCACGGTCGGGCGGCGCGGCGCTGCGGAGGTTTCGGTAGTGTTGCGGACGCGGTGGCAGGTGAAGGACTCCAAGCTTCCGCCGGGGCAGGGCGCCAATATCGGCCCGGATCTGCAGCAACTGTTGGTGCATGGGGACTTCGTGGTGTGGTGCGATAGCGGTGAGGAGTCCGGGCCGGAACCCACGCTGGAGGAGCGGGTAAGGCGGGCATTCGGGCGACCCGAGACAGTGGAGCGCTTTGGGGGCTGGAGCCTGGGGGAGTCGACGTTCCTCATCAACGACGCAAGTGTCGTCGAGGACGTGGAGCAGCTCGGTGAGGTGGAGACATTCATCGAGGACGCCATGGGCGACCTCACCCTGCCGATCTGGGTGGACCATGTGGGCAGCTCGGGCACGCGTTATGCGGTGGGTCGACTGATCAAGCTCTCGCGGGTTCCGACCCCGGTCGAGCTCCCCCGAGTTCCGGTGGCTGCCTCGCCAAAGGCGGCGAGCAAGGCCAAGACGAGTACGCCGCGGAAACGAAAGTGACGCCCTGCACCTTTCGTAGCTGATCGATCCCACCGAAAGGAAGCAGACGAGATGGATGACGCCCCCACATTGAGGGTGATGGCTCTGCACGCCCTGCAGTACTGCGAGCGCTTGTTCTACCTGGAGGAGGTGGAGGAGATCCGGGTGGCCGACGCGGCGGTCTGGGCCGGGCGGCGGCTGCATCGCGAGCTGGCGGCGGGGGAGTACCTCGTGGAGCTGGTGATGGAGTCGGAGGCGCTGGGGATCCGCGGGAAGATCGATGCGCTGCGGCGGCGTGACGGGAGCTTGCACGTGGTCGAGCACAAGCGCGGGCGCGCGCGCACGGGCGAGGGCGGGGAGGCGCAGGCGTGGGACAGCGACCGCGTGCAGTCGGTGGCGTACGCGATGCTGCTGGCCGAGCACCTGGGCAAGCCGGTCGAGGAGGCGCGGGTGCGGTACCACGCCTCGGGGGTGACGGTGCGGATCGCGGTGGGCGACGAGCAGCGGCGGGAGGTGCTGGCGGTGATCGAGCGCGCGCGGGCGCTGCGAGGGGCGACGGAGCGGCCGCCGGTGACGGACGACGAGCGCAGGTGTCCGAGCTGCTCGCTCGCACCGGTGTGCTTGCCCGAGGAGAGCCGGTTCGGGCGCAAGGTGGAGGACGGCGCGCCGACGGAGAAGCCGCTGCGTCTGTTCCCGGCGGATGCGGAGCGCCGCAGCTTGCACGTGGTGACCCAAGGGGCGCGGGTGGGGCGAGCGGATCGAAGGTTGGTGGTGAAGGATCGCGAGGGCGGCGTGACCGAGATGGCCGCGCGCGAGGTGAGCGACGTGGTGCTGCACGGGATGCCGCAGATCAGCACGCAGGCGCTGCGGCTGTGCGCCGACGAGGGCATCCCCGTGCACTTGGTGACGATGGCGGGGACCTTGCTGGGCACGTTTGGTGGGGCGACGACGGCGGTGCAGCGGCGGGTGCGGCAGTATCGGGCGCTGGCCGGTGACGACGGCACGCTAGGGTTCGAGCTCGCGCGGCGGGTGGTGCAGGGGAAGGTGGAGATGCAGCTGCGGCACCTGCTGCGGGCCAGCCGGGGGGAGGCGGCCGTGCGGGAGGGGCTCGCGAGCGAGGTCGACGCCTTGCGGGCGAGCGTGCGTGGAGTGGCCAAGGCGAGCGCGCGGGCGGAGCTGATGGGGTACGAGGGCCACGGAGCCAAGGCGTACTTCGCCGGGCTGGCGACGCTCGTGCGACCTGGGGCAGGGGAAGAGCTCGTGCCGCGGGGGAGGAGCCGCCGGCCGCCGAAGGACCGGTTCAACGCGCTGCTCTCGTGGGGGTATGGGTTGCTGTATCGCGACGTGGTGACCGCGTTGGTGCGCGTGGGGCTCGAGCCTGCGCTGGGCGTGCTGCACCAGCCGAGCAGCACCGCGCTGCCGCTGGCGCTGGACGTGATGGAGCTGTTTCGCGTGCCGATGGTCGACGTGCCCGTGCTCGGAGCCGTGAACCGGCGCACGTTCGACGCCGAGGAGGACTTCAGCGTGAGCGGCGAGCAGGTGTGGCTGTCGGCGAGCGGGCGCAAGAAGATGCTGGAGGTGTACGAGCGGCGCAAGCACGAGGAGTATCGGCACCCCGCGCTCGGGTACTCGCTGAGCTATGTGCGGATGGTCGAGCTCGAGGCGCGACTGCTCGAGAAGGAGTGGTCGGGCGAGCCCGGGTTGTTTGCGCGGCTGCGGATGCGGTGATTAGGCAGGTGTGGGGGTGATGGAGGTGATGGATGTGATGGAGGTGGAGAATGGCGGGTGAAGCGAGACATTGGCACATCGTGATGTATGACGTGTCGGATCCGGCTGCGCTGCGGAAGACGCACAAGCTGCTGAAGGGGTGGGGGCGGCCGCTGCAGTACTCGGTGTTTCGGGTGCGGTGCACGGTGGCAGGTTTGGAGCGGTTGAGGTGCGAGCTGGAGGCGGTGTTGGATCCGCAGGATCGGTTGTTGATCGCGAGATTGTGTGATTCGTGCGCGGGGCGGGTGATCATGCGCGGGCGGGATGTGGTAGAGTTCTTGAAGGATCCTCCGCCGTTCACGGCGGTCTGACGGGGGGCGGGGGAGGGTGGCGAGGGGATCACGGATCTGTGCGCGTCGGTCGAGTGGGGGCTGGCGAATGACAACTTTTCGGTGTGAACATGGGTACTTGGACGGGATCTGGGGTGGTTGGGGTGCGTGAAAATGGGGTAGGATGCGGGGGAAGGTGGTGCGGGATGAGGATGAGGACGGACCGGGGCTTGGGTTGGGAGGACAGGGCTGGGGGATTGCGGGGGTTCTTGAATTGGAGGGGGGATTGTTGTGTGATTTCGAGGGGGTGAGGGGGGAGGGTCCTCCTCGCAGTGATGCCGCATGGCGTTGAGCACATCTGCTGC
>JBFIJN010000374.1:0-8918 GCA_041600735.1 Nannocystaceae bacterium
TCGCGGCGACGACGACATCTGGGTGTTCGTGGACGGGGAGCTGGCGCTCGACCTCGGCGGGCTACACCCGCCGCTCGAGGACACGATCGAGATGGACACGCTCGGGCTGGTGATCGGGCAGACCTACCCGATGGACATCTTCCACGCCGAGCGCCACACCGATCAGTCGAACTTTCGCATCGTCACGACGATCACGTGTTTTCAGCCGCCGCCCGGCTAGCCTCGCGCACGGCGGAGGGGCGCGGCCCGTCGAGGGCGGCGCGAAGCCATGCGATCACGGCGGGCAGATCGTTGTCGATCCACGGTCGCGGGTCGTGAGGGTTGAAGCGCCAGAACGTGGACGGCGCGCGCCAGTGCTGGCGGTAGGAGGCGAGGAGCGGAAACACCTCGACACATACCGCCCAGCTGTCGTGCACGTGGTGCTGATGATCCTCTTGCTCGCCGGTGAAGGTGTCGAACCGGCGCGCGGCGAGTCGGCGGTAGCGGTGGTGGGGCTGCGCGGCCGCGAACGCGCGCGAGAGCGCGGCGTAGCGGCGAAAACAGGCGCGGTCATCGACGTGCGCGGGGATCGTGGTGCCCATGAACGAGTGCAGGTTGGCGCTGGCCCAGAACCCCTGCTCACCGCACAAGCGATCGAGCGCGGCCGTCTCGGGCTCGGACAGCGGCGAGGGGCCTACGTAGGTCGCATCGCCAGGGTGACTCGATCCGGCCCCGGGCCACGCGCGACGGCGCGCACCTCCCGGGAGCGGATAGTTGCGGTTGAGATCCACGCCGTTTGCATTGGTGCGCAGCAGCCCCAGCGGGCCCTCGCCGCCGCGCGCCCAGGTGCGGCCGTAGCCGTCGGGGTTGAGGCACGGCACCACCCACAGCTCGGCCTCGCGGCGTAGCGCATACGCGGCCGAGGTCTCGTCGGCACTCGCCGCGAGCAGGGCCAGCGCGACCTCGCAGCCCACCCACTCGGGTCCGTGGATGTTGGCCGAGCACAGCACGCGACGGGTCGCTCCGGTGGGGGAGGGAAGGCGCACGGCCTCGAGCGTCTCGCCCTCCACGCTGGTGCCGTAGGGCACGACCTCGCCCCCACCGAGCCCGGCAACGTCCCGCACATGGCGGCGACGCTGCTCGGGCGAGCGATAGGGGGCGAGCGGGGCGTGGCTCACGGCGTCTGACTGGGCTCGGACGCGGCGACGGCTTCGGCCTCGGGCTCGGCCTCCGCGTCGGGCTCGGCCGCAGGCGCAGCGACCTTGGCTCTGGTCCGGGGCGCGGCCTTGGCTTCGACCTCGGGCGTGACGGACACCTCGGGCGCGGCCTGGGCTTGGGTCACGACCGCCTCGGTCACGACCGCCTCGGTCACGACCGCCTCGGTCACGACCGCCTCGACCGCCTCGATCGCCGTGCCCTCGTCCTCGCCTTCCTTGAGGTCGATGCGTGTCACCGACAGCGGCAGCCCGTCGAACTCGACTCCGACGATCAGCGTCTCGAGTCGGTCCAGCGCGAGCGCGCCCAGGCGGAAGCGGGTGCTGGCCTCGCCAACGGTGAGATCGCGGACGGCCTTGCGGGCGAGACCGAAGGTCTCGGCGAGCAGCTCGCGGATGTGGGCGGCCTTCTTGCCGTGCTTGCGCCCCACGTTGAGGCGGACGCGCACGAAGTCCTGCTCGTCCTCGACGTCCGGCATCTGCGGTGCCTCGGCGAGCGGTGTCACGGCCACCCGCTCGACATCGCGGTCGCGGTCGCGGTCGCGATCTCGATCTCGATCTCGATCTCGATCTCGATCTCGGCCATGGGATCGGTCGCGGCCTCGGCCCCGCTCTCGACCGCGCTCGCGGCTGGGCTCGCGCTCGGGGCTGGGCTCGCGCTCGCGGACCCGCGCGGGGTCGGGCTCGGGCTCGTCCACGGGGATCGCCGCCGTGCCTCCGAGATAGGTGTCGTCCTCGAAGTCCTGGTAGGAGAACTTCCCGGCCCACACCTCCCAGAAGTCCTTGTGCGGCGGCGCCGTCAGGTCGGGGATGGGAGGCGGCTCGGCGACCTTCTTGCTGTTGCGACGACGACGACGACGCTTGCGCTTCTTTGCGTCGCGCGGGTCCTCGGCGGATCCGTCGTCGGTCTCGCCACCCGCAGCAGTGCCCTCTTCGCCGGCCTCGGCGCCCTCGCCCCCGTTGTCGTCGCTCGAGCCTTCGTCGCCCTCGAGCTCCTCGTCGTCGCGATCGGCATCCGACAGATCCTCGAGCTCCACCTCTTCTTGGAGGCTCTCGATCACCCCGCGGCGGCGGCCCTTGAGCGTGAGGTCGTCGAGCTCGTCGATCTCGCCGAACTCGTCGCGCACCACGTCGAGCTCCTCCTGATCGATGTCGATGACGATCTGATCCTGGGAGACATGGCTGATGATGGGCGCCGGTGCGGGAATTGCGCGATCTGCCGAAGCACTGTCTGGGCGGGCACGACGGCGACCTCCGCGACGGCGACGGCGGCGGCGGCCCTCACCGCCCTCACCGGCCTCCTCGCCGTCCTCCTTGCCATCATCGTCGCTCGCAGCCTCCGGCGCGTCGTCGTCCTCGTCGCCCTCGGCCTCGCGCGTCTGTAGCGGGGCCGCGGTCTCGGCTCCGTCCTCGGGGCGTCCACGCCCGCGACGGCGACGGCGACGGCGACGGCGAGTGCCGACGCCGGTCAGCGTGCCTGGGTCGGTGACCTCGCCGGTGGTCTCGGCCTCCACGGTCTCGCCGTCGGGATCGAGATCGTCATCATCGAAGGCCCCTGCGCCGAGCGTGCTGCCGAGGTCCTCGCCCTCGACCTCGGGGACTGGCGTGGCCACGGTGGTCTCGGCCGTGACCTCCTCGTCGTCGCCTTCGTCGGTCTCGCGCTCCCCGCTGCCTGCGCGGGCCTCGGAGCGGGCGTCGTCGCGGCCGCCCCGTCGACGACGCCGTCGACGACGCCGGCCTCCCTCGGCCGCGGCGGGAGCCGCTGCTTCCTCGGGGCTGGCCTGGTCGGGGCTGGCCTGGTCGGGGCTGGCCTCGTGGGGGCTGGCCTCCTCGGGGTCGTCGAGCTCGCGCTCGGCGTCGAGCTCGACCACGGTGTCGTAGGCCAGCGTCAGCGTGTGGGCGATCTCTTCGTCGGAGAGCGCGAGGGCGGGCAGCGCATCGGTCTCGGGCTCCGCCGCGGCGATGTCCTCGCGGTCGGGCTCGGACGCGGTCGGCTCACTCACCCGCGCGGCGACATCGTCGGTCCGCTCGCGTCCACGGCGACGGCGACGGCGATCATCACCTTCGCCCTCGCCGCGAGGCGTGCGGGCGGGCTCGGCCCCCTCGGTGCGGACCTCGTCACGGCGGCCCCCGTCGCGGGAGCGACCGCGGCCCTCACCTCGGTCACGGTGGCGGCTGCGCGCCTCTTCGCCGCCCTCGCGGGGCCGCGCGGGCTCCTCTGCGGCACTGGGCCCGGCACTGGGCCGAGCCGTGCGCTCCTCGTCGGCGTCGGCCCAGCGTCCTCCACGGCGGCCTTCGTCGCGAGAGCGGCGAGGACGCTCGCCCTCGTCCCGCGCTCGCGCCGGGCGCTCGCCACCGTCGAGGCGCGGCCGATCCTGCGGCGCCTGGCCCTCGTCGCGCGGCGGACCGCGGCGTCCCTCGTCACGATCACCCTCCTCGAAGCGACCGCCTGGGCGGCGCGGCTCCCAGTCTCCACCGCTGCGCTCGCCTCGGGGGCCTCCGCGTCCGCGCATGCCTCGATCGAGGTTGCGCGGCTGCAGCCGCTCGAGCTCGCCCGAGCCGCGCTCGCGCTCCGAGGCCACGCGGGTCATCGCTTCCTTGAGCACGTAGGCCAGCACCTGCTCGCCGCGCGGGTCGGTCACGAGGTGGCGGGCGAGCAGCGTCCACTCGGGCGCCACGAGCTCGGGGAACAGGCGCGAGATCTGGTCGAGCTTGTTCTCGAGCCGCTGCCGCGAGAGCTCCTCGGCCGGCGGCAAGTTGTGCTCCGTGAACGTGATCGACGGGTACTGGAGCTTGAGATAGTAGAAGTTGCCGAGCTCCTGCGGCGCGATCAGGCTGATCGCCTGCCCGGGCCGTCCGGCGCGACCGGTCCGCCCGGTGCGGTGCACATAGCTCTCGGCGTTCTCGGGGAACGAGTAGTTGATGACGTGGCCGATGTGCGAGATGTCGATGCCACGGCTGGCCACGTCGGTCGCGACGAGGAAGCGCAGCTGTCCCGAGCGCATGCGCCCCATCACGCCCTCGCGCGCGGTCTGGGTGAGGTCGCTCGAGAGCGGCTCGGCGTTGTAGCCCTCGCGGCGCAGCGCCGAGGCCACCACGTAGGTCTCCTCGCGCGTGTTGCAGAACACCAGCCCGTTGGGCGGCTCCTCGATCGCGATCATGTCGAGGAGGTCTCGCACCTTGATGGTGCCGGAGACGGTGTAGTAGGCGTGATTGATCTCGGCCGCGGCGACCTGGTCGCCCGAGAGCATCACCGACTCGGGGTTGCGCATGTACCGACGGGCGATGCGCTCGATGTCGGGCGGCACGGTGGCCGAGAACAGGCAGGTCTGGCGCTCGGTGGCGCAGGCATCGAGGATCGCGTGGATGTCCTCGAGGAAGCCCATCGAGAGCATCTCGTCGGCCTCGTCGAGCACGGCCATGCGCACGCGATCGAGCCGTAGCGAGCGGCGGCGAATGTGATCGAGGATGCGGCCCGGCGTGCCGACCACGGCGTGGACCCCCTCGCGCAGCGCCTGCAGCTGCGGCTGCATCGCCGTACCGCCGTAGATCGGCAGCGTGCGCACGTTGCTGCGGCGCCCGAGCTGCTCGAGCTGCTCGCACACCTGCTTGGCCAGCTCGCGGGTGGGGGTGAGCACGAGCAGCTGAACGCCGGTCGCGGCCGCGTCGCCCTCTTCGAAGCGCTGGGCGAGCCACGGCAGACAGAACGCGCCGGTCTTGCCGGAGCCCGTCTGCGACTGCACCAGCACGTCGCGCCCGCCGATGATCAGCGGGAAGGTCATGCACTGCACCGGAGTGGGCAGGTCCCAGCCCATGGCGAGCACCGCCTGGCGCAGCTCGTCCGACATCTCGAAGTCGGCGAACGTGGGCGGCGGCCCGGCGGGCTCGGACTCTACGACCTCGACCGGCTTGGGCCCGAACCCGGGCAGGTGGCGCGCGGTGAAGACCTGGGTCTTCGCGTTCTCGTCGAAGTCGCGCGGCACGGGCACGACGATCGGCGCGGTCGCCTCGTCGTCGGTATCCGGGCGCGGGTTGGCCCCGAGCGGAACGTCGGTGGTCTGCGGAGTGCCGGGCTCGGGCTCGGGCTTGGCAGCCTCGGGCTCGGGGGCCTCGGGCTCGGGGGCGGGGGCAGGGGTGGCCGAGGGATCAGCCGGGAGGACCGAAGTCGAGGGATCGGAGCTGGACGCGTCGGGCGTCTCTCCGGGCGTTGGCGAATTGGCCATGCGAAGAATTCCTAGAGCGCGAGCAACTCACGGCGGACCTCCGACTCTCGAGCGTTTTGCTCGACATGCGCGCGCAATTGCTCCTCGATGCGTCCGAGGGTCTGCATGCTTGCGGCGTCTGCGGAGCAGGCTGCCTGAGTCTCGCGGATGAGATTGAGAACGACATCGTCTTGCGGATCCCGATCACGGAAATTGGGGGATCGCAGGGTGAGGGCCACCACCCGGTCGCGGATCAGCCTGACGCGAATGCGACAGTCGACCTCGCTCGGCGCGAGGCCAGGACGTTGTTGTGCAAGCCCTTGACCCACCGCCACCACCCCGAAGAGGATGATGATGACGACTCCGACGAGCTGCACCCACGTCGAGAACCGAAGGCCTCGGGGTGACGAAGAAGGCTTCAGTGCGCGCGCAAGCATCCACCTCGGCCGACCCAGCGGTCAACCCCGCGCGCACCGGAACCGACTCGTGCGCTGGCGCACGGTACAATACCGCGTCGGCGCCACATCCAAGGCCCGGCGAGCCACCCGCGGCTACTCGGCCGCGGGGGTCATCGGGCAGCGCACCGGGCACTGCGCGTCATCGGACCGTCGGGCCGTGAACCGGACCACCCCCAGCTGGCTGCGGGCGAGGTCGGATCCGGGGGGGATCAGCCGGCGGATCTTGCAGCCCTGGGGACCCTCGGGGCTCGGGGTCCAGCAGGTGCCGATCTCGTTGAGGTCGAGTGAGGTCTCGGCGCCGGCGATCTGCAAGGTCTTGCCGGGGGCGAGGTAGCTCCCGCGGTCCATCGGGATCACGGTGGTGCGCGGGTCGAACTGCTCGAGCCGCAGCGTGACCACGACGCCATCCTCGAGCACCAGCTGCAGGGGCGACAGCGGGGCCGCCCCGACGCGCAGATCGACCACGGTGTACCCGGCCGGCCCGCCCTCCGCGCCGGCGGGCGGCAGCGCGGTGACCAGGTACACGCCGCCCGGATCGAGCGGCAGCACGAACGCCCCGTCGCGCTGCGCGACCGGGTCGTAGAACGTGGAGATGTCGTGGAGGTAGGGCCCCGGGACCGAGCCGTCGGCTTCGCTCGGCAGCCGCAGCCGCTCGGCGAGCACGACCGCCTCGTGCGCAGCGCAGCCCTCGCCGGCGGGGCGCCGCGCGCAGATCGCTTCGTCGACGTCGACGACCCCGGTCACGAGCACCCGCGGCGGCAGCGTGAGCACCTGGACGTCGGGAGGATCCGGGCCGAGCTCGACCACGAAGTCCTTGGATGCCAACACCGAGCCCGGCTCGGACTGGAAGCGCACATCGTAGCGGCGAGGCCCCTCCGCGGTGCCGAGCGCCACGTCCTCGACGAGGCAGGGCGCGCCCGGGGTGGTGCACGTGGCCGTGCGCACGAGGCTCCCTAGGCGCCCCTGCGGATCGGGGTTGGGCGTGACGCAGTCGGCATTGGTCCAGCGGGCCAGGTCTTCGAGCACGAAGTGCGACTCGACGGTCACCGGGGAGATCGCACCTGCGCTCGTGCGGCCGCTGCAGCTCGGTGGCTGCGGCGGGGCGCCGGCGCTCGCGTCCTCTGCGGTCGCCGGCAGGCAGCCGACGTCGCAGCAGGTGTACTCGCCGTCGGCCCCGGCCAGCGTGCGGGGCTGCCCGGCGAGCTCCAGCTCGAGCGCGGCCCCAGGCCCCCAGTCGGGCACGCACAGCTCGTTGGCCACCTGGAAGCCCGAGCCGGGCTGGGTGGGCGGCGGAAACGAGGCGTCGATCGAGTACTCGACGGTCGGGCGCGGGCCGCTCGGCCTCACCGTGACCGCGTAGCGCCGCGAGAGCGCCGCATTGGGCTGCGCCTCACAGTAGGTGAAGACATCGGTGCGGAACGTGCCGAACATGTCGGTCGTGCTCCCGCGATCCGCGGCGCGCCCCGCCAGCGCGAGGAAGCACTGCGAGGTGTCGAGATCGCAGTACTGATCGGGGGTGTTGCACTCGCTGTCGTCGCTGCACTCGGCGGGGCGCTCGGCGGCCGGGAGGTCGCCGAACGTCGGAATCCCAAAGCGCCCCGCGAGGCCGTCCGCGTAGCGCACGCGCACATTGGCGTCGGCCAGCGGAGCACCGGTGGTGTACGTGTCGAGATCGAGCGAGACCACGTCGCCCTCGAGCGAGCGACTGCAGGCGCGCTCGTAGGCGTAGCGGTAGGTCCACTCGGGCTGGCCCACCGCGGTGCACTCGCCCACGCGGGTGTCGCAGAAGTTGGGCGCCGGGTTGCACTCGCCCTGGGGCTCGCAGCAGTCGGCATCCTCGTCGCACCGCTTGCTCGAGTCGGTGCGCGGCGGCAGCAGCCCGAGGTAGCGCAGCGCCAGGTTGCCCTCGGGCTCCACGTCCCACAGCACCAGCTCGGGCGGGGTGCGCAGATCGAGCGGGTGGTAGCGGGGCCAACGCAGCACCGTGTCGACCACGGCCATCGTGTCCTCCGACACGGTGGGGTGATCGATGAAGCCGATGCGAGGGGAGGGCGCCTGCCCGAAGCGCGAGGCCTGCACGAACTCGAAGCGCGCGGGCACGAGATCGTTGGGAGGTGGCTCGGGTACGGTCGTGGCCAGGAAGAACAGCTGGCTCACCCGCGAGCGTCGCAGCGCCAGCTCGCGGATGTTCTCTTCTTCGTCGATGGTGCAGTCGCACGCGTCGACCTCGACGCGAAAGCCCACTGCGCTCCCGACCCGCTCGCTGATGTCGAAGCCGATGTGGGCTCGCGGCGCGGCCTCGTTGCCGGGCAGGCAGCGCCCCTGATCGACGGCGCACACGAAGCCCTCGAGGCAATCGGCGTCGTTGCGGCACTCCTCGGCCGCGGGGGTGTCGGCCAGCGAGCTACACGCCAGCGCCACGCAGGCGAGCAACCCCAGCCGCGGGCCCAGCCGAGGGCCGAGCCACGGGCCGAGCGACGGGCTCGCTGCCCCCGGCCGGCTCACGGGGCATCCTCCGCGCATGCGCAGGCGCTCTGGACCGCCGGGTCCTGGCACGCGAACACATAGTTGGCCACCGCCCACGTGGCCCCGATGCCGAGGTCGGGCATGCCGTACTGCGTGGGGAGCAGCACCGGTCGCCCGGCGGGGTCGAGCACCGGATCGCCGCTCGCATCGAGGCGTGCGGGCTGGAAGAATGGACGATCGGTGACCATGATCTGCAGCTGGTGCAGTCCCAGCGCCAGCGTCTGCCCGTTGTCGTCGTTGCACAGATCGACGCCCAGGCCCCCGTCCTTGCCGAAGCGAAAGCGCCACAGCCCGTTGTCCTCGCGCCCGACCGAGGGCAGCGTGCCGGGCGAGCGCGAGACGTGCTCGCCGCGCCCGCCGGGGGTGAGGTGCTCGCGATACGCCACGTAGTTTTGCGGGGCGTCGGTGAACGGATCGAGGTCGAGCAGCGCCACCGCATAGAGCGTGTCGGCCGGCTGATCGCGGCGACGATCGGGGTCCTCGGCGTAGATCGAGAACTCGGGCACGGTGTTGGTGTCTCCGCTCGGGCACGAGCAGAA
>JBFIJN010000375.1:0-8911 GCA_041600735.1 Nannocystaceae bacterium
GAGTGCGTGCAGGGCCAGTGCGAGCACGGGGCCGCCGCACCGGGGTCGCCGTGCGATGATGCCGACGCGTGCACCACGGCCGACGCCTGCGATGGCGAGGGCGTGTGCTACGGCGTCTCGATCGACTGTGGCTCGGGCGAGTGCGTGGCGGGCGAGTGCATGGGCGGCGATTGCCCGGCCGGCTTCGCCGACTGCAACTCCAACGCAATGGACGGCTGCGAGGTGCAGCTGGGCACCAACTCGGACTGTGGCGGCTGCGGTGACACCTGCAGCGCGGGCGCGCATGCGACCGCCTCGTGCTCGGCCGGGAGCTGCACCTACCAGTGCCAGGCGCCCTACGACAACTGCGACGGCAACTGGGCCAACGGCTGCGAGGTCCCGGTGGGGGTCGAGCACCAGTGCAGCGCCTCGGGGCTCGATGCCAATGGCTGCTGGACGGCGTACTGCGGCGCCTCGGCCAATCCGAACGCCACCAACTTCGGCTCGTACTACTGCATGGACTGCGCGACCTGCCGCGTCCCGTCGGCCGGTCAGTGCCAATGGTGCAATCACACCTCGGGGACCTTCTACCCCCAGGACGCGTGTGCCTGCGGTGCGTACGAGGATCTCTCGTGCTGAGCTGCGGGTAGCCCCACGCCCCGAGATCCGAGTACCCTCCGCGGCGGAGGACATCAGATGCGCAAAGCTCTACTGCTCGGGCTCTCACTGACACTGCTCGTCGCTTGCGACACCAACAAGGACGGCGTCGCGGTCGGCGGGAAGGATGGCGTCGTCGTCGACAAGGACGGCGTGAAGGTCGGCGGGAAGGAGGGCGTGGTCGTTGGCGAGGACGGCGTGAAGGTCGGCGGCAAGGACGGCGTGAAGGTCGGCGAGAACGGCGTCGCCGTTGGCGCGGACGTGGTCGTCGGGGCCGACGGCGTGAAGGTCGACGGCAAGGACCGCGTGGTCATCGGCGAGGACGGAGTCGCGGTCGGCAACGACGTGGTCGTCGGGGCCGACGGCGTCAAGATCGGCGGCACGGACGTCGTCGTGGGCGCCGACGGCAAGGTCACGCTCGGCGGCAAGGACATCGCGAAGCTCGCCGCGGGCGGCAGCGCGACCGTGACCACCCAGGACGGCGCCAAGCTCAGCTGCTCGCAGGGCAGCTGCAAGCAATCGTGCACGGAAGGCAGCGACTGCGATGCGGGCTGCAGCGGGGGTGGATGCACGCAGATCTGCGCCAAGTCGGGATCGTGCGATCTCAGCTGTAGCGGCGGTGGCTGCACGCAGACGTGCCCCGCCGACAACGCCGCGTGCCGCCTGACGTGCAGCGGCGGTGGCTGCGAGCAGCACTGCGACGGCGCGGGCTGC
This sequence comes from Nannocystaceae bacterium, assembly GCA_041600735.1. GTDB lineage: Bacteria > Myxococcota_A > Polyangia > Nannocystales > Nannocystaceae > Paraliomyxa. Next base: position 1,351 of record JBFIJN010000375.1, read on the forward strand.
AAGAAGACCTGCAGCGGCAGCGGCTGTCGCTGACGCCGGCCACGGGCGCCTCCGCTCGCGGCCAAGTCGCGAGCGGATCGCAGCCCCGAGCGCGCGGCGAGCCGTTATGCTCCCCCCGCTCATGACCGCCCCGGCGCCCGATCTCCGCAGCTTCCTCGACCTCGTCGCCCGCACCCGCAAGGCCGACTACGTCGAGGTCACCCGCGAGGTCTCGCCCCGCTACGAGACCGCCGCGATCCTCACCGCGCTCGAGGCCAAGCGTCGCTCTCCGCTGCTCGTGTTTCGCAACGTCGCGGGCACCCGCATGCCGGTGGTCACCAACGTGGGCGGCTCGATGGGCCGGCTCGCGCTCGCGCTGGGCTGCACGCTCGCGGAGGTCGGCTCGCGCTTCGAGCAGGCCACTGCGGCTCGCGTGCCGCCGCGAGCGACCACCGAAGCTCCGGTGCACGAGGTGGTGCGGCGCGGCTCCGAGGTCGACCTGACCCAGCTGCCCGCGCTGGTCTACCACGCCGACGATAGCCAGCAGCCGTACCTCACCGCCGCGATGGTCGTTGCCCGCGATCCCAACACGAAGATCCAGAACCTCTCCTACCACCGCATGATGATCGCGGGCCGCAACACGACCGGGATCTACATGGAGCGCGGCCGTCACCTGCACGGGATCTACGAGGCGTACCGCGCGCTCGGCCGCGCGATGCCGATCGCGGTGGTGCTCGGGGTGCATCCCGCGGTCACCCTCGGCGCGCTCTATGCGGGCCGCGCCGACATCGACGAGTACGAGATCATCGGAGGGCTCCTCGGTCAGCCGCTCCCCGTCGCGCGCACCGTGACCGGCTCCGATCTCCTCGTCCCCGCCGCGGCCGAGCTCGTGCTCGAGGGCGAGGTCTCGGCCACCGAGGAGATCCCCGAGGGCCCGTTCGGCGAATTCACTGGCTACGGCACCGGGCCAACCCGTACACCGGTGTTCCACGTTCAGGCGATCACCCATCGCACCGCGCCCTACTTCCAAGACATCGTGAGCGGCGGGATGGAGCACCTGCTGCTCTCGCTCCCCGCGCTCGAGCACCGCACGCTTCGCGATGCCCGAGCGGTGGCGCCGGGGGTTCGCAAGATCGCGCTCCCGGCTCCGCTCACCGCGATCGTCTCGCTGCGCAAGCAGGACGACGACGAGCCTCGCCGCGTGATCGAGGCGCTGCTGGCCGATATCTACGCCAAGCACGTGATCATCGTCGACGAAGACGTCGATCCCTCCGATCTCCGCGAGGTGATGGCGGCGATGGCCCTGCAGACCCAGGCCACCACCCACGTCCACGTGCTCCCCGACGAGCAGGGCACGCCGCTCGATCCCTCGTGCCCTTCCGAGCAGGGCCGCACCGCCAAGATGGGCATCGATGCCACCCGCAGGCTCGCTCCCGCGCGCCCCGTCACCCGCAACCGCATCCCCCCCGAGGTTCTCGCGGCCGTCGATCTCGATGAAATCCTCGGCCGCAAGTGACCCATCGCCACATTTCCGGCATGCTCCCCTCGATGAAGACCTACGAGACGGACGTCCTCGTGGTCGGGGGGGGCGGAGCCGCCACCGCCTCCACGATCGCGGCCCACGACGCCGGAGCCAGGACGATGCTCGCGGTCAAGGGGCAGTTCGGAGTGCCGGGAGTGCGCGGGGCCGGGGCCACGAGCAACCCCAAGGCCGACTTCTGGACGATCCGCACCGTGGGACCGAAGGGGGGGCTCTTCAACCCGCCCGACCTCACCTACCAAGACATGCTCCAGGCTGGGCTGGGCATGGCCGACCCGGTGCTGTGCCGCATCTTCGTCGACGAGGTCACCGAGGCGATCAAGCGCCTGCGCCACATGGGCATGCGCTTCCAGAGCAAGATGCTCGCCACGATGCCGGCCACGCCCGAGAGCAAGGGCACCAACAACATCGTCCAGATCCAAAAGGCCGTGATCGCGGGCACCAACACCACGGTGCTCGAGCACGCCAACCTCACCGATCTGATCGTCGACGACGGTCGCTGTCGCGGGGCGCTGGGCATCGACGACGACGGGCAGCCGTTCGTCGTGCACGCCGGGGCGGTGATCCTCGCCACCGGAGGCGTGGGCCAGCTGTTCAAGTACAGCTTCAACCCCCCCGGCAACACGGGGGATGGCTACGCGATGGCGCTGCGCGCCGGAGCGCCGCTGTTCAACATGGAGTTCATGCAGCAGGGCCTCGCCACCACGTGGCCCACGCAGTGCATGGTGATGCTCTACGAGATGGAGGAGCCCTACCGGCTGCTCAACCGCGACGGCAAGGCATTCCTGGCCGACTACCTGCCTCCGGGGATGAGCGTGCTCGAGGCCTCCAAGCTCAAGGCCTACCACTGGCCGGTGAGCTGTCGCGACGGCGCGATCCATCTCGATCGGGCGATCCACGGCGAGGTGCTCGCGGGCCGCGGCACCGAGCACGACGCGGTGTTCCTCGATCTCTCGGGGACCCAGCGCGGCTTCCAGCCCGAGGTGTTCGACGCGTACATGAAGGAGAACGGGCTGGACATCGGCACCGACCTCCTCCAAGTGCAGCTCCACCACCACACGAGCAACGGCGGGATCCGCATCGATGCCGACGCGCAGTCTCCCAACATCAAGGGGCTGTTCGCCTGCGGCGAGGCGGCGGGCTGGCAGGGGGCCGACCGCCTCGGGGGCACGATGCTCGGCGGCTCGCAGGTGTTCGGCTGGCGCGCGGGCACCAAGGCCGCCGAGGTGGCCAAGGATCACGCGCAGAGCTCGCTGCACTCCGACGACTTCGAGCGCATGCTGGGCGAGCGGCTGGCCCGGCAGGCCGAGGTCAAGGGCACCACGCGGCCGCAGGAGTTCCTGCGGGCGCTCCAGCAGACGATGTGGGAGCGGCTGCTGGTCGAGCGCGACGCCGCGCAGCTGGCCGACGCTCAGCGCTTCGTCACCGAGCAGCGCGCGCGCATGCGCGAGGATCTGTGCATCGCCGAGCCGTTCGATCACGTGCTCGCGTTCGAGCAGCGCAACCTGCTCGACGTGGCCGCCGTGATCATTCAGGCCGCGACCATGCGCACCGAGAGCCGCGGCTCGCACTATCGCTCCGACTATCCCGAGCGCGACGATGCGAACTGGCTGAGCAACATCGTGGTGCGCCGCGACGGCCAGCACAACCTCGAGCTCAGCAAGCAGTGGATCAACGAAGACGTGGGCTGGGTCGACCAAGGTCGCATTCGCATCATGCCGTGGGGCTAGCGGGTCGGGAGCACGCACGATGACCGCCGCTGCACCCGAGCCGCTGCTGGTGCTGCGCGTGCGCGGCAGCCAGGCCCAGATGGGGGCCCAGCTCGGCGAGCACCTGCGCGGCCTGCCGGGCGCCGACCAGACCATGGAGTTCTACGCGCGCATGGCCAGCGCCATGCTCAGCCTCGCGGCCCCCCATGCGGTGCGCGGGGTGGCGCGACGCGCCTTGCAGGCGGGCATCGGCGTGGGCGCGGGCATGCTCCACCGCGCACGACGGCGGCACTTTCCCGAGTACCTCGCGCGCACCGAGGCGCTGCTGCGCGCGCTCGGCAAGCCCCCCGCGCTCGCGCGCGACATGGGGGTCATGGACGTGCTGCAGAACACCGTGGCCGTGGCCGCGCGACTCGGCCTGCTGCATGCCACGGGCCTGCAGGTCGCGGCGATCCCCGCGTGCACCAGCCTCGCGGTGTGGGGCGCGGCCTCGAGCGACGGCCAGCTTCGCCACGCGCGCAACTTCGACTTTCCCGGCGCCGGCGTGTGGGACCGCGGGCCCACCGTGGTGTTCTGCGCCCCCGACGAGGGCCTGCGCTACGGCTACGTCACCACCCGCGGCGCCGACGTGCCCGGGGTCACCGCGTTCAACGAGGCCGGCCTCAGCCTCACCGCCCACACCCGCTTCCATCGCGACGTGGGGGCCTCCGGCGTGGGCATCGTCGACTTCGGCCACGAGCTGGTGCGACGCTGCCGAACGCTCGACGACGTGCGCCGCGTGGCCGGGTCGATGCGCACCGCGTCCACCTGGGGCCTGCTCGTGTCCTCGGCGGCGGAGGGCCGGGCCATGGTCGTCGAGACCACCCACGAAGGCGTGGCCTTCGTCGCACCCCAGGCCGGTGCCGCGCACCTGGCCACCACCAACCGCTACCTCGACCCCGGGCTCGCGGTCGGCGAGATCACCACGAGCGACTCGTTCGTGGTGGATTCCAACGCCCGCTGGACGCGCGCCCACGAGGCCATCCGCCGGCATCCCGGGGGCATGGCCTGCGCCGATCTGCAGCGCCTGCTCGGCGACACCGGCGATCCCGGCGCGCCCGATCCCGAGGCCGAGGATCGTCTCGCCGGCAACTGCATCACCAGCGCGATGACCGTGAAGAGCGTGGTGTTCGAGCCCGAGGCGGCGCGGCTGCGGCTCTCGACCGGGGCGGCGCCCACGGGGCTCGGGCCGTGGGTCGAGGTTCCGCATGCGTGGGAGGGAGCGGTGGGCGTGGTCGATTCCGGCGTCGAGCCGTCGAGCGAGCCGCCTCGCGGGGCCGCGCGCGAGCCGGCCCTGCGCGCCTATGTGGCGGCCACGCGCGCGCACCTCGAGGGCGCCTCGCCGACGCAGGTGCTCGCGCTGCTCGAGCGTGCGGTCGGGGCTGCGCCCTCCGAGCCCAACCTCCGCTTCTTGGCGGCGATCTTCGCGGTGTGTACGGGCGCGCTCCCGTGGGCCACCGATCACCTGAGTCGCGCGCTCGAGCGCGAGCACGGGCCCTACCGACGCGCGCTGCTGCTGGTCTGGTTCGCGCGGGTGCTGGCGGCTGCGGGGCAGCGCGAGCGCGCCGAGGCGGCGTGGCGCGAGCTGCAGGGTCTCGACGAGCCCGAGGGCGTGGCCGCGCTCAAGGCCGCGGGGATCCGCGATCGCCGACGACCCCCCTCGCGCTGGCGCCTGCGCACGGCGGTGCCCGACGTCTTCATGGTCGACGCGACGCTGCCTGGCGCGTGAGCCCGCGGGGCTGCGATCAAGCGGCGCGGCGGCGCTCGGGGGCGTGGCCCTCGGGCACCGAGCCCGACGCGGCGAGCGGCGCACGGCGGTCGGGGAGGAACACTCCCCACAGCCCGCGGCTCCACGGGATCGCCGGCTCGGTCTCCACGACGGGCGCGCTGGGCCGACGCCCCACCGCGAGGCGGCTGGGACCCTCGCACGTCACGGCGAGCTGGCGTTGCGGTGCACGAAGGTGGCGCGTGGAGGGGCTCACCTCTTCCTGGTAACACCCTCGCGCGGCCCACCCAAGAAACGAACCGCGTCGCTGCGCCCCGCGGGGGGTCACAGCACGCGGCGCAGCGCCTGCTGCACCTGTCCCAGGTACCCGGCGCCGAACAGGTTCACGTGCACCAACAGCGGGTACAGCTGGTAGAGCGGCACGCGGTCCTCCCAGCCCGGTGCGAGCGGCGAGGCCTCGGCGTAGGCCGCGAACGCGCGCGCACCAAAGCCGCCGAACAGTCGCATCATCGCGAGATCGATCTCTCGATGGCCTCCATACACGGCGGGATCGATCAGCACGGGCGCGCCGGCCTCGTCGACCAGCAAGTTTCCTGCCCACAGATCCCCGTGCAGCCGCGCGGGCGGCTCGGCGGGCCCGCAGCGCTCGGGCAAGCGGGCGGCCAGGCGCTCGAGCGCGCGGCGCAGCGCGGCGTCGGCCAGCCCCGCCTGCTCGGCGCGGCACAGCATCGGCTCGAGCCGCCGCCGCCAGTAGAACTCCGGCCACTCGCAGGGGGCATTCTCCTGGGGCAGGCGCGCGATGAAGTTGGCGTAGGGCAGCCCAAAGCTCGGGGGCGTCGCGCCGTGCAGGGCCGCCAAGCCACGGCCGAGCGCCTCGTCGAACTCGGGCGCGGGCCGGCCGCTCTCGATGTGCTCGAGCACCAAGAACGGAGGGTCCTCGGCCACCGCGAGCACCTCGGGGACCCGCAGCGCTCCCGCCCGAGCCAACCACCGCAGGCCCTCGGCCTCGACCGTGAACGTGGTTGGCGCGGCGTCCTGGCGGGCCTTGACGAACACCAGGCCCTCGGCGGTGCGCACCGCCCATGCGTCGTTGATGTCGCCCCCCGCGACGCGGCGCACGTGAGTGACGGGCCCGCCTAGCGCACGCTCGAGCGCGGCCCGCAGCCGCCGCGGCAGCTCGCCGCTCACCCGGCTCCGTCGACGTGGGCCAGGAATCCGCGGCAGGCCGCCATGCAGATCTCGAACACGCGCTCGAAGCCATCGCCGCCGCCGTAGTACGGATCGGGCACCTCGGCATCCGGGGGAGCCTTGGGGTCGAAGCGTCGCAACAGCGCGAGCTTGGCCCGGGCTTCTTCATCGGGGGCCAGGCGCTGCAGCTCGGCGAGGTTCGAGCGATCCATCGCGAGCACGTGGTCGAAGCGACCGAAGTCCTCGCGTCGAAACTGCCTCGCGCGGCTGGGCAGCTCCACGCCGTGCGCCCTCGCGGTCGCGAGCGAGCGCCGATCGGGGCGCTCGCCCTCGTGGTACGCGGCCGTGCCCGCGCTCTCGATCGCAAACGCGTCGGCCCGCCCCGCTTGCTGCACGAGCTGCGCGAACACGCCCTCGGCCGTGGGGGAGCGGCAGATGTTGCCCAGGCACACGAAGCACACGCGAATGGTCGTCACGGCGCCGGAGCATAGCCGACGCGGGTCGCGAGGGTCGCGTTGCTCAGTGCGTGGAGCTCAGCCACAGCCACGCGGCCGTGCCGGCCAAGCCTACGATCACCACGATCAGCACCGGCACCCACAGCGAGCGTGGCGTGCTGGGTGCACGCGGCGAGGGCGAGCGCATCTCCGGCCGGCGCAGCTCCCCGTCGCTGCCCGAGGGGTTGCTCGGCGGATTGGGCAGCTCGGGGTAGCCCCCGCTCGGGATCCGCTGGGGGACGCCGTACGCGGAGACGGGCGAGCGCTGGGTCGAGGTGAGCGAGCTCGCCGTGGAGGGCGTCGTTCGCTGCGTCTGGGTGAGCGGGTCGCGACCATCCCAGCCCATGGGGCCGCGGGGTAGCTCGCGGCCGGCCGTGGCCTCGGCCATCATCGTGCGATCGAAGCGAGGCACCGCGATCGTTCGCGCGCCCTCGTCCACCTGCTGCGCGCCGCTCTGTGCGGCCTCCCGGGGCGGCGCGATCTGGGTTCGATCCACGCCGGCGCCAGACCACTGCGAGGCGGGAGCGGGCGGCGAAGCCGAGGCGCCCACGCTTCGCATGGCCAGCGCTTGCTCGGGGGTCAGCGCCATCGTCCGATCGGCGGTGCTCGGCGGCGGTGAGGGCTGCGACGGCCGCGAGGTCGCAGCGCTGCCCGACGGTGAGGCCTCGACGTTGGCCGCGATCCCCGAGGGTCGGCGACCCGGTCGAGACGGGTCGGTGGCCGCGAGCGGGCGCGAGCCAGCCCCCGCGGCCATCGTGCGATCCTTGCCGCTGCCCGGCAGCGGCGACTGCCCTGGGGACACGACCATCTGCTTGCCGGACTCCGCCCGCGAGGTCGGGACGAACGGAGACTGCGGGCTGCCGGGGAGCGTGCGCCCGCTACGAGC
>JBFIJN010000376.1:0-8877 GCA_041600735.1 Nannocystaceae bacterium
CTCGAGCACGTCGGCGCCGAGCCGGGCCAGCTGCACGGCCATGCGCAGCTTCTCCTCGGGGGTCATCGAGAACCCGGGGGCCTGCTCGCCGTCGCGCAGCGTGGTGTCGTAGATGATGACTCGATCCATGGCGCTAGTCCTTACTCGCTGGGCGTCGTGATTGGGCAGCTCACTGGGCGCTGCGCCGGGCGGCCTCGTCGACCACCGCCACCGGCCGCAGCTCGGCGGCGTGCTGGCGCAAGCGGTGCTCGAGTGCCTCTTGGCGCTTGATGCCCGCTGCGATGAGGCGCCGTCGCGGCGCATCGAGCCAGTCGATCAGCACGCGCTCGAACTCCAGCGCCACCCCCACGGCGGCGGCGGGATCCGAGGCCCGCGCCGTGTCGAACACCACGTGCCGCGTTTCGAATTGATCGGGCTCGCAGCTCTCGAGCATGCTCGCGATCGTGCGCGGGACGAGCGTGCCCCCCACCCCGGTGATCTTGCCGACGGCCTTGCCCGCGGCCACGAACTCCCGCGTCATCTGCAGCACCGCCGGGCTCTCGACCGGAAGATCGAGCGATGCGGCCAGATCGGTGCGCCCCACGTTGACCTTGGCCACGTGCGCAGCCTCGGGGCAGCGCAGGATCTCGTGGCGCTGGCGGAACGCGGCCAAGCTCTCGAGGTTGAGCCCGATCTTGACCTTGCCGTGCAGATCCGGGCGCTGCTGGTCCCAGAGGTTGTGTACCGCCTTCTTCACCGCGAACGGGCTCTCGATCATGGGCGCCACGAACGAGTGGATCCCCCAGTCGAGCAGCTGCCGCAGATCGGTCACCGCCTCGGGCCCGCCGATCTTCACCGACAGCGGCAGCTCGGCGCACAGCGAGTTCATGCGCAGCAGGTCGTCGAGATCCTGCGCCTCGGCCTCGAGGCCCGCCTTGAGGCCTACCGCGCCGAGTCGCTGGAGCGCTTCGATCAAGCGCTGGAGCACGCTCTGTTCCCCGATGATTTCTCTCATGGTCGTTCGTCCGCTCGTGGCAATGGGTTCACGGTCTTCAGCGAGTCGAGCTGCCCTACGGGGCCGCCTCGGCCTTGCGTTCCTTGCGTCGCTTCTTGCGCTCGATGGCGCCTACCTTGGCCAGCGCGGGCCCGCGGAAGCTGCGACCCGTGTCGACCACGGCCTCGAGATCCGCGGGGCGCAGCAGCACGCGCGCGTGCTCGGCCACGCGCTGCATCGCCGCGTCGTCGTCGAACACCGCCTCGTCGTGCAAGGCCTCGCGAACGAGCTCGCGCGCACGGATGCCGATGCCCACGCCGCCGATGCCCAGGCCGTGTCGCGCGGCGGTCTCCCACGTGAGCTCGGTGACGCTACCCGAGGCGATCACCCACAGATTGGGGAGGTTCACCTCGAGCACGAGCTCGGCCAGCGCCAGTGCCTGCAGCGCGCCGGGGCGCCCGCCCATCGTGCTGCCGTCGGCCTGGATGATCATCGGTCGACCGCGACGCACCTCGTCGATCTGCCGCAGGATCTGCACCACGTCGCCGGGTGACGACTGCTGGCTGCCCACGCAGACCGAGACGATCGTGCGCTCCTCGAGCACCGGCCACACCGACTCCAGGTGCTTGCGCACCGACGCCGGGCTCTCGCCGCTCAGGTGCAGCTCGACCGAGTCGGCCCCGGCCTCCTGCGCGACCTGGACGGCCGTCGCCAGCGGCGGGGTGGGCATGGGCACGAGCTTGAGCGCCTGCTCGGGGCAGATCTCCACGCACGAGTTGCAGCCGCGACACTTGGGCGCCTCGATCACGATCGTCTTGGGACCGGTGAGGATGCAGTCGTCGGGACACACCGGCGGCAGGCACACCTCGCAGTTGGTGCAGCGCTCGGCGATGAGCTCGGCCTTGAGTCGGTGGACGTCGCCGGGCAGCGTGGGCGAGGCCATCACCAGCGTCTGGCCCTCGGGCAGGCCAAAGCGCTCGATCGCGTCGTTGCGCCCCTTCACCGCCGCCTTGACCACGTGATAGTCCGAGCACACGTCGATCATCGAGGCGCCCGCGAGCGTCCAGATCACGCTGTAGCGGTAGACGTCGATGGGGTCGTTGACGGCCGCCCCGGAGATGACCTTGAGCAAGCGTCCTTGTTTCAGTTCGTCGAAAGCCGACATGTGCATCACTCGCCTTTCCCGGCGTCGGGCATGAAGATTCCAAAGATGATCTGCCCCGGCAGGGCATCGAGCACTTCGAAGCAGTGCTCCACCCCCGCCGGGATCACCACGAGCGCAGGAGACTCGACCACTGTCGTCTCACCCGCCATGACCTTGATGCGAGCCTTGGGCTCGCCATAGTCGGGCAAGAAGTAGATCTCGGTCTCGTCGTGGCGGTGGGGACCGGCGGGGCTCTTGCCCCGGCCCAGCTTGCCGAGATCGACACCCACGATGCTGAGCGGGGCGCCCGGCACGAGCGAAGGGTCGAAGTACACCGGAACCGGCTTGCTGTGCCCCTCCATCGCCACGGGCGTGGGGATGTTGGTGATGACGGTGATGGACACTATGCGTCCCCCCGCTGCCCCTTGCGGACGACGAAGGTACGCGTGCCGGGCATCTTGCCGTCGAGCATCTGCTCGAGCTCGAGACCCGCAGCGGCGAAGGCGTCGAGCCAGTCAGGGGTGGGCGCCAGCGTCTGGCCCATCAGCACGTGGACCAAGCGGAACGCGCGGGCGAACGGATGCGCGTGATCAGGGCCGTCGGGGACCGCCTCGCACACGAGCAGTCGCCCGCCGGGCGCCATCGCGGTCACGATCGAGGCCAACAGCGCCTTGCGCTTGGCCACCGGAAACTCGTGCAGCAGGAAGTTGCACATCACGAGGTCCGCCCCCTCCACCGGGCTCGAATCTTCGACCAGCGCGATCGCGTCGCGGTGGATGACCTCGATGCGCTTGGCCAGCCGACGCTTGCGGACCAGCTCCTCCGCCGCCGTGCAGGCGCCGCGACTGGCGTCGATGCCCACCCCGCGCGCCCCGGTGGACTGCACCACGTCGGACAGCAGGCCCGCCGCGCCGCAGCCGATGTCGACGATGCGCCGCAGCGGCTTCTCGGCGTGGAGCTCGGCCACGCACGCGCGCACCACCCGATAGAACGTGCGCTCGCCGATCTCCAGCGATGACTTGGCCACCCAGCGACCATCGCGTGGATACGCGTGATTGGCCGCGGCGGGGCTGTCGGCGTAGTCGACGGCATTGGAGAGGATCGCCCCGCACCCGAGCAGCGTCCACAGCAGGAACGGGCCCTCGTCCTCGAGGATCATGCGCTCCTGCTCGCTCGGATCGCCGGTCAGCAGACCCGCATACTCCTCGGTCTCGAGCGCTCGGGGACCCAGCTCCTGCGCGAATACCCGCAAGAACAGCTCGCCCGCGAGGGCACCTGGTTTGTCGTGTGTCACTTGCAACTATCCTATGTGTGGGGTTCGTAGCTCAGGCCGGATCGCGCAGAGCCACGATGACTCGGCGATTGCTGCGACCTTTGCTGAAGAGCTTCTGAAAGTAGACCTCTCCACATGCCGTCGTGGTCGCCACATGCGTGCCACCGCAAGCCTGGAGATCGAGGCCCTCGATCTCGACCACGCGCACGCTCTCGTCGGCCGTGTGCGGGGGCTCGACGTCGCGGCTGCGAAACAGGTTGGGCGTGGCCGCGGCCTCGTCGCGGGGGAGCTGGCGAATGGCGACCACCCGCGGCTCGGCCAGCAGCTGCTGGAGGTCGCTCTCGAGCACCGCGAGCTCGCTCTTGGGTACGCCCGCGAGGTCGAAATCCATGCGTGCGGTGCCGTCGGGCTTGATCTGTGCGCCGGTGACCAGCGTGCCCGGGAAGCGGCGCAGCACCGCGGCCGTGAGCACGTGCAGCGCAGTGTGGAGCCGCGTGTGCTTGGTCCGACGCGAGTCGTCGACCTCGCCCGCGACCGCGAGCCCTACCGCGAGCTCGCTCGCCGGCACCGCCAGCACGTGCTCGATGACACCGTCGGCTCGCTTGCGGACATCGGCGATCTGATGATCGCGCCCCTGAGCGCGCAGCACACCAAGATCGCACGGTTGGCCGCCGCCCGTGGGATAGAAGGCCGTACGATCGAGCACCAGCACCGCCCCATGAACTGCCACGATCTCGGCCTCGAATCTGCGCAATGCGGAATCGGATTCATAGAGTTTCTGGGAGAGAATCATCGTATTTGGGCTTCTATCGCGGGCAGGGGCAAACGAGACAGGAAGATAACATGCGCCCTGGGGCCGTCAACTTCGTTATTGCAAGATCGTGCATTCTGTGTTTCCAACCTCGAAAGTGCTCACTCGTGCACGCGACGCGTTTCAGCGATGAAACAGCGGAGCGTGGTCGAGCGTGCAAGCGCTGCCGCGGGACGGAGCGATCAGTCCCTCGACGAGCGTACGACCGTACGATCGACGCGCGGATCAGCGACGCACGATCTCACCGAGCGTGCGCAGCCGCGCCATCGTGGCGTCGAGCAGCTCGACGAGCTCGACGAGCTGGCGCTGACTCAAGTCGCCTGCGAGCTGCTTGGCCGAGAACGGCCCATCGGCCTTGCTACACAGCTTGTGGAGCCGGCGAAGCTCCCGCAGCACCGGAGGATTGCGCGGGCGACCCACGCGGCGAGCCCCTGGCTCCCGCACGACCTCGACGCTCCCGGCCAGCTGGCGCGGCGTCCAGCCCTCGCTCCGCGCGCGATGCAGCAGCTGGATCCGCCGCTCGGCGGGCAGACTCATCACCTTGTGGAAGTGCGCCGCGCACAAGCCCTGGCAGGCCTCGAGGCCGCCGAGCTCGAGCACCAACTCGTGGGTCGCGAGCGCGCGGTAGAGCGATGCCGCGCTGAATGGCACATCGGGCCGGGCGGCCAGTCGCCGCAGCGACAGACCACCCGCGCGCCGCCGCCAAGCCTTCGGATCGCCTCCATACAGTCGCTGAGTCAGCACATCGGAGATCGCCATTGCGAGATCGAGCGCTGCATGAGCAGAAACCCTACGCAGTTCGAGCGCGATATCATCATAGAACTCGGCAGCAGGTCCCGTGTTTTCGCCCACTGTTCCGCGGCCGGGTAAAGCCACTGAGCGGCGATCATCCATTCTCGTCGACATGAAACGCTGAATCCGAGCAGAGCAGTATGGTGGCGGAGCATGATGGGGACAACCGAAAATCCAAGACATTGGACAGTGATGACTATGCCGCGCGTTCGCGAACGGATACCGACGAACACTCGCCTGCGTGCTCGAAAGCGTTTCAATATGTCGATGCACCCGTTCGAGGAATTCGTTCGCTCGGCCGGACTCCTCGCGATCGCGTCGGCGGCCGAGTGCGCTGGCCCGCAGGCCGGCGACGCCCATCCGCGCTGAGCAGCCGCCGCCGCCTGCCCTCGACCGAGCTCGACCCGCGTCGCCCACCCGAGACCGCGCCACCGCCGAACCACCCGCGAGCCAGAACCAGGCGCTCGCCCGACCCGCCGACGCCGACCCGAAACGCCGGGCCGACGGGGTCGAACGACGGCCTTGGACGCCGTTCGTGCGCCCTTGACCGGGCGAGCCCCCCCGACTAGACTCCCGCCACCTTGGCGCCCGTGGGTCTCGGGCGGCCATTGCGAGGCTCCCAGCCCAACGAGCGCTGGAGAGAGAAAAGAGAGATCACTTCATGGCAGATGTCACGCGCGGGCTCGAAGGCGTCGTCCTCACGGCAACCCGTCTGTCCCACGTCGACGGCAAGGTCGGCAAGCTCATCATCGGGGGCTTCCCGCTGGAGAAGCTGGCGCCCGAGGCCATCTTCGAAGAGACCCTCTTCTTGCTGTGGCACGACGCTCTGCCCACCGCGGCGCAGCTCCAGGAGATGCAGCACAGCCTGGTCGCCGCCGGGCAGCTGACCCCCGCCACGCTCGACATCCTGCGGGCCACCGTCGCGAACAAGCACTCCGCCATGGATGCGCTTCGCATGGGGCTGTCCACCGTGGGGCTCGACGATCCCGACATCAACAAGGTCGAGCTCAACAACGAGACCCCGGAGGCCAACCGGCGCCGCTGCCTCGCCGTGGTGGGTGCGGTCCCGGCCATCGTGGCCGCCTACTACCGGCTCTCGCGCGGGCTCGAGCCCATCGGCCCCGATGCCTCGCTGAGCCACGCCGCCAACTACCTGCACATGCTGTTCGGCGAGCAGCCCGATCCCGCGCGCGTGCGGGCGATCGATACCTATCTCAACACCACCGTCGATCACGGCATGAACGCCTCGACGTTCACCGCGCGCGTGATCGCGAGCACCCGCTCCGACGTGGTCTCGTCGGTGGTCGGAGCGCTCGGCGCCCTCAAGGGCCCGCTTCACGGCGGTGCACCGGGGCCCGCGCTCGAGATGGTGTTCATGCTTCAGAAACGCGCCGCGGAGACCGGTCGCTCGCTCGAGGAGCTGACCGAGGAGCACGTGCGCGCCGTGGTCAAGGGCAAGGGGCGCATCATGGGCTTCGGGCACCGGGTCTACCGCGTCCGCGACCCCCGAGCCGACGTGCTGGGCGGCGCGCTCACCCGCCTGTTCCCCGAAGAGGGCCAGAACAAGCTCTACGACGACGCGCGCTTGGTCGAGCGGATCGTGCTGCGGCTCCTCGCCGAGCTCAAGCCGCATCGCCCGCTCTACACCAACGTGGAGTTCTATACCGCGCTGTTGCTCGAGGCGATCCAGCTGCCGCTCGAGGCGTTCACGCCCACGTTTGCGGTCTCGCGCGTGGGTGGCTGGACCGCTCACGTGCTCGAGCAGGTCGCCGAGGACGTGCTCATTCGCCCGAGCTCGCGCTACGTCGGTCCCACGGACCGGCCGTGGGTCGCGCTCGCAGACCGCAAGTAGCCCGTACTTTGGGCCCCGAGCGGGCCGCGGCCGCACCCCACTCGTGGGGTGCGTGATCGCGGCTCACTCGACCACGAACCAACCTTCGACCGTCACCGCTGGCTTGCCGCAGCTCGGCGGGGCGGTCGCTCCGGTCTTGCGACACTGTAGCGTGACGCTGTGATCGGCCCCCTCGCGGTCGCGCAGGCTCACGACGACGGTGTCGCCGCGGAGGTGCTGCTCGACGGCGACCAACGCGTCGACCGCCATCGAGCCGGTCCGCTGCCGCCATGCGCTCTCGGCCGCCTGCTCCACCTCGGCCAGCGCGACCCGGCCTCGCAGGCGGTCGAGCCGGTAGACCTCGCCCGCCTGGATCGCCTTGGCGAGCGCAGGCGCCTCGCTGGGCTGCACGCGGCCGTAGCAGAGCCCGGCGGGCAGCTGCAGCAGCGTGGGGGCAAAGCGATGCCCGCCCAGGTGCGTGGTCTGCCAGACGTCGAGCCCCTGGTCGGCGAGCGCTCGTGCCACCGCGACCCCAAACTTGGCGCAGCAGCGGTCCCGGCGCCCATTGGTGCACACCAGCACCAACGGCTGCTCACGCTCGACGGCCCCCGGGATTCTCTCCCCGCGCGCGAGCGCGGCGGCGAGGGCGGGGACATCGAGGTCCAGCAGGGCCTCGACCTCCGGCAGGCTCCACTCGACCAGGCGTGCGCCCCCGAGCCCGGTGTGGCCCAGCCACAAGCGGATCGGACCTTGGCTGTCACCGCCGCGACGCGCCAGCTGAATGCGCGCACCTTCGAGCTCTCGCTCCCAGCGCAACAGTCGATCCTTCACTGCGTCCGGGAGCTCGGACTCGAGCACGGCCTTGGCACCCCAGGGGCGGTTGTGCTCGAGCACGATCCAGACCATCGTCTGCGCAACCGCGCTGCCCGCAATGGGCTCACCGAGCTCGCTCGATAGCACGCTACAATATTCGCTCACGCTGTCGACCTCTGCGGGGCTTGAAGGTTGCCTAGTATAACATGTTCCCTCGAACGGCCAGGTCGATCTGATGGAATATCGCAACCTCGGAAGTAGCGGGATCAAGGTGTCGTGTCTCGCGCTCGGTACGATGACATTTGGTGAGACCGACGAGGGTTCGTTCATGCACGAAGTGGGGTGCGACGAGAGCACCGCATTCGCGATCATGGACCGCGCGTTCGCGGCGGGCGTCAACCTGTTCGACACCGCCAACATCTACGGCCGCGACGGCGCGGCCGAAGCAGTGGTGGGGCGTTGGTTGGCCGCGCGCCGGCGTCGCGAGCAGGTCGTGGTCGCGAGCAAGTTCCGCTTTGCCAGCGGGCCGGGCCCCAACGGCGAGGGCTGCTCGCGCCTGCACGTGATGCGAGCCGTGGAGGCCAGCCTGCGGCGGCTGCAGACCGATCACATCGACCTCTACCAGGTGCACGCGCAAGACGTGACGACCCCCGAGGACGAGACCCTGCGTGCGCTCGACGACCTCGTGCGCCAGGGCAAGGTCGTCTACGTGGGGTGCAGCAACTATACGGCCCACCGCATGCTCGACGCGCTGTGGCACAGCCGCCGCGAAGGTCTCTCGCGCTTCGTCTCGGCGCAGCTACAGTACAGTCTCGTCACCCGCGACATCGAGCGCGAGCACGTGCCCGCCTGCCTCGATCATGGGGTTGGCGTGATGGCCTGGTCGCCCCTGGCTCGAGGATTCCTCACCGGTAAGTTCAGGCCAGGCCAGGCCGCACCCGCCGGCACGCGACTCGAGCGAAGGGGCGAGCGCTGGGGCGGCTACGACAGCGAGCGACACTGGCGGATCCTCGCGGCGCTCGATGCCGTGGTCGAGAGCCGCGGGGCTTCGCACGCCCAGGTGGCGCTCGCCTGGCTGCGCGAGCGACCCGCGGTGTCCACGGTGATCATCGGCGCACGCTCGCTGGCCCAGCTCGACGACGACCTCGGATCGACCGCGGTGACGCTCTCGAGCGAGGAGCGCGAGCGCCTCGACGAAGCCTCGGCCTTCGAGCTCGGCTATCCGTACGCCTTCTTGCAG
>JBFIJN010000377.1:0-8876 GCA_041600735.1 Nannocystaceae bacterium
CGAGGCCTCGTGCAGCGCGGTGATGCCGAAGCGATTGGCCATGGCCAGCCCGCGGCGCAGCCCCTCGACGTGCTCGGCCGCGGTCACCGGCGGCACGTGCTCGAGCGCGAGCTCGGTGGCTTCCTCGCGCAGCGTTCCGCTCGGCTCGCCGGCGGCATCGCGCTCGATGCGACCGTTGGGCGGATCGGGGGTGGCCGCGGTGATGCCCGCGCGCCGCAGCCCCGCCGAGCTCAGCCATGACGAGTGACCGTCGGCCGAGGTGAGGAACACCGGCACGTCGCCAACGACCTCGTCGAGCCACTGCCGGCTGGGGTTGCCACGTGGGAACAGGGTGAGATCCCAGCCGCCGCCCACCAGCCACGGACGACCGGCCTGCGCCTTGGCACACTGCGTGAGCGCGGTGCGTAGCGCAGCGAGCTCTTCGATACCGTTGAGGTCGCACTGCCCGAGCTCGATGCCACCGGTCACCGGGTGCACGTGGCCATCGTGGAAGCCGGGGAGCACCAGCTGGCCGTGGAGGTCGACCACGCGGGTGCTGGCGCCACGCAGGCGCATGACCTCTTCGTGGGTGCCCACGGCGAGCAGCTTGCCGTCGGCGATCGCGAGCGCCTCGGCCCACGGCTGCGCCGGGTCGAGCGTATGGATGGCGCCATGCGTGAGCACGAGCTCCGCGGTGGTCGCCCCCGCGCTCGGCGGGGTGGTGGGCTGGCGTACGCACCCGCTGGCGAGTGCGAGCGCGAGCGCGAGCGCCGTGTACGTCGCGAGGCCTCGCACGCTACAGGTGCCCCAGCACGATCGTGGTCCCGGGCGCGCGCTCGACCTGCTCGGCCACGATCTGGATCTGCGCGGTCCCGGGCGGCAGCCCCAGCGCACCGCTGAGATCGAGCTGCGGCAGATCGATGCCGCCCAGCCCACCGCCGCCGATCGCCCCCAGCACACCACCGACGAGCTGGGCCTCGAGCACTGCGCGCAGCGTGGGCTCGGCCTCGATGCCCCCCGCCTCGAGCACGGTCAGCTCGGTGTCGATCGTCTCCACGTCGGCCAGCGTGATCCCGATGCCGGTCTCGGTGGGGACCACGTCGAGCCCGGCCACGAGGCTCGTGTAGGCGACGAAGGTGATCGGCAGCGAGCCGAGCACCAGGCTGCCGTCGATGCGAATGTCGCCGATGTGCAGGCGCAGCCGCCCGTCACCGCTGCAATCGGAGGCGGTGGGAGCCAGCATGCCGCTCACCTTCACCTCGAGGTCGCTGATGAGCGCGGTGTCGGGGCCGAGCAGCTCGGGCGGCATCTCGAACTCGAGCATGCCGCCGCGCCATGCGCCGTGCAGTAGATGGTTGAGGAGGTCGTCGGTGAGCGCGATCTCGAGCGGGGCCTGACGCGGCAGCGGGATCGGAGGCGCCCCCAGCCCGCAGCCCGCCCAGTCGGGGACGCCGAGGTTCTCGTAGGGCGCCACGGGCTGGAGCGCATGGGCGCCGCCGCGCTCGGCCAGCACCCCGCCCTGCGAGGGCGAGGGCTCGGGCGGCGCGAGGCCATCGTCGAAGTCGACCTGGTGGAAGTCGGTGGCGAGGCGCACGGGAATCGTCGCTTCGGACCCGATGCGCGGGAATTGCAGCGTCATGTTCGGCGCCATCGCCCCCAGCGCCAGGCCCACCGCGGGGCCCATGAGCCCGGTGAGCTGCTCGGTGAGCGAGGCCTCGAGGTCGGCCACCACCCCGCCGATGATGAGCGGCTCGATGATCGCGAGCAGGAAATTGGTGAAGCCGTTGTCGGTCCACAGGTCGAGGCCGTTGACCGAGGTGACCGGATTGAGCGTGGCGATCGCGAGCTGGTGGTTCTCGTCCACGTCGATGTAGACATCCGCCGTGGCGACCACGCTCTCGATCGAGAACCCGCCGCCGCTGGAGATGAGGCCGTCGAAGTAGAGGTCGCCCTCCACGTCGTAGAGCGTGGCGGTCATCCGCACCCCGCCGTCGATGGCCGCGAGCGCCACCGCCGAGGACTCGGACCACAGGTCGAGCACATACACGTCGTAGCCGGCGACGCTGGCCATGGGCACCGTCGGATCGACGAACGCACCCAGGTCGATCGCGCTCATCGCGAGGCCCAAGAGCGTGGCGAGATCGTCGACGGGCAGGCTGGGGTCGCCGTCGTCGAGGCTCTCTTGATCGAGGTAGATCGCGAGGCCGTCGTCGAGCATGCCCTGGGGCGATCCGCCCGCCCCCGAGGGCGCTGCGGCCGGGGCGTGATAGCCGGTGGACCACAAGAACGATTGCACGCGGCGGCGCTCGAGACCCGTGTCGTCGGCGGTCTCGAGCACCAGCGTGTTGCCCCCGGTGTGCGCGACCACGTCGTGGGTGAAGCGACCATCGCTGGCCACGGGCACCTCTTCGCCGTTGATGCGCAGCCAGGTGATCGCACCGACCGAGCTCGCCACACTGCCGCTCACGGTGACCACGGGCGAGGCGCTGTCGAGCGTGGCCGCGCGCGGCGGGAATTCCACGTCGATGGCGGGGCGACACTCGTTGGACAGCACCAGGCCATCGACCGCGCATGCGCCCGCTTGGCACACGTCGACGGTGCAGGGATCGGCATCGTCGCAGTCTGTGTTCTGCGTGCACTCGGCGGGCTCGGGGGCGCCGCTCGAGTCGAGCCCCGGCTCGCTGGTGGTGGCCTGGGGCTCGCCTGTCGTGCCCGTGCCGTCCGCGGCCGCACCTACGGCATCGTCACCGCAGCCGCCCAGGGCCAGCACCATCATCATCGTGAGCAGAGACCGCGAGCGCTGCGACATCACGCGCCTTCATAGCCCAAACCAGTGGCGGCCGCGACTACGTGCACCGGGATCCCGGTCATGGTGAGCTGGCCGCTGACGCGCTCGATGTGCTCGACCCCGGCGGGGATCACCGCATTGATGTTGAGGCCAGCGAGCCCGTGTGGAACGACGATCGTGCGCGGCGCGAGTCCCTCGACCGCGTGGGCGGGCAGCGTCAGCACGCCGGCTTCACCGCGGATCTCGACCGACTGCCCCTCGTCGACGCCGAGCGCCTCGAGATCCTGCGGGGCCAGCCACGCAGCCGCTTCAGCGGCCCCCGTGCGCTGCCCGCCGTGCAGCCAGCTGTTGTGCCCCAGCCGCCGCCGACGCCCGATGAGCGTGAACGCCTCGGGCTCGAGCGCCGGCGTGGCGAGCAGCCGTCGCAGCTCCTCGGCCACGCGCTCGTCCCACAGCCGCAATCGATTCTTGCCACGCAGCCATCGCCCCGGGCGCTGGCGCGGGACCGGCAGGCCAAAGCGCGGTCGCGGCAGCCAGCGATCGAACGGCAGCCGAGCCGCGCGCCAGCGCAGCCCGGGCAGCCCCAGCGCGACGGCGAGGTCACCCAAGATGCGCGTGTCGGTGCGAGCCTCGCCGGGCGGCGGCATCACGGGACCGGAGACCTGCACCAGCGGACCCTGCAGGAACGGCACCGAGGTGAGCGCGAGGTCCCAGCGCTCGAGCCAGCTCGCCGCGGGCAGCAGCACGTGCGCATGGCGGGCGGTCGCGCTCTCGAACATGTCGACACAGGCGAGGAAGTCGAGCGAGCGCAGCGCCTGCTCGGTCCGCGTGGCCCCGGGGATCGAGCGCAGCGGATCGCCGGCGAGCACCAGCAGCGCGCGAATGCGCTCGGGCCCCGGCTCGAGGATCTCGTCGGCCAGCACGCCACCGGGGAGCGTGCCCAGCACCGAGGACAGCCCGCCGATGCGACTGCGATGCTGATCGTGGAGGCCGCCCCAGCGAAACACGCGATCGACGATCCGAGCCATGGAGCCGATGAGCAGCCCGCCGCGGCGATCGTAGTTGCCGGTGGCCCACGCGAGCGCCTGCATGAGGACATAGGCCAGCGTGCCAAAGCCGCCCATGTTGACGCCCACGGACATGTGCAGCGCGGCCGAGGGTGCGCTGCGCAAGCGCTGCGCCAGGCGCTCGATCTCCGCGCGTGCAATGCCGGTACGCGCGGCGACCTCGTCGAGCTCCACCGCCGCCACCGCGGCCCGCAGCTGCGGCCAGCCCTCCACGCGATCGGTGGGCGGCGCCCCGTCGGCGACGAGCGACAGCAGCCCCAGCAGCAGCCACGCATCGCTGCCCGGGCGGATCGCCAGGTGCTCGCCCCAGCGCTGCGCGCTCTCGCTGCGCCGGGGATCGACCCACACGATCTCGCCGCCGCGCGCGAGGATCCCCGCGAACGTGCTCGGACCTCCGCCCTCCATGTGCACGAAGCTCGACTGGCTGACGTAGGGATTGGAGCCGAGCACCAGCGCGAAGTGGGTGTTTGCGAGATCGGGGAACGCCTGCACCACCGGGCTGCGATGCACGATGTCGGCGCCCGCGAACTTGTTGTTGCAGTCTTGGCTGCCCGCGTAGAACACGTTGCGGGTGCCGAGCGCCTTGGCGAACGCCAGCGTGGCGACCGTGCCCGTCCCGTTGAAGGCCATGGGATTGCCGAAGTACACGCCGACCGCATGGGGGCCGTGCTCGTCGATCACCCGGCGCAGGCGCCCGGCCACGCGCTCGATCGCCGCGGGCCAGCCCGCGCGCTGCCCTTCGATGCGTGGATGCAGCACGCGCTCGGGATGTCGCGCGACCTCGAGGAAGCGCGTGCCCTTGGCGCACACGTGGCCGCGACTCACCGGGTGCTCGCGATCGGGTCGCAAACGAACCGGCGCCCCGTGCTCATCGTGCTCCACGGTCAAGCCACACGCGGCCTCGCAGATCCGGCAATAGGTGTTCATCGGCGCCGCCACGATACGACGGCCGCCGACGATCGGCACCCACGAGGTTTCGCGTGACGCGGCTGCCACCAGCGGCCATGATGGGGGAGGTTGGAAATCGTCATGCGAAACACGTGGATGAGCCTGAGTGGTGGACTGTTGATCTCGATCGCCGGGTGCACCGGTGAGGGCGAAGGCCCGGGCAACCTGCCCTCACTCGACGACGAGGACTTTCCTCTCGCCGCCGCGCCGGCGACGGTCAACATACCGCTGGTCGTCACGGTGCCACTGGGCCTGTGGTTCCAGCCGATGGCGCTCGAGATCGGAGACTTCGATGGCGACAGCCTCATGGATCTCTTGGTGGTGGGCGTGGAGCCGGGCTCGGGGGTCGCTGCGGCCACGCTGCTGGGGGATGGCACCGGCCAGTTCTCGGCCCCGATCGACACGGGGTTTGCGGCCTGCAGCGCATTCCCGGTGGTGGGCGACCTCAACGGCGACGGCCGCACCGATGTGGTCGCGCTCGGCTGCAGCAACGATCTCGCGGTCTATGCCGGGCAGCCCGACGGCACGCTGGCCCCCTGGTCCGCGTGGCCCGCGGTGAGCTACACCCCCGTCTCGTCGACCGTCATCGCCGACTTCGAGGGCGACGGCGATGCCGATCTGTTCACGCTGCGCATCCCCGATCTCGCGTATCTCGACATCGCGCTGGGCAATGGGAGCCAGGGGATCTGGCGAGTGGAGACCACCGAGATCGGTGATCCCGAGTGGAGCGGGTTCGACCCGGGCGGCCTGGCCATGGGCCACTTCGACGACGATGGTCTGCTCGACGCGGCGCTGATCGAGCGCGAGCACGACGTGGTGGTGCTCAACGGGGTCGCGCCGGCCACGTTCGGGTTCCAGCGCGAGCTCGGCGTGGACATCCCGCCGTGGTCCAACCGCATCGGCGATCTCAACGACGACGGGCTCGACGATCTCGTGGTCTCGAGCCACTCGAGCCCCTCGGTGCAGGCCCTGCTGGCCGACGGCAAGGGCGGCTTCGAGCCGCAGAGCCTGATCGAGGTCGTGGGCTTCGCCCCCTACGACACCGCGGTCGGCGACATCACCGGCGACGACCTGCCCGATGTGGCGATGGTCGATGCCGAGGTCTCCCAGATCCGCTGGTGGCGCGGCACGGGCAGCGGCGCGCTCATCAACCTTCGCGTGTTCAACCTGCCTTCGCCGGCGATCCGCATCCACGTGGGCCAGTTCGACGGAGACGAGCGCGGCGATCTGGTCGCGGCCACGTTCGACGACGACTCGGTCACGCTGGTGCTGAGCAACAACTAGCCGTAGCGGCCCGAGAACGGCCAATTCGCTTGGCCCCATGATCGAGACCCCGAGGGCGGGCACTACCGCGGACGAGCACCCTGCGGGGTGCCGGGACCGCCATGACTCGCTTGCCTTGCTCGCTCGCCCTCGCCACCAGCTTCGCGCTGCTGCCCTCCATCACCCAGGCCAGCCCCAACCCGGCCATCGCGGTCTCGGCCCTCCGCACGGCCTCGGTGGCCAACGACGCGGGCGTGGCCGAGGCCGTCGTGCAGCCGGCGGATCCGGGGAGCACGAAGGTCACCGTGGTCGTCAGCACCACGCCCGGTGAGGGCACGCCCGCGGCGGCGCCCGAGCCCCCGCCGCTCACCTACGAGCCGCGGCCGTTCGACCAGCGGATCTACGACGATCGCAAGTCTGGCCGCGGCATGCTGACCGCGGGGCTCGTGCTCGGGACGAGCACCTACGTGTTCACCGCGCTCGCGATCGACAAGGCCCGCGAGATGACCGACGACCCGCTCACCGAGGAGAACGAGGCCCGCCACCGCGCCGACCGGCGGGCGTTCGGCCGCGCGCTGCTGATCCCCGGCATCGGTCCCGCGCTCGCGATCGGCAAGGCCGACACTGCCCTGCGGGCCTGGGCCGCCGGCTTTGCCGGGCTCTCGCAGGCGGTCAGCGTGGGGCTGGTGGTCGTGGGCATCCATCGCCTCCGACGCGCGCGCCGGCTCGAGCGCCTCAGCTTCTCGGCGATGGGCACCGCGCAGGAAGCCCACGTGGCGCTGCGCGTGCGCTTCTGAGGCCAGCTCGCGGGGGCCTCGCTCCCCACGCCCCAGCGGCAAGGCCGCAATTCCACGGATGCTACGATCGTCGCGAGTGGATCCACGACGCGACGCCGAGTGCGTGGTCCGGTGAGGGTGAGCGCCGCACAGGCCCTCCTCATGGGGTTGCTCGTCATTGGCGCCTGTTCCGGCCGTCGCGCGAAGAGCGAGCCTCCCGGGCCCAAGGTTCGCCGCGTGACGATCGAGGGGACCCACGTGCTCGACGACGACGAGGTCGAGGAGCACCTCAATCTCCAGCGTTCGAAGCTCGGCACGCCGTCGTACTACCTCGAGGGGCTCGAGGACGTGGACCGCGAGCGCATCCTCCGGCTGTACGAGTCGCACGGGATGTACGAGGCGAAGGTGGAGCGCTTCGAGGTGGCGATCCAGCGCGCCGATCGGCCGCTGCGACGGCAGCGCGCCACGGTGAGCATCCTGATCGAAGAGGGACCCGCGGTCGCCGTACGCCGCGTGGAGATGGCATGGGTCGGCGCCGAGAGCTCCGCGGAGATCCGTGCGACCGTGGAGGGCGCAGCCAAGCTGGCCGTGGGCGATCGCTTCGGGGTGGCCGAGCTCGAGGAAGCACGCCAGCGGATGCTCGACGCGCTGCGCAGGCGCGGCTACGCCTACGCCGAGATCACCGAGCAGGCCTGGGTCGAGCCCAAGGCACGGCTGGCCGACGTGCGCTTCGAGATCTCGCCCGACGTCCCGAGAACCATCGAGCACATCGAGATCATCGGCCTGCAGCGCGTGCCCGAGGACCTCGTGCGCCGCGAGCTGACCGCGATCGAGGGGCGCCGCTTCCATCCCGCCCGCATGCGCGAGCTCGAGTCGAAGGTCTACGGCATGGAGGTGTTCTCGGTGGTCGCGGTGGACGAGGCACCGTGGCGCGAGGGCAACACGATGGACGTGGTGGTCCGCGTGCGCGAGACCAAGATGCAGCGCATCAAGCTCGGCGCCGGCCTGGGCATCGACCCCGTGCGCTGGGAGCAGCGGGCCACCGCGCTGTACACCCACCACAACCTCGGCGGACGGCTGTGGGGGCTGAGCGTGCGCGCCAAGGCCGGCTACGCCGAGCTGCCCGCGGTGTACCAGCCCGACGAGCACGGGCCGATCGGGGCGCTCGACGTCGAGGTGCGCAAGAAGGGCCTGCTCGAGCGTCAGCTGGTGTGGACCGAGGCGCCCGGCTTCGAGCTGGGGATCTGGCAGGGCTACCAGTTCTACTCGGTGTCCAACCGCCTCGGGGTGTCGCGTTTCTTCACGCGCTGGCTCGAGCTCGGACTCGCGTACAACAACCGCTTCGTCGACCTGTTCGACATCTCGCCCGAGCTCGATCGCAACCGGACCGTGCTGGGGCTCGACTTTCGCGATCCCTACGTGTTGAGCTTCCTCGAGCTCACGCCCACGCTGCACCTCACCGATCAGATCCTGCGGCCGAGCAACGGCGTGCGACTCTCGCTGCCCTACGCGTTCTCGCACCGGTACCTGGGCAGCCAATTCGACTACCACCGCATCGAGCCCGATCTGCGCGGCTACTACCGACCGCACGAGCGCGTGCAGCTGGCCGCGCGCGCCCGCGTGGGCCTGCTGTTCCCCGTGGGCCAGCGCCCCGGCGTGCCCTTCGATCAGAAGTTCTACCTCGGCGGCACCGGCGACGTGCGCGGCTGGCCGCTGCGACACCTCTCGCCGCGGCTGTCGCAGTGCGCGGCCGATGACTCCACGTGCACGGCGACACCGATCGGTGGGCGCTCGATGATCCAGGGGAGCTTCGAGCTGCGCGTGCGCACCGTGGCCGACCTATGGACCGTGGCGTTCGTCGACACGGGCGACGTGCGCGAGGGCGTGGCCGAGTTCGACCTCGGCGGCCTGATGATCTCGAGCGGCGGCGGGCTGCGCTACGACAGCCCGATCGGCATGTTTCGCCTCGACGTGGGCGTGCGGCTCAACGACGACCCGCGCTTTCCCGAGCCGCGCCGCTGGGCGCTGCACTTTGGCATCGGAGAGGCGTTTTGA
>JBFIJN010000378.1:0-8859 GCA_041600735.1 Nannocystaceae bacterium
GGCGGCACCGAGGCCGTCGCCGTCGCGAGCCTGCTGTGGGACGTCGTCGATGGGGACCAGGTCGAGCTGCCCGCGACGCTCGAGATCACCGAGCCGAAGATCTTCACCAATGCCGGCGTGCCCCACCTGTTGGTGGCGCAGGTCCACAACCCCACGAACCTCGCGATCACCGATGCCCGCGTGCGCGTGGAGGCCTCGGGCTTCAGCGGCACCGCGGTCGTGCTGCCCTCCGTGCTCGCGCCCGCTGCCCGCGGCACCCTCGCGCTGCCGCTCCCCGCCGATGTCGCCACCGCCGCGGATGCCGCGACCACGCTGAGCATGCACGCGTTCGTGGCGCCGGCGACCAAGGACGACGACCTCGTGCAGGTCGAGCTGCCCGCGCTATGGACCGCCATCGTCGAGCTCCGCGGCGAGCGACCCGACGCCAACGGCCGCCTGCTCGACGTGCTCGACCTCTACACCGCGCTGCGCGGCCGCTTCGCCCAGGACCGCGACGGCGACGGCCTCGACGACATCGACGCGCTGTTCATCGCGCACGGGCTGTTCGCCGATCTCGACGGCAATCGCGAGCACGATCCCGGCGAAGCCCTCGGCCTCACCTCGCATCCCGGCCGCACGCTCGTGATCGACGGCAAGGAGCAGACCTGGCCCGACCTGCTGCCGCGCTACCGCCTCGAGCTCCCGCCGATGCTCCGCATCCACGTGAAGACCGAGCCCGCCGATGCCGCCCTCGCGGTGCTCGTGTCGGGCTCCGCGTGGGGTGGCTACGCGGTCGCCCCCGCTGCGGACGGCTGGATCCGCATGGTGCCTCCCCCTGCGATCCCCGGCGCCAGCGCCTCGCTGCTGGCCATCTCCCCGGACCACCGGCCCACCGTCGTCTGGCACCAAGACGCCGGCCCGCTGCTCGCCGAGCTCGAGCACCATGCCGAGCCCTTCTGGAGCATCGACGCCCGCCTGCCCACCTTGGCCGAAGCCCAAGCCCAAGCGGCCGCCGACGCAGCAACCGCGGCCTCGCCGCGCTGGTCCCGGATCGCGTTCCTCGGCGGCTGCATCGCAGCGCTCGTGGGCCTCGTGCTCATCGCAATCGGCTGGCCGCGCCTGCGCTGAGGCCTGCGAGGGCATCGCGCGGCTGTACGCGGCCCCCTTCGGCGCCGTAGAATCCACGAGCGCGATGATGGGCTGGCCATCGTCGAGCCATGGAGATTGCATTATGAACGCGCGCCGCTTTGCCCTGTACACCACCGCCGCCCTTCTGCCCCTGGCCTGTGGCGAGCCGGGCAGCGACCGCGACTCCGCCGAGACCACCCCCGCCACCACCACGATCGGGGCCACGACCGATCCGGGGGGCACCACCAATCCCACCGGCGGCGGCACCACGGTCTCCACCACCACCCCCGGCCTCGATTCGACCACCACGGCCGACGACGAGTCGGACACCAACCCCTTCGTGTTCGACGTGGCCACCGTCGCCGACGCGGGCAACGGCAACTGCGGCGGCGGGGCAGCCACCAACGCCACCCTCAGCGGCACCGTGCTCGCACCCAACGGCGAGATCCCCATCGCGGGCGCGCTCGTCTACACCACCGTCGTCCCGCCCGCCGGAATCCCGCAGCAGGTCTACTGCGACGAGTGCCAGCCGGTGAACTGCGACGACTTCATCACGTTCACCGACGTCGACGGTACCTTCGATCTCGACACCCACTCTGGCGACGCCCGCTACCTCGTCGTGCGCAAGGGCCAGTTCATGCGGGTGACCCAGATCAACATCGCCGCGGGCAACACCAACCTCGCCCCTGCCCTCACGACCCTGCCCGGCACCAACAATCCCGCGGCCGGCCAGTACATCCCGCTCATCGCGGTGGGCTACGGCAGCTACGACCGCATCGAAGATGCGCTCGGCAAGTTCGGCCTCGGGCAGACCAACATCTCCAACATGGAGGAGACGCTGATCCCCGGCACCGAGCCCTTCGACATCTGGGACAACGGCGGCGGCAACGGAGGCTTCGCCGTGCAGGGCACGTTTGCCCAGCTCATCGCCGACCCCAACCGGCTCGACGACTACCACATCATCTTCGTGCCCTGCTCCAGCGACACGTTCCTCAACAGCCTCAATGCGGCCGCCATCGCGAACATCCGCGACTGGGTGGCGGCCGGCGGGCGCTGGTACGTGGCCGACTGGTCCAACGAGTGGATGGAGCACGTGTTCCCCGACTACCAGACCCTCGACGGCGAGCCGAACAACGCCGACGGCGGCTCCTACGACTCCAATGCGACCGTGCTCGACCCCGACATGCTCGCCTGGCTGATGGCGCTGCCCGCCGCGCTCAAGGATATCAACCCGCTCAACGACGAGAGCCACCCCACGCTCAACACGCTGCCCGCGTTCGTGACGACCGTCGACAACTGGTCGGTCGTCGAGCAGGTGCACCCGATCCTCGTCGACGACGGCATGGGCGGCCAAGCCGACGTGGGCCACCGCGTGTGGCTCGAGGGCCCGGGCGGGGGCTTTGGCGCGCATCCCCTCACCGTCACCGGCGAGTTCGGCTGCGGCCGGATCCAGTTCACCAGCTACCACGCGGCCGAGTTCTTCGACTACGTGGGCCTCTCGCCCCAAGAGCTGATCCTGCTCTACACGATCCTCGAGATCGGCGTGTGCCAGGACAACCCGCTGCCTCCGCCACAGGGGTAGCGCCGGCTCAGGCCGCGCCGGCTTGGGCCGTGGCCTGGCCGGGCGAGAACGGCAGCTCCTTCACCGTCTCGTCGGCGACCGCGGGCTTGGTTCGCCGGCTGCGACGCGGGGCGGTGCGCTTGCTGGGCTTGGCCGCAGGCAGCGACGCGGCCCCGAGCTCGATGCCCGCGAGCTGCTCACGCAGCGCCTCGTCGTCCTCCGCGTAGATCCGCGCATAGGCCAAGCCGCGCTCGGCTCGCCCGCGCAGGGCCTCGCGGCGCTCATCGAGCAGCTGCCGCGCCTGACCCAGCGCTCGCTCGCAGCGCTCCACCTCGGCCGCCGCCTCACGCAGCTCGCGGGCCAGGCCGTCGAGCGTGGGGTGGTCGACCTCGGGAAAGCACAGCTCGGCCGCATGGGCGCCAAATACGTCGATCAGCGCGGCCAGGGGCTCCGCGACGGGATCTCGAGCGGGGGTGAAACTGCTCATGTGTTCAGTTTATCGAGCATCGACCCTGCCGCGTCAAGTTGCACGTGGCGAATCCTCTTGCGAGGCTTCTCCCCTGCCGAGCCTCGGCACATTCAACATCCGTCTGTTTCCCGACCGGGGTACGATTCCGCAGGCCGTCGCGGAGCGCATCGCGGAGCTCGACGTGGATCTGCTCATGGTGCAGGAGATCCGCGATTCCGCGGCCTTCGACGCCGTGCTGGCCGAGGCCTCGACCCGTCTCGGTCGCGACTACGTGGCCAGCCTGGGGCCCATGTGCCTGGCCAGCAACCTGCAGGTGGGCGTGGTCTACGACCGCAAGCGCTTCCGCGAGCTCGAGCACCGCACCCAGGCTCAGCTCGACCCCGAGGCCCGCTGCTCGTGCCGCGAGGGTCATCCGCCCGCCTTCTTGTCCGTGCTCGAGGACCAGAGCGGAGCGCGCCGGGCCGCGATGTCGGTGCACCTCCAGTACGGCGGCCGTCGCTGGATGCACCGTGCACGCCGCGATCAGTGGGATCACCTGGTGGCCTCGATCCTGCGACTGCGCGAGGAGCTCGGGATCCCGCTCGCCGTCGCCGGTGACTTCAACAGCACCGGGTTCACCGACGACGATCGCGGCGAGCGCTCGCTCATCCTCGAGAGGGTCGCCGAGGCCGGCATGAGCCTCGCGACCGGTGACCTGCCGTGCACCGCCTACTGGCGTCCCAATCGGCGCAAGCGCGACTACGTGCCCTCGATGCTCGACCACATCCTACTGAGCGAGCCCGCCAAGGGCCCGGCCGAGGCGCTGGGGATGTGCGCCACGCTCGGCGGCCACGTCTGCCCCGGCGACCAGGACGTGCCCGACTTCCACCACGTGTCGGACCACTGTCCGCTGCGCGTGCAGTGGTAGCCGCCGCTCCGCACGCGAGCTGACGCACGCTCGGAGGAATTCTGCGGGTCGTCGAAGAAAATTCGCGACGACCTTCCGGTCGCGGCGTGTGGGGGTCGAACCCGAAGAGACACTCACCATGAAGACCCTCGAGACCCTGATGTTCGCCCTTGCTCTCCCCCTGCTCGCGCTCACCCCCGCGTGCGACGACAAGGACGACGACGATTCCGCCGGTGATGACGGTGCCAGCGACGACGGCAACAACGACGACGGCAACAACGACAGCGGCAACAACAGCGGCGGCAACAACAGCGGCGGCAACAACGACAGCGGCAACAACGACAGCGGCAACAACGACAGCGGCAACAACGACAGCGGCAACAACGACAGCGGCAACAACGACAGTGGCCCCGTCGGCGGTGACGTGGGCGACCAGTGCATGTCCGATGACGACTGCGCCGACGATGCGTGCCTATTCGCCGGCGACGTCGACTACGGCTTCTGCAGCAAGGTGTGCGACAGCTTCGCGGACTGCCCCTCGTTCTGGGATTGCGGACCGGTCGGCAACGCCTCGGCCCACTACTGCATCCCGCCCGAGTGATCGCCCGTCGCGGCCGCGCCGTCGCGCTCGCCCAGGAAGCGCTCGATGCTGAGATCGAGGCGGCTGGCCACGAGACCCATGAGCTGCTCGAAGTCCCGCCGCCCCAGCGAGAGCCGCGCCTGCAGCGTGCGACGCGTGCCGGCCAGCAGCGTCTCTCGCGTCTTCACGATGCGTCGCGCCGCACTCGAGCGGTGGATGCGGAGCAGCCCTCCCAGCTCGTCGATCGACAAGCCATGCAGGTAGTGCAGACGCAGCAGGTTGCGCTGGGCGGGCTCGAGCTCGCCCAGCGCCGCCGTGAAGGCCTCGGCGAACTGCTGGCGATACTGTTGCTTGAGCGCCCCGAGCTCGGGCCCGGTCGCCGAGGCCTCGAGCGCGAGCAGCTCGTCATCGGGCGCCACCGCGCGGCGCCGCTCGGACCGCAGCGAAGACAGCGCCTCGCGCACGGCCACCACGCGCACCCACGTGTGCAGCTCGCCCTGCCCCGTGTAGTGCGCGAGCTTGGGCGGCCCGCTCTGGTCGGCCACGAGCAGCTTGGTACGGACGCGCTGCTTGACCTCGTCCACGAACGCCGGCGAGGCATCGACGCGGCCCACCACCGGGCCCAGCGCGGCCATGTGCTCGCGTTCGAAGCGGGCCAGCGCCGCGCCGTGGCCGAGCCGACACGCGTACGCCAGGTGCAGCTCCACCGCGTGCAGCCGCCCCAGCGCATCCACCAACCCATCATCGTCCACGCCCTCGGGGATGCAGCGGGCGAGCTCCGCCCAGAATCCCTCGAGGTGAGGCGGCCCCCCCGGCCATGCCTGGCCGAGCGCAGCCGCGATGGTCGCGAGCGCCTCGCCGAGCGCGACCCGCTGCTCCGGGCCGGGCGAGCCGAGCCACACCGCCTCGAATGCGGTCACCGGCGCGGTACTGCCTTCACTGGAATCGGGCGAGCGAGACACGACGGGTATCATAATCGCCCGCAACCACGCTGAACCATGGCCACGCGAGACACCAAGCAACCGCTCTCCGAGGAGCTCGTGGCCGCCTATCTGCGGGGCGAGCTGCCTGCGACCGAGCGCGCGCAGATCGAGGCCGCCATCGATCGCGACCCGCAGTGGCTGACCGTCGTCGCCTTGCTGGCCCGGGCCGAGGTCGATCCCGAGGCCGATCCCGAGGCCGATCCCGAGGCGAGCGAGGGCGCGGCCGCCACGCCCTCGAGTGACGCCGTGCTCGAGCGAGTCGAGCGCGAGCACGCCGCGCGGCTGCGGCCCGGCGCTCGCCTCGGGCGCTACGAGATCGAGGGACCGATCGGCCACGGCGGCATGGGCATGGTCTACGCGGCCCACGATCCCGAGCTCGATCGCCGCGTGGCGATCAAGGTCCTGCGCGGCGGCGACCCGCGCGGCCAGGCCCGCCTCCTCCGCGAGGCGCGAGCGCTGGCCCGGCTCAGCGATCGCCACGTGATCACGATCCACGACGTCGGCACCTGGCAGGGCCGCGTCTTCCTCGCGATGGAGCTGCTCGACGGCCTCACGCTGCAGGCGTGGCGCACCAAGCTCCCGCGCAGCTGGCGGGAGGTCCTCGCGGCGTTCGTCGACGCGGGGCGCGGGCTCGCGGCAGCCCACGCCGCGGGGCTCGTCCACCGCGACTTCAAGCCATCGAACGTCATGCTCACCGCCGACGGCCGCGTGGTCGTGCTCGACTTCGGGCTCGCCCACGTCGTCATCGATGCGCAGGCCGAGTCGCTGTCCGACGAACAACCGAGCAGCTCGCCAGCCGCGGCCGAGGCTCACCCCACCCGCACCGGGCAGGTGCTGGGCACCCCCGCGTACATGGCCCCAGAGCAGCGACGCGGCGAGCCCTGTGGACCGCACACCGACCAATTCTCGTTCTGCGTGGCCTTGTTCGAGGCGCTGCACGGCCGACTGCCCGCGCAGGCGACCCAGCCCGACGCACCCGCGAGCCATGGGGCGGCCAGCGGTCGGCTGCCGCGTCGCGTGGGGCGGTTGCTCGCCCGCGGGCTCGCCGAAGACCCGCTCGCGCGCCATCCCTCGCTGCAGCAGCTCGTGCAAGCGCTCGCCGCCGTGCTGCGGCCGCGCGGACGCTGGCTCGCCGCCACCGTGCTCACCGGCGTGGGCGGGGCCGCGCTGACCTGGGCCGCGCTCGACGACGACGAGCTCGCGGCCTCACCCTGCACGGGCGCCGCAGAGGCCCTCGAGGCCACGCTCGACGACACCCGCGGCGCAGCCGTGGTCCAGGCGCTCGCCGCCACCGGCCGCCCCTTCAGCGCCCGCGTGAGCCAAGAAGTCGATCACCGCCTGCACGCGTATGCGACCACCTGGATCGCGGAGCACGAGTCCACATGCCGCGCCACCCGGGTCGACGGCGCCCAGTCCGAAGACGTCCTCGATCTCCGCATGCGCTGCCTCGATCGCCGTCGACGATCGCTCGGTGCGCTGCTCGACGTGCTCGCGACCGCCGACGCCGACGTCGCCACGCAGGCCGTCCAGGCCGTCGATGCGCTGCCGCCCGTGCACGGATGTCGAGACGTCGAGGCCCTGCGCGCCCCGGTGCCCGCGCCCGAGGACCCAGAATCTCGGGCCCGCGCCGAGGCCTTGTTCGACCAGCTCGCGCGCGTCGAGGCGCTGCGCCAGGCGACCCGCTACGTCGAGGCGGCCACGCTGGCCGCCGAGTCCGTGCAGAGCGCGGTCGCGCTCGGTCACCCGCCCACCGAGGCCGACGCTCGGCTCGCCGCCGGCTGGGTGCACACCGATCGCGGCGAGCACGAGGCCGCCGAGCTCGAGCTGCGCGCCGCGCTGCATGCCGCCGAGGCCGGCCACCACGACGAGGCCGTGACGCTCGCGTGGAACCGCTTGGCGTGGGTCGTGGGCTACAAGCTCGCCCGTCACGACGAGGGCCGCGCGCTGGCCGAGCACGCCGCCGCGTGGAGCCAGCGACTGGGCGACGCCCCCTACCACGAGCTCTCGCGGCTGCGCACGCTCGGCTGGATCGAGCACGAAGCCGGCGCCCCCGTGGTCGCGCTCGAGCGCTTCACCCAGGCGCTCGCGCTGGCCGAGCGCCTCCCCGCCGAGGACCCGGTGAGCCCGCAAGAGCTGGCGCTCGTGCTCAACGGCCTCGGTGCCGCCGCGCTCGGAGCCGCCGATCTTCCTCGCGCCCAAGCAAGCTTCACGCGCGCCGCACAGCTGCTCGAGGATCAGCTCGGCCCCGATCATCCCGACGTCGCACGCGTCCGCAACAACGTCGCCTCGCTGCTGCGCGCCCAGGGCCAGGCCGAGGAGGCCCACGCGCTGCTCGAGCACAACCTGGGCGTGTTCGAGGCCACCTTCGGCGACGCCCACCCGCTCGTGGGACAGACGCTGATCAACGTGGGCGTGGCCGAGCTCGATCTCGGGCGCAACGCCGATGCCGAGCGGCACGCCGAGCGAGGGATCGCGGTGCTGACCGCGGCGCACGGGGCCGAGCACCCGCTGGTCGCCAAGGCCCACACCATCCGCGGCGACGCCCGCGTGCAGCTGCAGCGACCGCTCGACGCCATCGAAGACTTCGCGCTCGCGCTCGCGGTCGAGCGCAAGACCCTGGGCGCCGAGCACCCCAGCGTCGGCATCATCGAGAGCAACCTCGGCGGCGCCTACTACGATCTCGAGCGCTTCGACGACGCCGCCGCGCACCAAGAGCGTGCGATCGCGATCCTCGAAGCCACCCTCGGCGCCGAGCACCCCAACGTCGCCTTCGTGCTCGTGAGCCTCGGTCTCACGCGTCGCGCGCAGGGCCGCCGAGACGACGCGCTCAGCCTGTTTCGCCGCGCCGAGGCGCAGGCCGACGCGACCCTGCGGCCCAACGCGCTCACCCGCATCGGACAGGTCCTCCTCGACCAGGGCCACGTGCCCGAGGCGCTCGAGCAGCTCGAGCAGGCGCGGGCGCTCCAGGTCGAGATCGAGACCGACCCCGGCCTCGCGGGCGACACGTGCCTGGCCCTCGCGCACGCCCGCTTCGCCGC
Organism: Nannocystaceae bacterium; assembly: GCA_041600735.1. Taxonomy (GTDB): domain Bacteria; phylum Myxococcota_A; class Polyangia; order Nannocystales; family Nannocystaceae; genus Paraliomyxa. The sequence continues at coordinate 8,625 of JBFIJN010000378.1, forward strand.
CGGCCAGCCCGACCCGGCCCGCGCTGCCGCCCGCGATGCGATCGCCGCCTACGTGTCGATCGGCGCCCGCGAGTCCGAGGCCGACGCGCGCCGCTGGCTCGCCGAGCACGACGGATGACGCCGCTCACCCGGCGCGCTCGCGAAACACCCACACATCCTCGGTGCGCTCCACCTTGCGCCCGTCCCTCACCAAGATCGTGATGCGATTGCCCCCGGGCTCGAGCGGCACGTCCAC
>JBFIJN010000379.1:0-8848 GCA_041600735.1 Nannocystaceae bacterium
TAGGCACGCTCGGCTCGCTTGGCGTCGCCGTGCGACTCCCACGACTCACCCGCCAGCACCAGTGCATCGTCGGCATAGCTGTGCTTGGGGTGCTGCTCGGCGAGGGCCTCGAACGCCTGCCCGGCGGCGTCGTACTTGCCCTCGGCGTAGCGCCCGCGCGCGGCTTGGTAGCGCGACCTCACCCGCAGCGTCTCCTGAGCCTTGCCGGCTCGCTCGCACTCGGCGTCGGCCCGCTCGAACGGAGCACGCGCGTCGGCGCGGTGGCTCTGCTTGAACAGCGCGGTGCCCTTCACGAACCACGCGCGGCAGCGCTGGTCGGCGGTGAGCTTCCCCTTGGCCATGAGCCGATCGACGGCCTTCTTGGCCTTGTCGTAGCGGTGGCGATCGAGCTGGGCCTCGGCGTGGATCAGCGCGAGCTCGTGCTCGTAGGCCTTGGCCTCCGCTCCCTTGCGCAGCGGGCCCAGCTCGCGCTCGAGCACGGGGATCTTGGCCTCCGCCTCGTCGGCGTAGTCGCTCAGCGGCACGCTGCGGCGCAGCTCGTCGTAGAGCGCGAGCGCCTCGCGGTGAGCCGCGGGGTCGTCACGCTCGACGAGCAAGCGAGCGAGCTTCGCCCGCGCCTCGAAGCGCCGCGCACCCGAGGGCTCGTCGCGCAGGTAGGCCCGGTAGGCGGCCTCGGCCCCGCTGGGATCGTGGGTGCGCTGGCGGGCGTCGGCCTCGACCATGCGAGCATCCCCGCCCACCGCCGCCGCCGCCCATACCTTGGCGTCTACCCCGTCGAGCAGCGCGCGCGCGCGCTCGGGCTGGCCCGCATCGAGCCGCGCTCGAGCCTCCCAGTAGCGCAGCCGCAGCTCGATCGGAGCCAGAGCCGCGGCCCCGCGGGCGGCGGCGAAGCGCTCGGCCGCCTCGCCGGGCTCGTCTGCCTCGAGGTGCTCGAGGGCACGCAGCAGCTCGGCGGCTCCGCGCGCGTCGGCGTCGAGATCGGACTGGGACAGCAACGCGTCGAGCCGCGCGCGGGCCGTCACGTGATCGCGACGCTCTCGCGCAACGATCGCCTCGCGGCCCGGCCCCGTCGCGAACCACAGCGCACGCTCCGGCGCGAGCACCGGCTCCTCGGCGGGCGCGGCCTCGAGGGGCACCTCGGTCGCGGCCGGCGTGGTGATCGCGGTGTGCAGCGCCGGCGGGGTCCCGTCGCCGCGACACGCGAAGAGCAGCAAGCCGAGCGACGCGAGCGACGCGAGCCCCCAGACTCGGGGACGGCCGCAGGGACGGCCGCGAGGACGGCCGCGGCGACGGCCGCGGCTGGGTCGCAAGCACCGCGGGGCCCCGGCGGCTGGCATCGCGTGTTCGTCTGCGGCCACGCTCACACCAGACGCGTAGGCTCGTTCTCGGGGTCGTAGATTTCGACGCGGTTCTTGCCGCTGCGCTTGGCCAAGTAGAGGGCCGCGTCGGCGGCCTCGATCAGCGCCTCGGCCTTGGGCTCGACCAGCATCCCGAGGTCGGCGACGCCCACGGAGACGGTCACCGCGAGGCTCTGCCCGTGCAGCTCGAAGGGCTTGGCCCCCACGGTCTCCTTGATGCGGTAGGCCGCTCGCGAGGCGCGGATGGCATCGACGTCGCGACATATCAGGGCGAATTCCTCACCGCCGAAGCGCGCAAAGATGTCCTCGCTGCGGGTGGTGCCGAGCACACGGTGCGCGAGCGTGGACAGCACCTGATCGCCGACGGGAGCGCCGTGCTCGTCGTTGAGCTGCTTGAAGTCGTCGACGTCGAAGATGACGAGCGACAGCGGCTTGCCGTGGCGCAGCGCAAACGCCACGTCGCTCTCGAGGCGGTTGGCGAAGTAGCCGCGATTGAAGATGCCGGTGAGGCGATCGCGAAGCGCCGACTCATAGAGGTTGCGCTGAAAGTCCTCGTCGAGGTCGTCGTGATAGGTGAACTTGAGCACGGAGGAGGCGCCGATCTGGACCTTGTCGCCCTCCTGTAGCTTGTAGCGATCGACCTTGCTCCCGTTGGCGTAGGTGCCGTTGGTGGAGCCCGCGTCGCTGAGCAAGTAGTCGCCATCCTCCATCTCGACGACGGCGTGGGTCCGCGATATTCCCTCGTCGTTGATCCGTACGTCGGTCTGCAGGCCGCGGCCGATGGTCGTGCGATCGTTCTTGAGCGGGAACATCTCGCCCATCCGATCGCCGGACAGCACCACGACGAAGGCCCGCTTCTTACCGCCACGGATCCGCTCGATGGCGTCGGGTTCCAGGCGAATCGTCGACTTCGACATCTTCGAATCGCGATGCTATCAGGCCGCCGCATTGGTCGCCACGGGCGTGAGGCCCCGAGCCACGTCAATCGAGCGGGTCCATTCGATGCGGAGCGTGTAGAATGCCCCGTAGTGGCCTCCGGCGAGGCTTGGGCGTATAGTGGCGGCCAGTAGTGCCGTGACGACCCTCTCGCCTGACCGTCGTAGCCTCGCTGCGGGCACCTCCGCCGGCGCTCCCCTCCTCTACGGTGGTGTGCGGTACGGTGGTCTGCGGTCGACCCTGGCGGGGGCGCTGATCCTCGTGCTCGCACCTCGCCCTGCGCACGCGGGGCCCGGCGCGGAGGTCGAGCCGGGTGCGGCGGTGGAGCCCGCCGACTCCGCCAGCTCGCCCGAGCAAGACGAGCGGATCGAGCGGGCGATGGCCGCCTACGAGCGCGGCACCCAGAACTACAACCTCGCGCTCTACGAAGCGGCGCTCGCCGACTTCACGGAGGCGGCCAGCCTCTACGCCTCGCCCGACTTCCAGTTCAACATCGGGCTGTGCTTCGAGAAGCTCGGTCGCTACGAAGATGCGATCCGTGCGTTCGCCACGTATCTGCGAGCGAAGCCCGACGCCGAGGACCGGGCCGCGGTCGAAGAGCGCATCCACGCGCTCGAGGACGAGAACAACCGCCGCAAGCGCGAGGCCGAGGAAGACCGTGCGCGGACGCGCGAGGCCCAGCGCACCCCGGCCGAGCCGCCGCCGGCCGAGCCGGAGGTCGACGAGCCGCCACCCACCGACTCTGGGCGCGCGCTGATCCTCTCGGGGGCGGCGCTCGCGGGCGTGGGCGTGGCGGTGGGGCTCGGCGGAGGCATCGCACTGGGGGTACTGGCCCGCCAGCGCAGCACCGCGGTCGAGGCCGTGCAGAGCGAGGGCAACCCCGAGGGTCTGACCTTCCCCCAGACGCAGGCGCTCGAGCGTGAGGGCAAGCGGTTCGAGGCGATCCAGATCGGACTGGCCGCGGGCGGAGCCGTCGTGGCCGTCACCGGCGCCGTGCTGCTGGCGGTGGGGCTGCGCCGACGCCAGGCCGACCGCACCCAAGCCTGGCTCGTGGGGCCGCTCTACACGCGAACCTCGTCGACGACGGGGCTCGTGCTCACCGGTCGGTTCTAGCGAGGTCGAGCGCCGTGAACGTGTCCCACAAGCCCCTGTCGTCCTGCCTCTTCCTGCTCGCGCTCGCGATCTCGAGCGGCTGCTACACCGCGCAGCTCGACCCCGACATCCACGGCGTGTTCGTGTGCGACGTCGAGGACGACGCCGCGGCGTGCCCCGCCTCCCAGACGTGCGTGAACCAGCGCTGCGAGGACGCCGAGGCGGTCCCCGTGGTCTCGGTGATCGACCCCGAAGACGAAGAGAGCCTCACCCGCGACGACCTCGTCGAGGGGATCATGGGACCTCCTCCGATCGCACAGATCGAGATCACCGTGCGGATCCAGGGCTCGATCGAGCTGGTCTCGGCGAGCTCGGGGGCCGACCCCACGTTCGGCGAGGGCTACGTCACCGTGTCGGTCGACGGCCAAGATCAGGCCACGCTCGACAGCGGCTCGATCGGCGCGTCCACCCCGGTGATGGTGCAGGTGCCCGCGATCGTTGGGGCTCACCGGATCCTGGTGCAGGCGTTCCGCAGCGACGGCGTGGCCTACGACAACCCCGAGGCCACCGCCACGCGCCTGTTCTGGTTCGAGCGCCAGGACTTCCAGCGCCCGCTGGTGGCGATCAAGTCACCGTGGCCCGGCGCGGTGTTCGGGCCCGAAGACGAGCTGGTCGAGATCGAGCTCGCCACGCGCCACTTCACGCTCACCGAGCCGGGCGGCGGCAGCCGCGAAGGCCAGGGTCATGCGCACCTCTTCTACGACGACCGAGTGAAGTACCCCGGCTGCGTACAGGACCCGAGCTGCGACGGCGGCTACCTGGGCATCGCGGGGGGCTCGCAGCGCGGGGAGATCACGCTGCCCACCTCCGGCTCTCAGAGCGCGATCCTCACCGCGGCGCTCCGCAACTCCGACCACTCTCCGTACGGGATCCCGTTTGGCTGCGATCCCTCGGACCCCGGCCCGCTCGATCTGTGCTCGCCGGTATTCGACGCGATTCAGATCGTGCGGGTCGACGACTGAGCTCAGTCGAGGATCGCGCCGGCCATGGCCTTGGTCGCGCGATCCCCCACCCAGCGGGCAATCCCCCGCAGCGGATCGGCCACGGCGGGCAGGCCGGCGAGGAGCTCGAGGCACTCGCTCACCAGCACCTCCACGCGCGCGAGCGCGGCCTGGCGCAGCGCGGGCTGATCGTCGTCGAGGACGTCGTCGGCGTGCTGGAACGCGATCCCGAAGGCGAGCCCAAAGCGACGCAGGCGCTCGACCAGCGCGTCGTCGGCCCCGCCGAGCAGCGCCCCCATGGCGCCGCTCGCCTGGTAGAGCGCGCCCGTCTTGAGCGCATGCAGGTGCTCGAGGCGCTGGAGATCGCGGATGTCCTGCCCCTCGTGGAGATCGACGGCCTGGCCTCCGACCATCCCCTCGATCCCCGAGCGCGTGGCCAGCTCGAGCATCGCCTCGAACGGCCGACCCGGGCCGCCCCGAGCCCCCGCGAACGCGCTGAACGCCGCCGTGAGCAGCGCATCGCCAGTCAGCACCGCACCGGCTTGCCCGTAGGCGACGTGCACGGTGGGCTTGCCGCGACGCTCTTCGTCGTCATCCATCGCCGGGAGATCGTCGTGCACCAGCGAGTACGCGTGCACGAGCTCGATCGCGCAGGCCGAGGGCATCGCATGGGCGGCGGTGCCGCCCACCGCCTCACAGGCCGCGATCGCGAGCAGCGGGCGCATGCGCTTGCCCCCGCCGAGCACCGCATAGCGCATCGCCTCGCGCAGGCGCAGCGGATCCTCGCCGTGGATCGCCAGCAGCTCGTCGAGCGCCCGGTCCACCTGTGCGCGGCGGTCGTCGAAATAAGCCATCAAGTCGGTTTCGTTCATCAGGATTCCTCGTGCGAAAACGGCACGGCCTCGTCGCGGTCGGCCAAGAGCTGCTCTACCCGCTCCTCCACCGCATCCAGCAGCGTGCTGCCGCGGCGGGCGAGCCCCACGCCGTGCTCGAAGCGTCGCAGGGCCTCCTCGAGCGGGAGGTCACCCGCCTCGAGCTCCTGCACCACGCCCTCGAGTCGGTCGAGGATCTCGTCGATGCCCATGGCACCCGCGTCGGCCTCGCCTTCGAGGGTCGACGCCTGCCGTTCCTTCTTGGTGGCCTCGTCAGCCTTGCCCAAGGGGCCTTTCTTGGTCCGCGCCACGAGCGGCGGGAGTATAGGGGGGTGCACGCCGGCACGGCAAACGTCGATCGTCGCCGGTTGCGGCCCGGCTTGCGGGGACCCCGGCCGCGGGATACGGTGGCTACGCGATGGCTCCGCAAGAGCGGGAAGATGGTGACGTCGAAGGCCTCATGGGGCAGTTCCAGGCGTACCTCACCAAGAAGGGCCTCAAGTCCACGCGGCAGCGCGACATCATCGCGGAGAAATTCTTCGCGCACACCGGGCACGTGAGCATCGAAGAGCTGCTCGGACTGGCCCGACAAGACTATCCGCGGCTGGGGTACGCCACGGTCTATCGCACCCTCAAGCTGCTGACCGAGTGTGGGCTGGCCGCCGAGCGCCGCTTTGGCGAGGGCCAGACGATGTACGAGGCCGCGGGCGACCTCGAGCACCACGACCACCTCATCTGCTTGGAGTGCGGGCACGTGCTCGAGTTCCACAACGAGGCCATCGAGCGCGAGCAGGAACGAGTCGCGCGGAGCTTTGGCTTCACGGTGATCCGCCATCGCCACGAGCTCTACGGGCTGTGTCCGCGGGCCCGCGGCATCAAGGGCGGCTCGTGCCCCCGCGACGAAGATCGGGCCGCGCAGGGACACAACTGATGCCGGCGTTCGCCCAGGCGCTGCTGGCCTACGCCGCCGTGGCCGCGGCGGCCGGGTGGTTGATGTGGCGATGGCTGCGTAGGCGACGGACGGCGGCGTGCGATCGCTGCGGCCCCGCCGCACCCGCCGCACCCCGCGGTGGCGTGCGCCCCAGGTCGCTGCGTGTGCTTCGCGACTAGTCCGCCACGGCCCGCGGTCGGGCGCTCTGCCCTAGCGCGAGAACGGCTTGGCCATCACCCAGGTGCTGCGCTGGAACCACAGCTCGGCCGTCGCGGATGTCTTGCCTTCGGGGGTGGGGCGCTCGGTGAAGCGCAGCACCGAGGGGATGTAGACGTAGCCGCATGACTCGGCGTGCTGCTGGCAGCTCAGGGTGCCCTGCTCGGGGGCGAGCAGGGAGCGCCCCGCGAGGCTGCCGTCGAGCTCGACGGTGCCCTCGAACCAAGTGGAGTGCGCGCCTCCGGTGAAGTAGGTGGCCTTCACCTCGCTGCCGTCGATCTCGATCTCGAGATAGGGACGATCGGAACCGGCGGCGCCCTCCTCGAAGTAGCGGCCGCCGTGCGCCTTCGCGACTTCCTTGCTCACGGCCGTGCGCAGCGCGGCCAGCTTGGCGGCGAGCGACTCGACCTGCGCGCGCGCGGCCTTGGCCGCTTCCTTGGCTGTCTGCTCGGAGCGAAGCACGGCGGCGTTGTCGAGCGCGAGCTGCCCCTTGGCCACGCGCAGCACCGCTTGGCGCAGCTCCTTGGCGTAGGCGCGAGCGGCCTTGCCGGTCGCGGCGTCGTGCGCGAGTCGGGCCGCGTCGGTGAGGCGAGGCAGGTGCTCGACGAGCGCCGTGTCGAGGGCCGTGAGCTCGGCGCGCGCGGTCTCGAGGGCCTGGCGCGCCGCGGCGTCGCTGAATTTCTGCCCCTCGCCCCAGCGCCCCGCCGGCGCCTCGGTCGAGCACGTGTGGCAGATCGGGGGGCTGGGATCGGTGTAGCGCTCGTCGAGCGGCACCTCGAAGAAGCGCGCGTACTGCCGCGCGAACCCGATCTGACGCTCGCGCTCGGCGAGCACGCCCTCGTACGTGGCCGCGGTGACGAGGCCCCACGGGGTGCCCCCCTCCCGCCAGGCGACCGACCAGCGTCCGCACGCGAGCAGCTGCGGCGCCTGGGTGGGTCGCAGGCGCGAGCCGTCGCAGGCCTCGACCAGCACGGGCTCGATCGGCGCCGCCACGGTCCCGCCCCCGGTCCCGCTGGTGGGGCTCGTGCTCGGCGGCGGCGGCAGGTCCTGTAGATCGTCGGGCGACGCCGGCGACGAGCTCGGCTGGCCCGGCGCCGGCTCGCTCTGCACGGCCGTGCCCGAGACGACCATCAGCGTGAGGATGGATGTCAGTCGAAGCATCAGAGCATCTCGCGCGGCAATCGTAGCCCGACGAGCCGAGACCGCCACCATCACGGGACGAACGGCCTCTCGCGCCCGCCATCGTTGCGCTGACCGCTTGGCACCAGCAAGGCGGGGCCGCGAGCGGTCGACCGGCGTTCGACCCCGCGCGGCGTTTCGAGGCAAGCTCGGACCTGCCATGACACGCCGGCCGAGGTCCCTGCGGCTCGAGCTCATCGCGACATTGACCATCGTGTTGATGATGGCGGTGGTCTCGCTGTCGCTGGCCACCGAGCTGCTGGGCCGCCACCGCCACGAGGCGGAGCAGCAGACGCGCTTGACGGCGCACGCCCGCAGCCTCGCCGCGATCGTGGGACCCATGCTCGAGCCCAGCGCGCCCGCGAGCTTGCACGACGGTCCGGTCGAGCAGCTGCTGCGCCCGAGCGTGGGGAGCATGGGCATCGAGGCGATCGAGATCCACCGCATCGACCTCGCCCGCGATCGCGACGACCTGCTGGTCTCGGTGGGTCTCGCCCCCGCCCTCGCTGGCCCCTCGGCCACGGCCGACGGTCGCATCGTGAGCGTGGACGACCTATGGATCGCCGACCGACCGCTGCGGGTGTTCGGCCCCGATCACCGTCGCACCGCGCTGGTGCTGCGGCTCGTCGCCCGCCCCTCGCCATGGACGCGACTGGGCGACTGGACCACGATCCTCGTGCTCGCCGGCGGCGTGGGAGCGGTGCTCGTGGTGCTGGGCGGCGTACTGCTCGAGGTCCAGGTGCTCCGCCCGCTCCGCGCGGCACAGCGAGCGGCCGACGAGGTCGCCGATGGGCGGCTCGACACCGAGGTGCCCGCAGACGGCCCCGCGGAGCTGTCGACACTGGCGAGCGCGTTCAACCGCATGACCGCCTCGTTGCGCCGCCAGCTCGAAGAGAATGCCGCGCAGCGCGAGTCGCTGGCGCGCGCCGAGCAGCTCGCCTCGGTCGGTCGACTGTCCGCTGGCGTGGCCCACGAGGTCGGCAACCCGCTCGCCGCGATCCTGGGCTACGTGGAGCTGCTGCTCGATCCCCGCACCGAGCCCGCGCTGGCGCCCGACCAGCGCACGCTGCTCGAGCGCAGCCGCACCCAGCTCGAGCGGATCCAGGGGATCGTCGGTCAGCTGCTCGACTTCAGCCGTCCCGCGGGCAGTGAGGCACGGGCCGTGGCGCTCCACGACGCAGCGCAGCGGCTGATGTCGCTGCTGCACCACGATCCTCGCTGCCGCGCGGTCACGCTGCGCGTCGAGGGCGACCGTGACGCCGA
>JBFIJN010000380.1:0-8821 GCA_041600735.1 Nannocystaceae bacterium
CATGATCGCGACCGCACGATCATGGTCGAGGCTGCGCGCGGGCGCGTGCTGGGTCGTCACCGCGCGCCCGGGTCTGGGCGCTGGCCGCATGTGCACCGCGTGCAGCAGCGGCAGGGAGCCTGCGGGTGGGTGGGCCCGTGCGGAATCCAAGCGTTCGACTGCGCAGATGGCGCACTGCTGGGCGACTATCTGGCCTCGAGCGGAGCGCCGCCGGTCCCCGGCTCGGATGTCTCCGCCGGGCCCGACGGAGGGTGCAGCGTGACGCCGCGATTGCTCGGCCGCTACGCGGAGACGATCGTGCTGGTGGCCTCGCTGCCCGGGCGCGACGAGTCCGAGGCGAGCGCCGCGACGCCGGCGTTGGTGGGCCTCGACGCGACCACGGGCGAGGTGCGCTGGGATCACGCGCTGACCGAGGGTGCGGCCCCGGCCGGCGCCACGGCGGACGGCGCATGCTGGACGCTCGATGCCCGAGAGCCCCAGCTGCGGGTGCTCGACTGTGAGAGCGGCGCGCCCCGCTGGCAGCGCAAGATCGGCGAGGGAGAGCTCGAGATCTACGAGCTCGGCGAGAGCCTCGTGATCGGCCGCGAGCAGGGTGGGCGCTGGCGACTGAGCGCCCACGCCACGAACGACGGCTCGCTGCGCTGGAGCGCTCGATTGCCGCGACGCGAGCGGCCGTTGTTTCCCGAGGGACCGGTTCCCGATGCCCAGGCCAGCGGCGCACGCCGAGGGTATGCGCTGGTCGATCCCACGAGCGGGCGGGTGGTCGGCCAGCTGGTGGCCGGCCGCGACGAGACGCTGTGGCGAGACCCCGCGGGCGGGTTCGTGCTCACCGGACGCGATCTTCGCGAGGTGCAGAGCGAGGGTCGGCTCACCCGGCAGCGCCTGTTCTCGGGGCTGCGCGTGCACGCGGTCACGACGACCCACGTGCTCACCCACGAGGGCGACGCGATCGAGGTGTTCGATCGCGATCAGCTGCGCGAGCGCGCGCGACTGGAAGGGCGGCTGATGATCGACACGAGCGCGCCGCTGCCCGACGAGCGCCTGCTGCTGGTGCGCTACGGCGAGGACGGGGTGGCGCTGGTACTCGGGCTCGAGCCACCGTCCCGCGGGATCCGCCGCGACTAGCACGCATCTCTAGTTCTGCGCCCCGCGAAGGCCTACTCTGAGCTCCCGAGATCAGGGGTAGGAGAGCGGCGATGACGGAGCGAGAGCGCGGGCGCGAGCGAGACCTGGTGTTGGCCCCCAACGAGTACGCGTACATCGCGGACGAGACCAAGGGCAACATCAACGCGTACATCGGGCCCTACAAGTCGAGCCTGGCGAACACCGACCAGCCGGTGGTGTTCAATCTCGGTACCAAGCGCTTCGAACGCTGCTCGCTCGAGCAGGCCGTGCTCACCTTCGCGGTGGCCCCGGTCGGCTGGTACCTCGTGCTCAAGAACCCGACCGACGACGGGGCGCACCCCAAGACCGGGGCGATCAACAACCTGGTGGAGCTCGAGGTGGGGCGCAAGGTCAACCTGCCCGGGCCGGCCGCGTTCGCGCTGTGGCCGGGGCAGATGGTGCGCGTGCTCCAGGGTCATCACCTGCGCAGCAACCAGTACCTCGTGGTGCGCGTGTACGACGAGGAGGCGGCCAAGGCCAATTGGAAGAACGCGGTGATCAAGCCGCAGCGGCCGGGCGACGACGGCCTGCGCGAGCCCGAGATCCCCGACCTGCCCGACCTCACGATGGGCAAGCTGCTGGTGATCAAGGGCACCGACGTCTCGTTCTACATCCCGCCCACCGGGGTCGAGGTGGTGCCCGACGTGGGCGGCGACTACGTGCGCAACGCGGTCACGCTCGAGCGGCTCGAGTACTGCATCTTGCTCGACGAGAGCGGCAACAAGAGCTACCTGCAGGGGCCGGCGGTGGTGTTCCCGCGGCCCACCGAGGTGTTCGTGCAGCGCGACGGTGCGCGCAAGTTCCGGGCGATCGAGCTGTCCGAGAACAGCGGAATCTACATCAAGGTGATCGCGCCTCACGTCGACGAGAGCGGGCAAGAGTATCGGGTGGGCGACGAGCTGTTCCTCACCGGCAAGGACCGCATGATCTACTTCCCGCGGCCCGAGCACGCGGTGATCAAGTACGGCGATCAGGCCATTCACTATGCGGTGGCAATTCCCGCGGGCGAGGCCCGCTACGTGCTCGATCGCAACAGCGGGCGCATTCGCGTGGAGAAGGGCCCGTGCATCTTCCTCCCCGATCCGCGGCGCGAGGTGATCGTGCGGCGGGTGCTCGATCGGCGTCAGGTCGAGCTGTGGTTTCCCGGCAATGCGGGCGCGCTGGCCCACAACGAGAAGCTGGCGCGGGCCGGGGAGGGGGGGAGCGCGCCGGCGCCCGCGCGCAGGCGCGAGGCCGCCGAGATCGCACCGCCGCCGTCCTCGGTGGCCTCGGCTGCGTTCGCGGGCGACGACTTCACGCGCAGCCAGACCTTCACCCCGCCGCGCTCGATCGTGCTCGACACCCGCTACGAGGGCGCGGTGGCGATCTCGGTGTGGACCGGCTACGCGGTGCTGGCGGTGAGCAAGACCGGCGAGCGCAAGGTGATCGTGGGGCCGGCCACCTACCTGCTCGAGTACGACGAGGTGCTGCAGGCGATGGATCTCTCGACGGGCACGCCCAAGACCGATGAGCTCGTCGACCGCACGGTGTACCTGCGCGTGCTCTACAACAAGGTCTCCGACGTGGTCGAGGCCGAGACGCGGGATCTCGTGCAGGTGCGGGTGAGGCTGTCGTACCGCGTCAACTTCGAGGGCGACCCACAGAAGTGGTTCAACGTGGAGAACTACGTCAAGTTCCTCACCGAGCACCTGCGCTCGATGCTGCGCGGCGCGATCAAGAAGCTCTCGGTGCAGGAGTTCTACCCGCAGGCCGTGGCGAGGGTGCGAGACGTGCTGCTCGGCGCGCAGGGCGAGGACGGGAGCCGTCCCGGTCGCAGCTTCGCCGAGAACGGCATGCGCGTGTACGACGTCGAGGTGCTCGGCGTGAAGATCGGCGACGAGAACATCGAGACGCTGCTGGTCGGGGCCCAGCACGCGGTGGTCGAGCAGACGCTCACGCTCGACGACGAGCGCCGCCGCCTCGAGCTCACGCGCGAGCGCGAGGGCATCGAGCGCGACGTGCAGACGATCCAGGCCACCACCCGCCAGCAGAGCCTCGCGCTGCAGCGCACCGAGGTCACCGCGGTGTTCGAGCTCGAGCGCACCAAGATCCAGAGCGAGGCCGACGCGCGCAAGGCCCGGCTCGACGCGACGCTCGCCGATCAGCCGGCGATGGATGCGGTGCATGCCGCCGAGCTCGCGCGCCGCCGCAGCGCGTCACAGCTCGAGCTCGAGCAATCCAGCGAGCAGCTCGGGCTGCGGCTGCGCGAGCTCGAGGCCGAGGTGAACGCCGTGGCCGAGAAGGCGCGCGCGGTCTCGCCCGATCTGGTCGCGGCGCTCACCGCCTTCGGGGATCGGGCGCTCGCCGAGAAGATGGCGCAGAGCATGGCGCCGCTGGCGATCCTGGGCGGGGAGAGCGTGTCGGAGGTGCTGGCGCGACTGCTGCGGGGCACCAAGCTCGCGCGCGTGCTCGCGCCCGCGCTGGCCGAGCCGCTGGCTGATCCGAGGGCCGACGCCGACGCCGACGCCGACGACTAGGGCGTTGCGGTGCGCCAGATCGCATCCGCGCGCGCGCGGATGCGATCGCGCGTGGCCTCGAAGCCGGGGTCGGTCCACAGCGGCGCCAGCAACGGGCACGCCTCGAACCAGTCGCTGTCGAGCAGCACGCCGCCGGCATCGGCCTGCTGGAGCTGCTCGAGCGCGAGGGCTGTCGCGCCGCGCCAGGCGAGCACCTCGGTTGCGATCTGTCGCCAGCCGGTGCGCAGGCGCGGGCTCGGGCGCGGCCCGATCACCGCGTCGAAGCGCGCGGCCAGTGAGGCCGAGGTGTGACCCGGGTCGAGCGCATCTCGCAGCACCGCGGTGAACTGAGAGGTGGGATCCTCGGACTCGTTGCGCCAGCGCACCGCGCGGGCGCGCTCGACGTCGCCTTCCCACAGCGAGAGGCGATACTCGAACAGAGACACGGCGAACGGGAGGAAGCGCGAGGAGTGCTTCATGCGCTCGAGCTGCTCGTGCCAGGCGGCTCGATCCTTGCGCAGCGCGTGGTGCCGCAGCACCGAGAACGCGCCCTGATGGAGCGACGGATCGAGCTCGTGGGCCAGCTCGATGTGACTCACGCCCTCGCGCGAGCGGCCGGCCTCGCACTGCAACAGCCCCAGGTACTCGTGGGCGGCGGCGCAGGTGGGTGCGATCTCGAGGGCGGCCGCGAGGTGACGCGCCGCCGAGGGAAACTGCCCCAGGCTCACATCGAGGCGCGCCGCCGCGAGTCGGGTCTCGGCGAGGTGGCTGGCGCCATCGAGGGCGGCGGCGACGGAGTCTCTCGCGCACGCGTCCCAGCCGTCGGTGGGGCGGCCCGCGGGCAAGAACCAGCGCAGCATGGCGGCCTCGGCCCGAGCCGCGAGCGCCAGCGCAAACCCAGGGGCGCGCGCGAGCGCTTGGTCGTACAGCGCGATCGCGTCCTCGAAGCTGCGACCGGTCACGTCGGGCTCGCGCGCGCGCTGACGCCCGCGCAGGTAGTGCTCCACCGCATCGCCGGGGGCGAGCCGACCGTGATCGATGATCGACAGCTCCACGCGCAGCGCCTCGGCCACGCGCATGGCCATGAGGTCTTGGAGCTGCAGGACGTCTTGCATGCGCCCATCGAAGCGCTCGTTCCAGCGCTGGAAGCCGGTGTCCACGTCGATGAGGCGAGCGACGATGCGGATCTGGTCGCGGCCATGAAGGATTGATCCATCGATGATCGCGTCGACCCCCAGCGCACGGCCCACGGTGCGAGCATCTCGCTCGTCCTTGAACTTGCTGGCCGCGCCGCTGGCCGAGACGCGGAGCCCGCGGGTCATGGCGAGCAGGTCGACCAGCTCGTCGGTGAGCACGTCGGCGAGGTAGGCGTGATCGGGGGCGCCGCGGTAGCGAAACGGCATCACGGCGAGCTTGCGGTCGCCGGGGACGGCGGAAACGAACGGGGCTCCGCCCGAGCCGCTGCCCGATCCCGAGCTGCCGCCGAAGGGGCTGGCCGCGGGGGCCGAGGGCGTGATCGTGGAGGCACCGAGGGCCGCCAGCATGTCCGCGACGACCGCCGGGGTGGCGGGCCGATCGTCCGGCTCGCGGGCCAGACAGTGCAGCACCAGCTCGGCCAGCCCATCGCTCAGCTCCACGCTGTCGCGTGGGTCGGGCGGAGGGCGTGAGAGCCGGGCCATCGCGATCTCCATGCGCGTGTGTCCGCTGAACGCAGGCTCGCCGGTGAGCACCTCGTAGAGCACCAAGCCCAGCGCGTAGACGTCCACGCGGCCATCGAGGGGGGCGCCGAGGATCTGCTCGGGCGCCATGTACATCGGCGTGCCGATCCCTCGCGTTCGATCCTCGCTGCCGTCGAGCTGCTCGGCGAGGGTGCTGGCCACACCGAAGTCGGTGACGACGGCGCGGCCGCTGTGATCGATGAGGACGTTGCCGGGCTTGAGATCGCGATGGATCACGCCCACGTCGTGGGCGGCCTGCAGGCCCTGGCACAGCTGCCAGGCCAGGGCCATCGCCGCGGCGGGCGACATGCGCTCGCTTCGGGCCAGTCGCACGCGCAGGCTCTCACCCTCGATGATCTCCATCGTGATGAAGTGGAGGCCGACGTGCTCGCCGAGATCGAAGGTGCGGACCGCGTTGCGATGCGTGACGCGGCGGGCCAGCCGTACCTCGCGGCGAAAGCCGTCGATCGACTCGTCGCGCGGAAGTGAGAGCAGCTTGAGCGCGATGCGCTCGTTCACCACTTGATCGTGCGCGGCGTAGACCGTGCCCATCGAGCCGCGCCCGAGGCAGCGCTCGATGCGATAGCGGCCTGCGAACAGGTTGCCTAGCTCGAGGTCGGAGGCCGAGGAGTCTGCGCGATCTGCGAGAGTGTCGGCCTCTTTGACGTTGCCCGTCACTCCCTGGCGAGCGTAACGCCTCCGAGCCGCCACCGGCTAGCCGATTGAGTCGGTGCTCCACAGGAGCCGCCTTGCCCTCTCGCTCGCGAAGGGCGACCCTACGCCCAGCATGCAGGACCCATCGATCAGCTATGGCCAACGCTGGGAGAGCTACTGGTCCACGGTCACACGCGACAATACTCGGGTGGTCTGGGACGCTCCACCCAAGGAGGGGGTGGGATTCGACTGGCCGAACATCGAGGCCCACACCAATCTAGCGTTGCCGATGGTGCACCTCGGGTGCGGGCATGGACGCCAGACCGCCTTCTTGGGCTACCACTTCCCGCGGGTGATCGGGGTGGACGTCTCGCCCTCGGCGATCGAGCGCGCGCGCGCCGAGAACCCCCACGAGCGGGTCGAGTACCGCGTGCTCGATGCCTTCGATACCGATGCGATCGCGGCCCTCCACGAGGAGCTCGGCGACACCAACATCTACGTCCGCGGCGTGATGCACCAGCTCGCCGATGACCAACAAGGCCCGTTCGTAGCAGCCGCGCTGCGCCTCATCGGCACCACCGGCACGCTGAGCGTGCTCGAGCTGCGCCGCGGCGCCGAGCAGATCTTCTTCCCCATGGTGAAGCTGGGCCTGCTCCCGTTCCTGCGCCCGGTGCTCGACAACGGCATCGTGCCGCGCGGCATCACGCCCCAGCGCCTGCGCGACCTGCTCGACGACGCGCAGCACGAGGTGATCGCCTCGGTGCCCACCGTGCTCATGCGCATGTCGCTGACCAAGAGCATGGGCTTCAAGGTCCCGGCGTGGCACATGGCGATCCGCGCGCGATCGAGCTAGGACGAGCTGGGGACGAGCTGGGGACGACGTCAGGGCCCCGGCCAGGGCTGCCAGCTGCGGCTCGGGCTGCCGTCGTGCAGCTGTGGCCAGCCGTCGACCCACGTGATCCGATCGACCAGGCCATTGCGCCCTGCGCCGGCGAGGTTGGTGCCGTTGCCCGCGTTGGTCCACGCGTGGAAGAAGAAGTAGTGGGCGCCGTCGAGGTCCAGCACCGTGCCATGCCCGGGGCCGACCCAGCGCTCGTTGTTGCCCAAGATCGGCGCGCCGTGCTTCTCGTAGGGCCCCGTGAGCGCGGGCGAGCGCGCCACACCGGTGCGGTAGCGGTGGTCGTACACGTTGCCGCTGTAGAACAAGTAGTAGAAGCCGTCGTGGTGCACGACCCACGGCGCCTCGACCACGCCGCCCTCCCACGTGCCGGAGTTGTTGGTGAGGATCTGCGTCTGCGCGCTGCCGGGCGCGAACGAGAGCCCGTCGGGCGCCAGCTCCCGCACGAACATCGGCGTGGGCTGCCCCACCGAGTTGCCGTCGATCTTGTAGATGAGGTGCGGCGTGCCGGCCTCGTCCTCCACGTAGGTCGCGTCGATCACCCCCTGCGGGTGCTGCACCAGCGGCCCCGTGCTCTCGACCCACGGCCCGAGCACATCATCGGCCGTGGCCGCGCCGATGCACAGCACGTTGTTGGCGTTGACGGTGGTGAAGTACGCGATCAAGCGATCGCCCACGCGATGCAGCTCGGGCGCCCAATTGCGATTGCCATTGGCGGCCCAGCTGGGCTTGCCCGCGGGCAGCAGCGCCGCTCCCGTGTCTTGCCAGTGCACGAGATCGCGCGAGCGTCGGATCGGAAACGTGCCCCCCGTGCAGACCATGTAGTACGCGGTGGCGTCAGCCTCGGGGATCGCCATCACCCCCGGATCCGGGCAATTGAACGGCACCACGGGATTGAGATACGGCGGCTTGGGCCCCGGCAGCGCAGAGTCGAGCGCGGGCGCTTGCAGGTACTCCGGGCCGATCACCTGCTCGGGCAGCCCCTCGGCCGACCACACGAGGCGCAGCGAGGCCTCGATGTCGATCTCGAAGTACTCGACGAGGATCGGCACTGTCGCGCCCGCCGTGAGCTCCACGCTGCCCTCGGTGCGCGTGACGAAGTGCGGGTTCCAGTCGTCGATCACCAGCGCGCCGTCGATCCACACGCGCACGCCGTCGTCGGACTCGGTGGCGATCGTGTAGAGGCCCGAGCTCGGGGCCGTGAGCACGCCCGAGAAGCGCGCCGAGAACCGGTCCACCCCGAGCGTCGGGTCGGGTGCATCGAGCCCCCATTGGAGATCGAGGCCCGGCTCGTGCCGCGAGAGCACGAGATCGTGATAGGCGTCGAAGTACTCACCCCACAGCCCAGGCTCGAGCGGCGGCGGAGGACCCTCGGTGGTCTCATCGGCCGCCGCGGTGGTGCTGTCGCTCGAGGTAGAGGTCGAGGCCGCAGTCTCGCTGTCGGTGGGCTCGGGGGCGCTGGTGGAGGCGGCGGTGGTCGAGGCACCGTCGCTCGCTTGGGGGTCGCGCGGGCTCTCGGTGGCGCAGGCCGCTAGCGGGGCGATGAGGATCGCGAGCGTCGATCGTGCGAGCACTTGGGTACAGTACGGGGTCGGCGGTTGCGAGACAATCGTAGGACATGTGCGGCGGATGATCCTCGTGCCAGTAGGAGCTCTTGTGCTCATTGCATCGCGGGCACGCGTAGACCAGGTTCTCGTCCTCGTCGCGACCCACCGGGGCCGTCGACGTCATCCGAGGGCGTCGCTTCGCGCTCAGTGGGTGGAGACGAGCTCGTGGCCCATCACGCGGACGTAGTCCTCGGCCAACGCGGCGCTCCGTTGGCGCAGGCGCTCCAGCGTCGAGCGGGCGTCGGCGAGGAGGCGCTCCTCCTCCTCGGTGATGCGCAGCAGCTC
>JBFIJN010000381.1:0-8803 GCA_041600735.1 Nannocystaceae bacterium
CACGCGGCTCCACACCGAGCAGCGCGCGTTCGTCTCGACCGCGCGCGCTCAGGCGGTGGTGCAGCTGGGGCTGTGGCGGCTGGTGCCGTTCGCGGTCATTGGCGGCGGCGTGCTGGCCGTGCGCAGCGAGCCCAACGCCGCAGGTCGCAACGGCGACGAGGCGCTGCACGTGGGCGGCGGCCTCAAGTTCTTCGTGAAGGAGCACATCGTGCTTCGGCTCGAGGGGCGCGACGTGATGTCGCCCAAGGAAGGCATCACGCCGACCGCTCCCGCGCACAGCCCCGAGATCTTGTTCGGCTTCACGGTTGCGCTCGGGCCACGCAAGCCCAAGGCCGAGCCGCCCCCACCCGACCAAGACGGCGACGGCTTCCTCGACAGCGAAGACGAGTGCCCGACCGTGGCCGGCATCGCGCCCGACGGCTGCCCCGCCAAGGACAGCGACGGCGATGGCTTCCTCGACCGCGAGGACGCGTGCCCCGAGGATGCGGGCGTGGCCCCCGATGGCTGCCCGATCCCCGATAGCGACGGCGACGGCTTCCTCGACCCCGACGACGCGTGCAAGGACGAAGTGGGCGTGGAGCCCGATGGGTGCCCGCTGCGCGACGTGGACGGCGACGGGCTGTTCCCGCCCGAGGACGAGTGCCCCAACGAGCCCGAGACCGTCAACGGCTTCGAGGACGAAGATGGCTGCCCCGACGAGCTCCCCGAGGAGGTCAAGAAGTACACCGGCGTGATCGAAGGGATCTTCTTCGACACCGGGAAGGCCACCATTCGCAGCAAGTCGTTCGCGGAGCTCGACGCAGCGGTGAAGGTGCTGACCGACTACCCGATGCTGCGGGTCGAGATCAGCGGGCACACCGATACCAAGGGCAAGCGCGACAAGAACCTGCTCTTGTCGCAGGCGCGCGCGGACTCGGTGAAGCAGTACATGGTGAGCAAGGGCGTGGCCGAGCGTCGCATCGTCACGCGGGGCGCCGGGCCCGACGAGCCCATCGGCGACAACGCGACCAAGGACGGGCGTCAGCAGAATCGACGCATCGAGTTCAAGCTGCTCACGGGTCTGGGCAAGGCGGGCGGCGCGGCGGCCGAGGCCGATCCCGCGACGAGCGATGAACCCGTGGCGGATGCGGTGGTCGAGTCCACCGAAGAGTCCAAGCCCAAGCGCGAGGCGAAGAAGATCAAGCCCGTCAGGGAGGGCAAGGCGGCCAAGAAGGACCCGGCCGTCAAGATGGCCGAGAGCGAGCCGCCGGCCGAGTAGCGCGCGCTCGCGCGAGTGCACACGCGCGCCTCACCGGGGATCCCGGTGGGGCGTCGTCGTTTCGAACGGTCGCTGGCGCGCGAGCGTGCGCAGGGCGGGGCGGAGTGCTCGCGGGGGTGCGGCCGCGAGCGCGGCGCGGGCGAGCGCGCCGAGATCGAGGCGATCGAGCACTTGCTTGGTGATCGGGCGCTTGGCGTCCCAGAACGTGAACGCCTGCATCACGGCCTGGGCCGCGTCGCCCCGCAGCAGCCAGCACGCGGCCGTGGCGGCGGGCTCGTCGGCAAAGCCGAGGAAGTAGCAGGTGTCGTCCAGCAGCGTGGGCTTGCCGTCGGCGTCGGGGCCCACGAGCGTGAAGGCGACGCGCTTGTAGAGGCCCGAGATCGCGACCTTCCACGGGGCGAACGAGTAGTCGCCCAGGCCGAACACGGCGAAGCGCGGCTGCCCGCGGTAGATCGAGCTGCGGCGCCCATCGAGCGCAGCCGCGTGCGCGTGCAGGTATCGCCAGGCGCGCGGGGCCGTGTGCTCGAGCGGTGCCGTGTCCTCGCCCAGCCGCCGCTGCGGCAGCAACAGCCAGCGCCGCGCTCGGGGCCGCTCGTCTCCGCGAAGGTCGGAGCTCTTGAGCAGCGCATGCACGAGCGTGGGCTCCACGTCCACGGGCTCGCCGAGGCCATTGTGAAGCACGCCATCCGTGCGCGAGAGCTCCATCACCTTGGCGCAGTCGTGCTTCACCCCGGAGCGCCACGGTGGATCGGCGCGGCCGAGCACGCTCGCCGCTCGATCGTAGGCGCGCGCGTCGGCCACGAGCTGCCCGTCCCGCACGCCGACCTCGGACTGGACCTCGGTGGCCTCGAGGTCGGCGAACACCCGGCAGACGAGCGGTGCGCGAGCTCGCGTGGAGAAGCGCAGTAGCCCTGCGTCCACGGCGGCCCCGAACGCCTGCCGGGCGTCGATGCGATGCAGCGAGGCCTCGCCCAGCGCGAGCCCGTGGGCCTCGGCGTGGGCCAGCACGCGGCGCGCCACCGCGGTCTTCACGAGCATGGCCACCGTCACGTCGTGCCCCTGCGCGAGCTCGAGCAGGTGCACGAGCATCCACTCGGAGATGTCGAAGTTGCTCTGCCCCGTCTTGGCCGCCAAGCCCGGGAGCGCGTTGAGGTTGGACTTGGCCGGGAGATTGTCCACGCCGAGCACCGAGAGCGCGGCGGAGGTGACCCAGGGCGGGTTGCCGAGCACGAGCACCGGTGCGGGCCAGCGGCGCAGCTCGCTGGCCCAGGCCGTGCGAAAGAAGTCGCCGGTGGTCAGGCGGGCTTGGTGCCCGGCTCGCGCGAGCGCAGCCCGGGCCGCGCGCACGTAGGCGGGATCGAGGTCTCGACCCCACAGCGTCGCGCCTGCGAAGCTGTTCGCGGCGGCGAGCAGGAAGTGGCCGCGGCCGCAGGTGGGCTCGACGACGGTCGCCGGGCGCAGCCCGCTGCGCGCCAGCTGCTCACAGACCGCCTGGGCGAGCGCGGGCGGGGTCTGAAAGTCGCCGAACGCGGCCTTGCGCATCGACTTGGTCACCGGCCGACCACTGCGATCTCGCCGTGCGCGTCGATCTCCACCGCGAACGCGAGGGAGGCCTCGTGTAGCCGCTTGCTGAGGTACTGATGCACCCCGCGCAGCTCGGCCCGGTACGCGCCGTCGGCCTCGTGCTCGTGGGTGAGGCACAGATCCGCGCCGAGGTGCCAGTAGCCGTGGATCGCATCGATGCGCAGCAGCAGCTCGAGCACCGCGCGATCGCCCAGGGCCTCGCGCGCGTGCGCGACCACGCGGCCCACCACGCGGCGCTCTTCGAGCTCGAGCTGGGTCGCGTCGGCGCGGTGCAGCGGCGCGAATGCAGCCCCGTCGAGCACCACGGCATCGAGCGTGCGACTGAACCACGCGATCGGCTGGTCGTGCAGGCGCACGGTGGCGGACGCGGTCACCGGGCGCTGCACGGAGGCGTCGATGATCGCGGCGGGGAAGCGGTCCTGGAAGTCATCGCGCCAGCCGCCGAGCTCGCGCAGCTCGGCCAGCGGCGAGTCTCCATGCGCGACGGTGAAGCGAGCGACGCACGCACCCGAGGGCCAGCGCTCGGGGTCGTCGAGCGCCAGCGGTCGCGCCGCGCAGCCACTCGACGAGCCCGCGACCAGCCCCGCCAGCGCCCAGCCCACGGCTCTTCGGGAGCGGCTCGGGCCGCGAAGCCCGGCGCGTGCCGGCGGCTCACTCCTCCCAGCGCGGGGCGACGAGTCGGCGGCGTCCATCGTGAGACAAGGGTACGTCGGGGGCTTCGCGATCGACTCGGTCCCACAGCTGGCAGGTGACCTGCTTGTGCTTCTGATCGAGCGCCTCGCAGTAGTTGGTGTACTTGCAGCGCCGCACTTCGTCGCCGCGGCCCAGGTAGATCTTGCGGAACCAGTCGGGGTCGGCAATCGTCTGGCGAGCCGCGCCCACCACATCGGCCGCCTCGCGGGCGAGGATCGCCTCGGCCTGGCCGAAGCTACAGATCCCGCCCACCACGACCACCGGTGTGGCATGGCCCGCCTCGCGTACGGCGGCGCGAATGGTGGCCGAGGCCTCGACGTTGCGGCCAAACGGTCCGCGCTCGTCGGACTGGACCGTGGGCATGCAATCGTGACCGCTGGGCCCCGTGTAGGGGTAGGCGGCCCAGCCCACCTTGGGCTCCATGGCGTCTTCGAATTTTCCGCCGCGCGAGAGCGAGAGGAAGTCCATGCCCGCGGCGGCGAAGTGCACGGCGTAGGCGGTGGCCTCCCCGAGGTCGCTGCCGCCCTCGATGATCTCGTCGCTGAGGAATCGACAGCCCACGCAGAAGTCGGGGCCGACCTCGGCGCGCACGCGGGCGAAGGTCTCGAGCGGGAGGCGCAGTCGCCCCTCGAGCGAGCCGCCGTAGCCGTCGCTGCGATCGTTGTGGCGCGAGAGGAACGAGGCCATCGTGTAGGCGTGGGCGTAGTGCAGCTCTACGCCATCGAAGCCGGCCTCGCGGGCGCGCCGCGAGGCGGCGGCGAACAGCTCGGGCAGCACCTGCGGTAGCGCGCGAATGTGGGGCAGGTGCAGGTCGGTCACGTGCTCGCGATCGCCGTGACGCAGCGCCTCGAGCTCGCGGGCATCGAGCGCGCGCGCCTGCTGGTCCTCGGGTAGGGCGAGCAGCGCCTCGCGTACCGCGACATCGTCGTGGGCCTCGGGTACCGCGGCCCGATGCTCGTCGCGCAGCACCAGGAACTGGCGAAAGAACCGCTCGGGCGCGGGTCGCCGGCGGATCCGCAGGAAGTCGATGAGCTGGATGAGCAGCTTGGTGTGGCCGTCGCTCGCCTCGTGCACCACGCGGCACAGCTCGCGCAGGCCGGGCAAGAAGCGATCGTGGCCGATGCGGAGGAGCGGTCCGCTGGGGATGTCGCGGATGCCGGTGGCCTCGACGACGATCGCACCCGGCCGCCCGGCGGCGAAGCGGGCGTACCAGTCGAGCACGTCTTGGGTGACGTGGCCGTCCTCGGTCGCGCGCCACGGCACCATCGCGGGCACCCAGGTGCGGTGCTCGAGCGTCAGCGCGCCGAGCTGCACGGGCTGAAACCATCGCGCGTCACGGGCCGACGCCGCGATCGGCCACTCGCCGGGCGGGAGCTCGTGACGGATGCGCTGCGGTGGACGCCACACGCCGGCAGTCTAACCCGGGGCTCGCGTTCGATGCGCGGTTGGTCAGGCCGCAGGCGCTTACCGTATCCTCGCGACCCGCGGCCATGGATCAGCGCAAGACCTTCTCAGCGGGCCGTTCGAAGGCCTACGTTGGCGTGTTCCTCGTGGCGCTCGCCACCCTGGTGCTCGAGATCCTGCTCACCCGCATCACCAGCGTGGTGGCCTGGTACCACCTGGCGTTCTTCGTGATCTCCCTCGCGATGCTGGGCATGACCGCGGGCGCGGTGATCGTGTTCGTGCGCCCGGCGGCGTTCGTCGACGCGCTCGTCCCTCGTCGCGCCACCGAGGGCTGCCTGGCCCTCGCGGTCACCGCCCCGCTCGCGATCGGCGTGGCGTTGATGATCCCGCTCGAGCCCATCACCTCGACGAAGGGCTTCCTCACCATGCTCGCCTACGGCGGGGCGCTGGCCGTGCCGTTCACGGTGAGCGGGGTGGTGCTCACGCTGGTGCTCACGCGCGCTGGGCTGCCACCGGGGCGGGTCTACGGGGTGGATCTGGTGGGGGCCGCCGCGGGCTGCGGGCTGGTGATCCCGCTGCTCGACTGGCTCGATGCGCCGAGCGCGGTGCTCGTGGCCGCGGCCCTCGCTGCGCTGGCGGGGCTCGCCTTCGCCGCGGCGCGGAGCGACGCGAGCGCGGCCAGGGATCGTCGGATCGCCGCCGCGCTCGCGCTCGGGCTGCTGGGCATGGGCATGATCAACGCGAGCGCCGAGCGGCCGTGGCTGCGCGCGCGCACGGTCAAGGGCGAGGCCGAGGATCCGGGGCAGTTCGCCTACCACGGGTGGAACACGTACTCGCGCGTCACCGTCGACGAGACCTTGGTGTTCCCGCCGGTGCTGTGGGCGGCGGGGCGGCTCGCGCCGCCCGAGCTGTTCACCCCGCTGCCGCAGCGCGGCATCAAGATCGACGGCGCCGCGGGCACCGTGATGGTCGCGCTCGATCGCGACCCCGACGATGGCCGCCCGGGGCTCGCCACCGATCACCCCTATCTCGGCTGGGACGTGACCTCGTTCGCCCACCACTTGCGACCGAGCGGTCCGGCCGCGGTCATCGGAGTCGGGGGCGGTCGCGACGTGCTCGAGGCGGTGCGCGTGGGTCACTCGCCCGTGCTCGGGCTCGAGCTCAACGCGCTGATCGTGGGGCTGCACCGCGGCTCGATGCGCGAGTTCTCGGGGGTCGCCGAGCTGCCGGAGGTGGAGCTCGTGCACGACGAGGCGCGCGCGTACCTGGCTCGCGATCCGCGGAAGTACGACGTGGTCACGATGTCGCTGATCGACACGTGGGCGTCGACCGGAGCCGGGGCCTACGCGCTCTCGGAGAACGGCCTCTACACGGTGGAGGGCTGGCAGATCTTCCTACGCCGGCTCACGCCGACCGGGATCTTCACGGTCTCGCGCTGGTACAAGCCCGATTCCCCCGGGGAGACCGCGCGCATGCTGGCGCTGGCGATGGAGACGCTGTGGTCGCTCGGGGCGAGGGACCCCCAGCGTCACGTGATGATGCTGCAGAGCATGAACATCGCGACGATCTTGGTCTCGCCCTCGCCGTTCTCGTCGGGCGACATGGATCGCATGCAGCGCGTGGCCGCCGAGCGTGGGTTCAACGTGCTGCTGTCGCCGCGCCGGCTGCCGCTCAACCCCCTGCTGCGCGAGCTCGCCGAGCAACCCGATCGCGCCGCGATGTGGCGCTGGGCCACCAGTCAGACCCTCGATCTCACTCCGCCCACCGATGCACGACCGTTCTTCTTCAACATGATCAAGCCGGCGACTTGGTTGTCGATGCCGGACGAGGTCGACTCGCTCGACTACGCGTTCCTCGGCAACCTGCACGCCACGCAGACGCTGGTGTGGGCCACGGCGATCAGCGCACTGCTCACGTTGATCGCCGTGCTCGTCCCGCTGTGGTCTCGGCGCCGCGATCTCGCCGCCTACCCCAAGCTCGACGTGCTCGCCGCGGGCAGCTACTTCGCGCTGATCGGCCTCGGCTTCATGTTCGTGGAGATGGCCTTGCTGTCGCGCCTCAACGTGTTCTTGGGCCATCCCACGCTGGCGCTGGCGGTGCTGCTCGGCGGGATCATCTTGTTCACCGGCATCGGAAGCCTGGGCAGCGGCCGCGTGCCGGTGGAGCGCGCTTGGGTGGCACGGCTCTATCCGCTGGTGCCCGGTGGCCTGGTGCTCGTGGCCGGGGCGCTGCTCGATCCGGTGATGGGTGCGTTCGGGGCCGCGGGAACGCCCGCGCGCGTGCTGCTCGGCCTGGGCCTCGTGGCCATGCCCGCCCTCGGGCTCGGGCTCGGCTTCCCGCTGGGTCTGCGCCTGGTGGCGGGGATCGAAGGCGAGGGCAGGCCACCGCTCGGGCCGTGGATGTGGGGGATCAACGGAGCCTGCGGCGTGGTCGCGAGCGGGCTGGCGCTCACGTCCTCGATGGCGTGGGGGATTCCGGCGACGTTGATGATCGGCGCGGGGTGTTACTTGGTGCTGCCGCTGTGCAGCGGGCACCTCCAGCACGCGCTGCGGCGTCGGTGATCACCAGCCGGCCACGCCATGGCGCTAGTCCTGCTGCGTCGCGGGTGCCACCATGCATGCATGAGCCGAGCTTGGTGGTGCGCAGCGGTGATCGGCCTGGGCTGTGGGCAGCCTCCGCCGGCTGGCGAGGGCACGACCGCGGGGAGCGAGAGCGTGGGTGCGTCGGAGGGCACGATGGCGGTCGCGGGCTCGACCTCGCTCGCGGACGGCACGGCGTCGCTCGATACGACCGCGAGCGCCACGGGCACCGATGAGGGCGCGACGACCGGCGAGCCGCCGCCGGCGGAGCTGCGCTACGACGAGCTGCGGCAGAAGTCGTCGCACAACAGCTACCAGCGCAACGAGGCGCTCATCGACCAGCTCGTCTACCACCGCGTGCGCTCGCTCGAGCTCGATCTACACGTGGGCAAGACGGGGCAGAGCACGGTGCCCGGCGATTGGTTCATCTATCACACCGATATCGTCGACGATGGCACCTCGTGTCGGCTGCTCTCCGATTGCCTCGGGGAGCTGCAGGCGTTCGCGCAGGCGGTGCCGGAGCACGAGGTGGTCACGCTGTGGCTCGATCTCAAGGACGACTGGGCGGACGCGCATCGCCCCGCGCAGCTCGACGCGATGCTCGATGCGATGCTCGGCGAGGCCACCTGGGGGCCGGCCGCGCTGCGCGACGCGTGCCCTGGCGCGGCCGATCTCGCGAGTGCGGCGACCGATTCGGCGTGCGGCTGGCCGTCGGTGGTGGGCCTGCGCGGGCGCGTGCTGGTGGCGCTCACCGGAGGCAACATCGCCAACCCGGGCACGCCGCTCTCGATCTACCTGCAAGAGGGGCAGCGTGCCTTCGTGGCGCCGTCGGTCACCACGCTCGAGGACTTGCTCGACCCGGATCCCCGCATCGCGATCTACAACGCCAACGTCGGCGATACCTCGGCGATCGCCGCGGCGGCCGCGGCCGGCTTCGTGGTGCGGGCGTGGGATGCGAACGACGAGGCCGCGTGGGACGAAGGGGTGGGCGCCGGGGCCCACCACCTCGGCACCAACGCGGTGAATCTGCATCGCGATCCGTGGACGATCACCCACGACGCGGACGGCTGGCCGTTCACCTGCCGCGAACCGTGCACCGCGGTGGGTCCCGAGCCGGGTGCGATCGTGGGCATGAGCGTCGACTCCGGCGACATCTGGTCGACGGCCGACGAGTTTCGCTTTGCCTACGTCGATCGCACGGCCGCCCCCGACGGCGAGTGGAGCGCGCTCGTCTCCACGGTGAACAGCTGGGTGGAGCCGTTCGCGAAGGGCTGCCTGATGGCGC
>JBFIJN010000382.1:0-8793 GCA_041600735.1 Nannocystaceae bacterium
CGGTGCTGCTCGCGGGGGCGCGTGCGGGCATGGGCGCTCATCTACGCCCGGGCACGCTGCTCGAAGAGGAGGCCTCGACCGCGCACTGCGTGGGGCTCAAGCACACCATCCTGCTCTCGTTCGTGACGTTGGGCTCGCTCAGCAATTTTTGCGACGTGCTGATGGCCGGTGGCACCTCGCGTCGCGATCACTCCGAGGTGGGGAGCGGCTTCATTCACTTCAACTTCACGCCGTGGGGCGAGCGCGGGGACAAGGCCACGCCGACGCTCGTCGGTGATGTCGCGCGCGGCGTGTTCTTGCGCGAGCGCAGGATCTTCCTCGGTGGCGCGGGCGGCTTGGTGGGCCCCGGTAGCGTGGGCTATGGCTCGGTCACCGCGGCGGGGCAGGTCGTGCGTCGACCGGTGGCGGCCGGGCGCCTCGTGCTCGGCGCCACGCCAGTCCTCGATCGACCGTTCACCCCGGCCAAGCTCGACGAGCTGCAGCCGCGGCTGCGACGCAACCTCGACTACATCGGGCAGCTGGTCGCGCTGCGAGCCTGGTATCGCCACGTTCGACTCGCGCGCGTGCCCGCGGGGGTGGAGCACGATGCGCTGCGCACGGTGCTCGAAGCGGCCCATGCCCTGCTCGACACGTGCATCGACGAGCGAGTGGAGCGGCTGCGTGCGTTCGTGGGGGAGCGGGGCGGTGAGCTGCCCGAGCTGGTGCTCGATCGCGTGCTCCCGCCGTGTCCGCTGCCGATCGAGCCTCAGAGCGGCGCGCAAGAGCACCTGGCGTGGGTTCGCGGGCTCGCGCCCGAGCACGTGGAGGCAGGGGTCGCGTGGTTGAGCGAGATCGCGGCGCGAGTCACGGGCGTGAGCGGCTGAGCGCGAGCCAATCGGTCCCTGCGGCGGGGTCGCGGCCGTCGCTCGGGCGTTGCGTGGGCTATGATGCCGAGCTTGTCGTCGCCGTCGTCCATCGCCGAGATCGGCCTGCGGTTCGGGCTCACGGCGTTGCTGCTGACGGGGCTCGGCCGCGAGGCTGCGGGAGCCGAGCCGGCGGAGCGTGAGCGCGGGTCGGCGGCGCCGCGCGAGGAAGCTTCGGATCCGAGCGAGGTCGATGACGCTGCGGGCGTGGTCGAGCGGGATGCGGCCAGCGCTCGCGCGGACGAGCCCCGCGGGGATCCGCCCGAAGCCGAGGACGACGACGGGATCGGCGACGTCGCGAGCGAGCCAGCCGCGCGCGCAGATGCGGCAAGCGAGGAGCCGCCCGCGGCCACGGCTGGGCCCTACGGCGGGGCGTTGCCCTCGGGTCAGGCCAAGACCGACGACGAGCCCGTCGACGAGGCGGAGCTCGAAGAGGCCCGACGCGGTGGTCGTCGAGCCGGCCGTCGCAGCGAGCGAGCCGAGCGCGACGCGGGGCAGTGGCAAGTGTTCGCGCCCTACCCCGAGCTCGGGTCGATCCGCTATCGCGACCCCGAGACGCGGCGCACCCTGTGGATGGGGGTCGACGTCTCCGCCACGTACCTCCCGACCTCGCTGGGGCTCTCGGACACCGCGGTGTGGACGGTTCGTCCCGCGGGTGCGTGGGCCCTGGCGCTCACGCCCTGGCTCGCGCTGGGTGGGCGTCACGAGCTGGCTTGGTACGATGCCGGGGATCGCCGCATCCGCGTGCACGGGCATCAGGTCGAGCTGTCGAGTCGCCCGCTCGCCGCCGCGCGCAGCACCGACGCGGTCGATGATCGCTTGGCCGTAGGGGTGACCACCCATGCGATCCAGTGGAGCGACGATGCCGGCGTGATCACCAACCCAGCCGGTCAGCAAGACACCATCCTTCACTTCGGCTACGGCCTCGATCACCTGCTGGGCACGCGCTGGCGCCTCGGCTGGCACGTGCAGGGGCGCTACGCCTGGGTCGCGAGCGATACCCAGCGTCATGCGCGAGTGAGCACGCGCCTGGCCTTCCACCCCCGCCCCGCCCATCGGCTCTCGCTCGACGCGGTCGGCTACTACGTGAACCGCGACGCCGGGATCGACCCGCCGCTCGCGCGAAACTCGTTCTACGGCCAGCTGGGCCTGGGCTACGCCTGGGTAGGCCGCGCCGGCGTGGGCCCGTGGACCCGGGTGCGCGCGACCTCTGGCTTCATGAGCGGCGAGGCCCCGGTCTACGAGCTGCGCAGTGAGTCGCTGGCCGCGGGCTACGGCGAGGTCCTCGTGGGCATGCTGGCGCGCTGGCCGTGAGCGGAGGCTGGCCGCGGGGCTCGATCTCACGCGACCGGGGAACCGATCGAGGGGCTCGTTCGTCTCCTACCGGGCATGCGACACGTACGTGGGCTGACATCGGTGTTGGCGTTGGCGGTGGGCTCGAGCTGGAGCTCCACCGCCTCGGCTTGTGGAATGAGCGGACTTGGCGCAGGGATGGTCGCCGCTGCGGCCCCGTCGCTGCTCATCGTGCTGCTGATGTCGATCGTGTCCCTCGTATCGATGCGGACCGCCGGGAAGGCCGTCGCTCGCATGCGTCGACGCAAGGAGAGCCGCGGGCTACGGGTGGGGCACATCGCGATCATGCTGGGCTTCGGGATCTCGGCGGCCGCGACGGTGCTGGCGGGGGGGTTGTTGCTGGCGCTGGTGCTGCTGGTCTAGGCGGGGCTGCTTGGCCTGGCTAGAGCTGCCGGGCGGCTTGGTGGAAGCTGTACAGCACTACAGCCAGCACGAGCACGAACAGACCCGCGAAGGAGAGTCCTGCGACCAGGTAGTCCGCCTCTCCAGTGAGCTGCCACGCCAGCGTCCCGACGAGGGCGCACAGCACCGCGACGCCAGCGACTCCCGCCGCGGCGATCCGCTGCGATCGCCGACTTGGAGGGTCGAGCTTTCGCCAGCGAGCCAAGGTTTCGGGCGGCGGAAGCTCGAACCTCAGTGTATTGCCGTCGAGATTGAGCATCACATATCTGCGATGCAGCAATTGCAGATGGGTCCAGGTCCAGTCTGCGCCCAGCATGAACCCCTCCCGAGCGCACACCAGCTCCTCGAGGTCCGCCGCCAGCGTCGGCGAGCCAACGACCTCCAGCTCGGCTCGGGAAAGCTCGATGCGGGTCGTCACCAGACCGAGCGCCACCTCGAGCACGACCGAGCGCCAGCCCGAGGTCGGGATGAACGCGGCCACGTCGGTGGCGAGCACGACGAACCCCTCACGGAGGCGCCCGCCGCAGGTTTGGGTGGCCCGCAACACTGCGGGAGTCGCAGTCATCGCCAGAGGGGACGGCGATCTTGGCCGGCGATCGCACGAGAACAGCGATTTCTCCTCTCGGCCGAGGATGGGGGCGGGAAACGAGCCCTCCTCGGCACCGCGTCCTCTGCGCGGCGGCCGCTCAGGTACCGGCCGGGTAGTTCTCGCCCTTCTCGCTCACCGCGATGCGCAGCAGCGAGACGGGAGCGGACGGACCTGCGCCGAAGCCGAAGTTGGTGACGTAGACGGCCTTCTTGTCGCCGCCGTGCTGACCGAATGCGATCGTGGCGGGGAACACGAGCCCGTCACTGGCATCGGCAATGGTCGTGGTCGCACCCGTCTGGCGATCGACGCGGAGCACGGACGAGCTGAAGTTGGCCACCACGTACACGTCACCGCTCTTGCCGAGCGCCAGGCCGTCGGCGCCGCGCAGGTGCTCGCCCGCGGCCACGACCGAGATCACACCAGCCATGCCGCCGTCGTCGTCGATCTCCAAGACGGCCGGCACCTGCGAGTTGGTGACCAGCACCGACTGGGTCTCGTCGTCGTAGGTGATCCCGTTGACACCGATCGGGAACGGCACCGGCGACATGTCGACGTCGCCCACGAGCAGCGGATCGCTCACCCACAGCTCCGGGGTGGTCGTGCCGGCGGCCACACGGTACACCGCGCCGCCGATCGACTCGGTCACGAACATGTTGCCGTCTTCGTCGAAGGTGATGTCGTTGGGGAACCCGGGCAGCGCGACCACGCGCGCGATGCTGCCGTTGCCGTACACCCGCCACACGCCCGACGTCTCCTCGACGAACGAGGCGAGCACCACGTAGAGGTCGTCGCCGTCGAAGGCCATGCCGAGCAGGAAGCCGAAGCCCACGTCGAAATTGGCCACGGTGGAGCCCACGCCCGTCTTGCGATCGATACGTCGCAGCTCGCCGGTGCCGGCCAGGGTCACGTAGAGGTCACCCTTCGCGCTCACCGCGACGCCCTCGGGGAGCTGACCCATCGAGGCGTCGTAGCTCTCGATGACCGTCACTGGTGAGGCAGCAGCCGGGGCGAGGAACAAGGCGAGCGAGCCAAGGATCGAGAGCATGGTCTTTGTTCGTAGCGTGAGGCGGTGCTGGCGGCAACGCCAAAGAGCGAGGACCCAAGTGGCCTGTCTCGGGTTTTCGCGCGCTTGCGCCCGCAACGTACGTTGGCGCTCCGCATGAGGGGGAACCCCGAGGGTCCAGCCCGATCTCTGTGCTCATGCTTCCCAACCTCTCCCGCCGCGCAAGAGATCACGCACCGATCGAGACAGCTCGACGATCTCTGGTGACAGGCCGCGCCCTCAGGGCGGCAGCGCGCAGACGCCCACGTTCTCGAGCCCCGCGGGCGCCGAGCCGGGCTCGTACCATGCGCGGCAGACCTCATTGGGGTGCGTCGTGGCGCAGAGGAGATCGGCCATCGGATCGTCGAGGTCACACAGTGCCCTGCAGCACGCCGGACACGGGGGAGCCCTGCATCGTGCACGCGCCCCCCGGCTCGACCGGATCGGGGTCGAGCGGAGAGCACCGCGCGGACACCCACGCGTTTCCGCCGTCGTTGGCCCACGGCATGCACTTCGAGCCACGCGGGCAGTCTTGCAAGACGTAGTCGCACTCGAAGAACGTGCAGTGGAACGAGGTGCCCCCGGGCGCCGCGCCGCAGCCGTCGGGGCGCGAGATGAACATGCCATCGGTGGTCTCCGCCGTGTCGACGCCCGTCGTGTCGGCCATGGTCGTGCCATCGGTCGTCGTGAGGGGCGGGCCCGTCGTGGGGCGACCCGTGCTCGCGGACGAGCTCCCGTCGCTCCCTGTCGCATCGGTCTCACTCGGCACCGAGGGACCACAGGCCCCCGCGGCGGCGAGGACCAGCGCGAGCGCGGTGATGAGCGAGCGTGGCAGCGGCATGGATCCTCGAGCACGAGGATACCGCGAGCTAGAGCTTGGTACGACCTTCTGCGATCGTCACTTCGTAGACCTGCTCGGGCCGTACGCCACGCTCGACGAGCACGCGAGCCTTGGCCCGCTCCTCGTCGATGAGCGCCTTGAAGTTCTCGATCGGCTGCGCCCCCGACAAGAAGCGACCATTGACGAAGAACGCCGGGGTACCGCGAGCGCCGAGGGTCACCCCCTGCTCCTGCTCGGCCTCGATGCGCTGGCGGAGCGCAGGATCTCCGACGTCCTTCTCGAAGCGACGGGAGTCGAGGCCCAGCTTCTTGGCCCACTTGCGCAGGCTCGCGTCTTCGAGCTCCTTTTGGTGCTCGAACAGTATGGCGTGCATCTTCCAGAACGCGTCCTGGCGCCCGGCGGCCTCGGCCGCGAGCGCGGCTGGCATCGCATGGGGGTGGAAGCCGAGCGGGTT
Source organism: Nannocystaceae bacterium (assembly GCA_041600735.1). Taxonomy (GTDB): domain Bacteria; phylum Myxococcota_A; class Polyangia; order Nannocystales; family Nannocystaceae; genus Paraliomyxa. The sequence continues at coordinate 5,584 of JBFIJN010000382.1, forward strand.
GTGCTTGTGCACGAGGCGAAGCTCGCGACCATACTCGCGCTCGAGCTGGGCCAGCGTGGCTTGCACCCTTGCGCTGTACGGGCACTGATAGTCGGTCCACATCACGATCGTCACCAGCGCATCCGCGCGGCCCTTGACGTGGGAATCACCGAGCGTGACCTTGTAGACCGCGGCCGGGTCGGGCTTGGCGGCCGCGGGCTTCATCGGCTTGGCCGCCTCGCGCTTCTCGAGCTCGGCCAGCCGCTCCGCCACGCCGTTGATGCCCTGGACCAAGGAGGTGCGCTCGATCTCCGCGCGCTCTTCGGTCGCGGCTTCTTGCACCTCGAGCTGCGCGATGCGCTCGTCGAGCGCCTTCTGCTGCGCGAGCACTTGGTCGAGCTGCGCCGAGAGCCCGGCGACCTCGGCCTTGGTCGGGCGACAGCCCGGCATCAGCCCGAGCGATGCGAACGCGAGCGCCACGCAGATCTTCGTCGACCCTTGCACTCTCGCTTCATACCATCGAGCGGCTACCTTGGCTCCCCTGGCCAGTTGTCGGTGGTGCTCGAGCACCTCGTATGATGCGCGTGCTTGGTCCCGAGGAGTGATCGTCTCATGTTGCAGCATCGGTGGAGCATCGTCGTGGTGGGGGTCGGGGCCTTTGCGGGAGCGCTGGCGTGCGGCAGCGGTACGGACTCGCCAGTCCCGGTCAGTCCGGAGCCCGCGGTGATCGCCGAGCGCTCGACGACCGCGGCTCCGCCGGACCGCGAGACCACGCCTCCGCCGAGCACGGTCGCTCCTCCGCCGAACCTCGACCCGGTCCCGCCGATCACCACCGACATCGATCCCTCGGTCTTCCACTGGTCCCACGACTCCGACGAGCACGCCTTCATCGAGGTGATGGTGCAGCTTGGCGATGGCCCGGAGGCGGAGACATGGCGCTCGATCGCGCGGGCCCACGAGGGCCAAACCAAGCCCGCACGCGACATCGGCATGCCCGAACGCTTCGCCCGAGGGGACTCCTGGATCGTCTTCGGTGCGGATGGGTCCGTCTTCGGCGGCAAGGCCAAGGGGTTCTGGCCCGCGATGTACGGCGAAGACATGGTGTTGCTTCGCGTGGTGCTTGGGGTCGGTCCCGAGGGCGTGGCGGTTCGAGCCCGCGACTGGACGGGGCGACCCCGCAACCCGGCTCGCTGGGGTCGAGGCCTCGAGGCGGACGACCCGAAGCTAGGCGAGGTCATCGAGGTGCTGGGCCGCTCGATCGCAATGGTCGCGGGGCCGCAGGTGGTGGCGCTGCTCGAGCGCCGACCGCTGACGGCGAAGGATGTCTACGTGACCCCGGGACGCTTTTGTGGGGGCAGCTACCTCGTTCGGCTCGACGCGCGCGTCGATCCGAACGGGCGAGACTCCGTGGCAGGGATCGTGATCCTCGGGCTCGATGGACGCCTGACGCCGGTCATCCCAGTGGAGCGGACCACCACGAATCGTCACTACGTCTGGGGCACTCTCGACCTCGACGACGATGGCTACGACGAGGCGGTGGTGGAGCGAGGCGAGGAGTCCGGGAGCTTCGCCAACCTGCTGTATTGGCGCGAGGGCCAGCCGCAGCTCGAGCCGCTCGTCCTCGAGCCCGCCTGACAAGCTCCAGCGTGGCCTCGTCGCTGTGGGCGCGCGGTATAGAGGGCTTCAGATCTCGTATCGCGCCGCTTTCCGATGTCGAGTTCGCTGCACGGGGCGACCCGTCGCCAACGCCGAACGCAACCACATCCGGCCCGATCGTTACGTTGAAGAATTCGAGCCATTGAGTCACCGAGGTCGGTGCCTCGACCCGCGACCGTGCTAGGCTCGAGCTGGTGGAACCTTGGCGCTGGGTGGGGTGGTCGCTCCTGCTCGCCTCGTGCGGGCCGCGGGCGCACGATCCAGCATCGGTCGAGCTGGCGTACCTCCGCTCCGACGAGGACGGTAGGAGCTCGTGGTTGATGGGGGCGGTACCGGGGGAATTCACCGTCGAGGTGCTCGCGCCAGAGCCGGGGGTCCGCGTCAGCTCGCTCGGCTGGTCCTTCGATGGGACGTACCTCGCGGTTACGCGGAGTCGCGACGGGGAATTCGAGGTCGTGATCTGGTCGCCCGGCTCGGGGGAAGTCACGGTGCTGCCGGGGTTGTTGGGCGTCGTGCCCTCGCCGAGCGAGCTGGTGTTCCTCTCCGCGCGGCTAAAGGACGACGGCAACGCGGAGCGCGTCTTCGTCGAGTTCGACGGCGGCGCGGAGCGTCCGGCCCCCTCCGGGCTCGGCGCGGCGCTCGCCTGGTCCCCAGACGGTGATCGATGGGCCACCCTCTTTTCCACGGATGGAGGCGATCCGCACGAGCTTCGAATCATCGAGCTCGCGAGCGGGATGGTCACCGAGGTGCCGCTGCAGCTCGCCGACGGCACACCACTCGACCTGCTCTGGATCTCGTGGTCGCCGGACGGCCGGCTCATCGCATTCGCGGCCGACGATCCCACCGAGCTGGGGTACTCGAGGATCTTCGGTGTGGACGTCGTCGAGCACGAGGTCGTCATGTGGACGAATGAGTCCTTCTACGGCTTCGACGCGCCGACGTGGTCCACCGACGGGACCGGGCTCGCCGCGGCTCCCGCGTGGGTATTCGACACGATCTACCTCACCGACTACGCCGTCGTGATCTTCGCCGACTCGGGGCAGAGCATCGTCGAGCGGGTCCCCGCGGCGACGGAGCTGGCGTGGGCGCCGGATGGGCGCCGGGCCGTCACGATGCTGTCGGACGCGGTGGATCTTCAAAGGACGCACATCGTCGTGAGCCAAGACGGCGCGGAGTGGCGGTCGTCCGACTCCGACAGCCGGCACAGCGATTCCGTAGCGCGTTGGCGTCCAGTCCTCCCCTAGCGCCGGATCAGTCGATGAACCTGCGCCGGTCGATCCCCAGCTTGCGCATCTTGCTCTGCAGCGTGCTCGGCTCGAGCCCAAGCCGCAGCGCGGCGCCGCCGGGGCCATAGAGCTTGCCACCGGTCGAGGCCAGCGCCGACTCGATGCAGCGCCGGATCGCGTCTTCCAGCGGCTCGACGGTGTGGCGGGGGGTGGCGATCGATCCCGTGCGGCGAGCGAGATGGGGCAGCTCCAGCTCCACGCCGGGGCTCATGACGAGCGCGGCCTCGAGTAGGTTCTCGAGCTGTCGCACGTTGCCTGGCCAGTCATGAGCGACCAGTCGATCGAGGAC
>JBFIJN010000383.1:0-8781 GCA_041600735.1 Nannocystaceae bacterium
GGGGGAGGTCTTGTCCATGGGTCCAGCTCGCAGCAGGTTGCCGGTCCGCACGGATGTGCTGATCTACCTCGTCGAAGGCAAGGCGATCATGGAGGAGTACCGCCAGCTCTTCACCTACCTGGAGGCGTTGATCCACGGACAGAAAGACCAGCTTCCCATCGCCGCCGCGGTCAAGGTGTTCCTGGAGTAACCATTGCTATACTCTGGCGCCATGGTACACGACACTCGTAGGCTTGCCCCCTGGCTCGCGGGGCTCACGGCGGGGCTGGACCCGCACATCCGAGCGAAGTTTGGTAGCTAGCTGGTCGGCGGAGGCGGACAGGAATCGAAGCTGGTCCTGGGGGGTGGCGTGACTCGACCGGGACGAGCACTTCGGAGCTCCGCATGAGGGGTGGAACGCCGAGGGTCCAGCCCGAATTCTGCGCTCATGCTTCCTAACCTCGAGATGTCGCTAGGCGTTCCACTTCAGGATGGGATCGATCTCCCACTGTGGATCGTCAGCATCCTTCCGCATGACCGGGCGGACATCATCGCTTCGCACGCGGTAGAGCCCTCCACCGGGCTGGGTGCTGATGAACTGCTTTTGCACGAGCCCTGGCTTCACGACCCAGTCTCGCTTGGTCTCCTCGTGCTCGTTCCCATAGGCGAACAGAGCCGTCGCGTCCCGAGCGTCGGCGAACGCGGACTCGAGGAGGTACTTGACGTCGCGATGAAATTGCGGATCTCCCTCCAATGCTCGGAAACTGTGGCCGAACACGACGAAACGGGTCCACCTAGGTTCTGGGGCCTCTAGCGAGGCTCTCAGCCACGCAAGGGCACGGTCGGTATGCCGCCGCTTCTCGGCGTAGTCGCCGTCCACGAGATGAATGCCGACGAATCTCACTCGCTCGAACGTGAACGCGAACTGCTGAGGCATTGCGAAGCCGTGGCGGTCGACCTCAGTGTCTCTGGCGAACGTCGAGTGAGGTTCATCGACGAAGTCCGTGATGAACAGCTCCCCCCATAGCTTGCGGATCGTGTCGGCCCCCCCAGCCGACTCATAGATCGGGTTCTGCTGCCAGTCGTTGTCGCCGGGGACGAAGAGGACCGGAATCTTGCTGTTCTGCAGGATGCCGCTGACCTCTCGCAACCAAGACTTGGTATTGTCCAGATCAAGGGTAGACGGACACATGTCGCCGAGATGGACCAGGAAGTCGGCCCCCTGGCGGTCTGCAACCTGGTTGCTGTGCTCGATTGCCCTGACCAGCCATTCTTTCTCCGTTTTGTCGTAGGGAACGTCGGCGAGGACATGGAAATGGACCGGCACGCTCCTAGCCTACATTGGGCGCGGATGCATGGCTATCACTTGGGTGACGACGTCCGCGTCCGAAGCGGCCATCATCGGAGTCTCGACGCCGACGTTCAATACCAGTGCCTTGCTGCGCACGTGTTCGGGCAGTCCTGCGAGCTCCAAGGTGCTCTCCGTCGATGGGTGACCTTGGGACCGGCGCTCCCTCCGCAGCACCTCGGGCTGCCGAGGCTGGATCGTGCAGCGAGCAGCTGTCGGTGGTGGCGTCGCGCCAGGCGTCGATCTCGGGCACGGTGACTCGCGGATCGTCGGCGCCCGCGAGCGCGACGATCGGTGCGGTGATGCGGCTCAGCATGAGGGGGAGACGCTGGGGGCCCATCGTCGTGCCTATCGTCGGGGAAGTCGTGCTCGAACCTCGGCCGCCCACGTGTCCAGGCCGGAGACCGTGGACCCCGCGAGCATCGGATCCTCGGTCATGGCTCCGATGATCTGCGCGAGCCGGTGCCGGCCGCGGTGGAGGTGGGTGTAGACGGTGGCCCGCGGGATTCCGAGCGTCGCCGAGATTTCCTCCCCCGACAGCTCGTCGAAGTAGGCCAGCTCCACCACGATCTGCTGGGCGAGCGAGAGCTGACGCAGGGCCTTGACCAGCAGCTTGGTCTCCTGGGCCCGCATCACCAGCGAGGTCTGGGAGCGAGGCAGCACCTGGGCCACGCACAGGTGCTCGAAGTCGTCGAGCTCGCGGCGGCGCTTGGCTTGCGTGCGGTAGTAGCCGCGCAGCTTGTTCATCGCCACGCCAAAGAGGTACGTGCGGAACGAGCCGCGCACCTCGATCAGCGGCCGTCCGCGCAGGCAGCCGAGGAAGGTCTCGGAGACCAGCTCGGCGGCGTCGTCGGAGCTGCGGACCTTGTTGATGAAGAAGCGCATCAGCGCCGAGAAGTGACGCCGGGCGAGCTGCTCGGCGGCTGCGGCATCCCCGTTCTTCCAGGCCAGGAGCGCGTCCCAGTCGTCGCCGTGCATCCGCTCGCTCGCCGCCACCCTCACCTCTGCGATCCCTGCCACGCGGCCAGACCTCACGCTCGCAAGGGGGAGTCCCGGTGGCGGCCCGATTCATTCACCCGGGTTGCATTGGGGTGGTGGCGCGCTCGATCAGGTCGCGCGTCTCGGCCAGCCGCGACGCGAGGTTGGCCGCTTCGAAGACCGCGGCCGCTCGCTCGGCCAGCGCGATGGCGTCCTGGGACCGCCCCTGGGCCAACGCCACCTGCGCCAGCCCGAACCACGACATCGCCAAGTCGGGGTGATCGGGACCGAGCACCAGCTCCCGTATGCGAGCCGAGCGAGCATGGGCCTCCTGGGCGCCCACGGTGTCTCCCTGGGCGAGGCGAGCATCGGCGAGCTGGATCAGGACCTGCGCCAGGTAGGGGTGCTCGGTGCCCTGGGTCTGCTCGAGGATGGTCAGCGCGCGCTCGAGCAGCGGCACGGCCTGGGCCGCTGCTCCTCGCTCGGTGTGGAGCGCCGCGAGGTTGCCCAGCGCCATGGCCACGTCGCGATGCTCGGGGCCGACCGAGTGCTCGAGCACCGACAGCGCCTCCTCGGTGAGCTGGAGGGCCTGGTCGAGGTGACCCTGCCACTGGTGCGTTGCGGCGAGGTTGAGCGCCGCGGTGGCGACGTCGTGATGGCGGGGGCCCAGCGTGCGCCGACGCAGGTCGAGCACTTCCTCGAAGCGGGCTTGCGCCAGTGCGTGCTCGCCCTGTGTGGAGAGCACCACGGCGATGTTGTTGATGAGCCCCGCCACCATGGGGTGCTCGGAGCCCAGCACCTCGCGACGAATCGCGAGCGCCCGCTCGTAGAGCACCCGTGCGCCGTCGTAGTTGCCCTGGGCCTTCTTGGCGTTGCCCAGGTTCGACATGCTCCACGTGAGCTCGAAGTGATCCGGCCCGAGCGCGCGCTCTCGAGTGTGCAGCGCCAGCGTGTGCAGGCGCTCGGCCTCGGCATGGTTGCCGGCTGCGTTCTCGGCCGCGCCGAGGGCATCGAGCCGATTGGCGCGGCGCAGCTCGAGGGGATCGCCCGCGAGCAGCTCGGCCGTCTCGGCGCTCCGCGACCACACCCGCGCCACCTCGTACTTCCCCAGTCGATGGCCCGCGACATGGGTCGCGGCGTTGGCCACGTCGGCGGCGAGCCCCCAGGCCCGTGCATGCGAGGCCTCGGTGAAAGCGTGAGCATCGGTGGCCAGCGCCTCCTCGTAGTTGCCCGTGCGGTGGAGCAGCGATCCCCTCCGGCTGCGCGCGGAGGCGACGAGCGGCAGCCACCCGAGGCGCTCGGCCTGCGTCAGCACCTCTTCGGCAAGCCCGAGCGCGGGGCGATACTTGCCGGTGGCCGCGAGCGCGTCGGCCTCGGCGAGCGATTCCTCGAGCGTCACGATCGCCTCGCGGTTGGCGGGCGACGGGGGCTCGGGGAGCCCGCGGAGCACCATCGCGTCGACACAGGGGGCGGTGGCTCGCAGCGCCATCACGGCGGGGATCGCCCCCTCGGCCGTCTGTGCGTCGGCGTCGTGCAGCATCCCGAGCAGCGCCGCCAGCTCTCGCCTGCGCTCGTCGAGGCACCACTGCGCCTTGCGGTACGAGACCTCGTCGAGCTCTCCCTCGAGCGTGGCGCTGGTGCAGGCCTGGGTCCGATCTCGGCGCCAGTCGTCGGCGTGGCGATCGAGCCAGGGCATGATCTTGTCGGCCGTGACCGCGCCATGGCTGACGGGCGCGGTCATCAGCCCCTCCTGCACGGCCTCCCGCGTCGCTGCGTTCCACACCGCGTCGATGTCGGCCCCCGCGGCGGCGCACGCCTGCGCCTGGGTGCTTCGCTCATACTGCGCATGGGCCTGCCACGCGACGACCCCCAGGACCACCGCGCCGGCGGCGGCCAGCGCCGAGCGTCGCCGCCTGCGAGCTCGGGCCCCCAGCGCGTGGCGGAGCTCGGCCAGCAGCGCGTCCATCGAGGGCCATCGCTGGTCTCGATCGTCGTGCAGGCCGCGCTCGATCGCGCCCACCAGCCGGGTTGGCAGCGGGCCGGCCGTGGTTGGCATGGGCCGCGGGCCGGCGGCGATGCTCTCGCGCCGGCTCGCGAACGAGCGGGTGAACGGGGGCTGCTTGGCCAGCGCGGTGTAGAGCGCCACGCAGAAGGCGAACTGATCGCCGTGCGAGTCTCCGCGGAGGCCCTCGAGCTGCTCGGGCGCCATGAAGAAGGGCGTGCCGAACACCTCGCCCTTGCGCGTGGTCATGCCCGATCCCTCTAGCCGCACCAGGCGGGGCCGGTGAGTGGGACCCGTGGTCTCCTGCTCGGTGCTCGGGACGTCCTCGAGCGAGCGCACCAGCCCGAAGTCACCGACCTTGATCGCTCCGTCGTGACCGATGAGCACGTTGTCGGGCTTGAAGTCGCAGTGGGCCAGCCCCGCCGCGTGGGCCGCGGCCAGGCCTTCGCCGGCCGCCACGAAGGCCTGCACGAGGTCTTCCCACGGGCGCGTGGGCGCGTCATCGAGCCACTGCGTGAGCGTGGTGCCTTCCACGTACTCCATGGCCAGGTAGATCCGCCCCTGGTGTTCCCCGACCTCGTACACCCGCACCACGTGGGGATGATCGAGCCGTGCGAGCGCCCGGGCCTCGCGTCGCATGCGGCGCTGCAAGATCTCCTCGTGGGTCCCGAGGGTGGGGGAGTCCACGTGGAGCACCTTGAGCGCCACCAGGCGATCGAGGTCGGGATCGTGCACGAGGTACACCACGCCCATGCCGCCCGCGCCCAGGCGGCGGACCAGCCGATAGCGCCCGATCATGACCTCCTGCGACGCGTCGGTCCCCGTCAGCCGGCTCACCACCCGCCGGAGGATGGCCTCGTGCTCGGGCGTGGGCAGCCCGATGACCCGATCGTCGTCGTCGATGCGCGTTGGCATCCTCTTTCCCTCGGTAGGCGGGAGTCACCCACGCGGGCGATCTCATTCACGGGTTGCGAACAAAGAGCGTGAGCGGTCACAGGACCGAGAAGATGTCGTTCCAGATGTCCTCCACGGTGTTCTTGGCCGTGTTGTAGGCGCCGCCCAGCGTGGAGGCCAGCTCGTCGACCGAGTCGACGATGTACTCGACGGTGGACAGGAAGCCATCGACGCCGTCGGCTTCCTTGACCCACGCCTCGAGGCTCCAGTTGCTGAACAGCGGCCACGTGGCGCCAAAGTCGAAGCTGGCGTCGAGGCACGTGCCCGCCGAGCCGAGCCCATCGACCTGGATGTTGTAGCAGAACGAGCCATCGACATCGATGAAGCAGGAGGTGCTGTTGCAGTCGGCGTTGGAGTCGAACACCGTGGAGGCGTTGATGCTGCCGGTGAGCTCGAGGCCGGACGCGAGGTCGGTGGCGGAGATCCACTTGATGCGGGTGCCGTCGGAGCCGGAATTCCACGCCTGATAGAGGTCGTCCGCGGCCACGTAGCCGAGGTCGCCGATCTCCGCGTCGCAGCACACCTTGGTGTCCTGGGTGAGGCCGTCGAAGACGCAGTAGGCCACCGCCGCGCTGCCCACGGGCGTGAAGCTGACCAGGACCGAGTCGGTGGTGTTGGCGCTGGCGGTGTTCGCAGTCTTCACGCAGACCTCGTAGTCGCCGATGGCATGACCGTCGTAGGTGTCCTGGTCGTCGAGCTCGATGAAGTCGGCGAGGTTGGTGGCGTTGCCGCTGAAGAGCAGCGTGTCTGCGCCCCCGTTGCCGTCGAGCGAGTCGACCGTGTTGGGGCTGCCCTCGAGCGTGTCGTTGCCGTCGCCGCCCTTGAGCGTGCCGGAGCCGTACAGGAAGTCGTTGCCGCCGTTGCCCAGCAGGATGTCATCGGCCCCGCCAGGAGTGTCGTAGTCGTAGCTGTAGAGGGTGTCGTCGTCTTGGCCTCCGACCAAGACATCGTCTCCGGGGCCGCCCGACAGCTCGTCGTCGCCCTCGTTGCCTTCGAGGCGGTCGCTGCCAAAGCCGCCCCGGAGGATGTCGTTGCCGATTCCGCCATAGAGCGTGTCGGCCTGGCTGTAGCCGCGAAGGTCGTCGCTGCCGGAGCCACCATAGAGGGTGTCGCTGCCGTCGCCGCCGCGGATGAGGTCGTCGCCACCTCCGCCGCTCACCACCTGGTCGAGATCGGTGCCCCGGCCCATGTAGTCGTCGTTGTCGCCCCCGAGGGTCGCGTCGATGTCGGTGATCTCGGACTTGGGGACCTTCCACTGAGCGCCGGTGCTCGAGTCGTCGACCACCACATGGGTGACGCCGCCGCTGACGGTCTCGGAGACGACGATGACGTCGACACCGCTCGAGCCGACGATCTGCAGGGTCGTGCCCTGCTTGGTCACCGTGATCGCACTGCTGCCGGCGCCGCTGCTGGTGAGACCGGCGAGTGCCGGGAGCGGGGCGAGGGCCGCGGCGAGCGCGAGCGCGCCGATGCTGATGCGGGTGCCGGTGCCGGTGCCGGTGCCGGTGCCGATAGGGTGGTGGCGAAGGGTGCTGCGGGTGGGATTGGAGCGGGACATGCCCGGGGGTAGTCACGACCTCCGCCACAATCTTTCACCGGCTCGTACGCTTTTCCGGGCTCGAGTGTCGAATTCGCGGGCGCGATCGGTGAGCCCCCGCGCTCAGCCGCCCCGGACGGCCACCGCGGGCGTGGCGGTGCCCATCCAACATGTTGGCGGTCTCGATTCGAACCGCCCGGTTGACCCACGAGCTCAGCGTGGGACCAGTGGTTCACTTCGGCCCAATTGACGCGAGGCCGAAACCGGTGTTTCAGTACGGTCGATGTCATCATATATTCATGTCGGGATATGCACGGACGTGCGCGGACGTGATCATCCACAAGGCGGCCCTCGCGAGGGTGCGCATCACCCAAGATGAGGCGATCCAGAAGCTCACCAGCGAGTTCCTGGACCTGTCCATGTTCATCGCGCACGAAGACGCCGACGAGCTCCGCTGGACTCTTCGACCCGCTCGCACACTGCGAAGGTCTACACGCTCCGAGCCCCGCCGCCCTCACCCTCCCCGGACGGCCACCGCGCGGTAGCTCTCGACGCCATGGTGCTCCTCGATGCGAACATCCTCGAAGCCCGCGCCGCTCAGGTGACTGTGGAGCTCCTCCTTGGTGTAGCGGTGGAACACATCGAGATCGAGCTTGCTCTCGACGTGCCGACGCGTGGCGACCTCCATGATCGAGTAGAGCACCCACTGGCGGAACAGGCGGGTGGGGGTGGAGATGTCGTCGCGGCGGCGCTCCCAGGCGCGGGCGTCCTCGATCAGGGGGCGGGCGCGGTAGCCCTCGCTGGGCACGGTGATCGACAGCCGCCCGCCGGGGCGGAGCACGCGGGCGATCTCTTCGATCGTGAGCCGTCGGTCGGCCTCGGAGGACAGCGTGTAGATCGCGAAGTGGACCATCGCCGCGTCGAAGGAGCCGTCGAGCACGGTGGATAGCTCGCGCATGTCGCCCTGCACCAGGCTCACCCGAGCGTCGACCCCGAGGCTCGCGGCCCGACGCTTGGCGAACGCGAGCCCGCCCTCGGCGATGTCGATTCCCGTGAGGCGCCCGCCACGACGGAGCCAGTCGCGGGCGTGGAGCAAGGCCCGACCGCTGCCGCAGCCCACGTCGAGCACGTGCTCGGTGGGAGCAGGGCTCAGTGCGTCGAAGGTGGCCTTGAGGGACTGATCGAAGTTGAAGGGGATGAAGAAGTCGTAGGCGCCGATTCGAAACGGCACGCTCCACATCTTGGAATAGCGCTCGGAGCTCATGATGGATTGCTCGTGATGGGTGGTCGATGGGGTTGGAGGAAGGGCTCGCTCGGGGTCGCAGGTGACCGCAGGCGGGCATGGATGAGGTCCAGCACCTCGGGCTGCCGAGGCTGGATGAAGAAGTGGCCGCCACCGAGCACGTGCAGCGTGCAGCTGTCGGTGGTGGCGTCGCGCCAGGCGTCGACCTCGGGCACGGTGACTCGCGGATCTTCGGCGCCCGCGAGCGCGACGATCGGCGCGGTGATGCGGGTGGGATCGGGCGGGGCGTAGCTCTCGGTCAGCTTGAGATCGGCGCGCAGCATCGGCTCGAACAGCTCCATCAGCTCGTCTTCGTCGAGCACGGCCTGGGGGGTGCCGCCGAGGATGCGGAGCTCGTCGATCAGGCGAGCCCGGGTCATGCGGTGCATGGGAGCGTGCGAGAGGGGGAGCTGGGGCGCCCGTCGGGCGGAGACGATCAGCAGCCGAGGTGTGGGCAGCCCTCGCAGTGGCAGGCGCTTGGCGACCTCGAAGGCCAGCAGGGCGCCCAGACTGTGGCCGAACATGGCGAAGGGGCGGTCGAGCCAGGGCGGCATGGCGTGCGCGAGCGCATCGGCGAGCACGTGGAGCTCGTCCACGGGGGCCTCGCCGAGCCGATCCTCGCGCCCTGGTGGCTGGAGGGCGACGACCTCGATCCCGTGACGAGCGAGCGGCTCGGCCCACGGTCGATACATGGAGGCACC
>JBFIJN010000384.1:0-8756 GCA_041600735.1 Nannocystaceae bacterium
AGCTCGAGCACCACCTGATAGCTGAGCGGCAGCAAGCGCAGCCCCTGGACCAGCAGGCTGGTCTCGGCCGCCTCGGCCATCACCGCCCCTTGGCTGCGCGCGCCCTCGAGGTAGTCGACACAGCACTCCTCGAAGTCCTCGCGCTCGATCTCCTGCTTGTGCCGCTTTTGGTAGTAGCGGCGCAGCTGGTTGAAGGCCACGCCAAACAGGTAGCTGCGAAAGCTCTTCGACGAGCGGATCCCCTGCAGGCCGTGCGTGCAGGCCAGCAGGGTCTCGCTCACGAGGTCCGACGCTTCGCTGGCATCGGAGACCTTGTGCTCGAAGAAGCGCGAGAGCAGGCCGATGTAGCGGGCCATCAGCGCCTCGCCGGCCTCGCGCCGGCCCTCCTGCCAGCGCTCGAGGAGCTGCCAGTCGGGGGTCTCGCCTGCTGCTACGGCCGTCGCCATGTCCGCGGTGGCTCAGCCAGGACCCGTGGTGCCGGTACCCGTTCCCGTTCCCGTGCCCGTGCCCGTGGTGCCGCTGTCGCTACTGCTGCTGCTGCCGCTCTCGCTGCCGCTGCCGCTCTCGCTGCCCGTCGTGTCCTCGGGGATGAAGCACACGCTCGTCGCCGGGGCGTTGGAGTTGCACTCCCAGCCCGGCTCGATGTCACACGCGCTGTTGCAGCCATCGCCGTCGATGAGGTTGCCGTCATCACACTGCTCGGCGAAGCCGATCGTCACCCCGGGGATCGAGGTGTCGAACCACATCCCGTCGCCACACTTGGGGCCGCACAGATCCGCCGACTGCCCCGCGAAGCACTCCCAGCCCGGCACGACCATGCAGTTGAGACAGCCCGCGCTGCCCATGCCGATGAGCTCGCCGTCGTCGCACTGCTCCTCGGGGTTGCGGAACCCATCGCCACAGGTGTGGCACACGCTCGGCTCGCCCTCGCAGATGTACTGCGGGTCGATGCGACAGCCCGAGCAGCCGTCGGCGATCGTCTCGTCGCCGTCGTCGCAATCCTCTTCGGGATCGATCACCCCGTCGCCGCAGGTCTCGAGCGGCTCGCAGCTGCTCATCCACTCCATCGGCGTGGTGGGACCACCACTCGTGGCACCGTCGTCGTCGGAGGGAGCCTCGGGCGTGCAGCCCCACCCCATCTGCACGGTGCAGCTCGCTGCATCGCAGCCCTCGGGCGGGGGCAGGCCCTCGCAGGTCTCACCCATCTCGAGCAGCCCGTTGCCGCACTCGGGGGGAGGCGGCGGCGCGGGGTCGTCTTTGCAGGAGAGGCTCAGCGAAGCGAGCGCGGCGGCAAGTAGGCAAAGGAACGGTCGCATGATCACGCGCCGCCATGCTCTCCCAAAGCGGGGCCGAGCGCCACGACCGCAGACAAGGTGTTTTTCTGGCTGCCTACCCCTACAGACCCTGCGCGAGGGGAGACCCACCGCTCGGCTGGCGCAGCAGCTGCCGCACCATGCGGACCACGGACTTCACCACGGGATGGCCCTTGATGAAGACCACGCCCACCACGTGCTTCTCGTCACCCGAGACCAGCACGGCGTGATCACCGACGAGCACGCGCACGGACGGCTCGTTGGCGATCTGGCGCAGCTTGACCGCCTCGAGGACGATCGGCTTCCACTTCTCGTCACCGACCCATGCGGCTTCGCCGATGCCCTGCGCTTGCTCCGCAGTTTGGTCGAGTACCGCCACGATCCCATCGTGACGCAGGACGCGCTCAATCTTGTTCATCACCATGTCGAAGACCTGATCCCCCGGCGGACTTGTGTGGTGCCCATCGCCGACGTTCGGCGACCACGCACCTTCTTTTACTAAAGCCACCCGGGGCGCGTCAATCACGCTGCGGGCTTCGCGTCGTCGTGGATCGCGTCGGGTCCGCCGATCGTCGTTCCTCGCGTCGCCCGCCGAATTCGACGTGCTCGCGCAAATCACGCAGGTTTGCCGACCACGTCTCGGCGCGAGCGCGAGCGGGTTGTCGTAAGAACCCCCGGTGCTTCGTCGCGCCTGCCTGGTCGCCGCGCTGCTCGCCGGCTGCACGGAGGCCCCACCTCCGCCCCCGGCGGCCGTGGGCACGCGCATGGCCGTGCCGCTGCCGCGCACGGTGAGCGACGACCCCACGCGCATCGTGGTGCATCACGCCGACCAGCTCGAGCTGGTGGACCTCTCGCAGGTGCGCTTCCTCGATCTCGCGATGTCGCCCGCCGACCAAGTGGGCTTCCTCGAGGAGATCGATCCCGCCACCGCCTGCACGCGGCTCGATCTCGTGCAGCTGGCCACCAAGACCCCCGCGCTGCGAAGGCTCCGCATCTCGGGCTGCCAGGGTGCAGTGCACGCGGGGCTGGGGGCCTTTGGCGAGCGCCTCGCCTCGCTCGAGCTCGCCGACCTCGTGCTCGATGGCGTGACCGTGGGCAACCTCGTGGGCCTCACCGGGCTCCACACGCTCGCGCTCACCCGCGTGGACGCGGGGCCCGATCCCATGAAGCCGCTGCGCACGATCCCGCTGCGGCACCTCGTGCTCCGCGACCTCCAGACCGACAGCGACGTGGCGCTGATCCTCGACCTGTGGCCCCGCACGCTCACCCAGGTGGAGCTCGCCGGCGACTGGGCCGGGCACAAAGCCATGCTCACCCTCGCCAAGGCGCAGGCGCTGCAGGTGCTCGAGCTGCGGGACACGCGAGTGGCCAACTTCTCGCTCAATCAGATCAAGCTCTTGCCGCAGCTGCGCGACGTGACCTTCGACGGCAGCACCTTCAACGACAACAGCCCGCTCTACTTCCGCGAGCTGCCCGTGGAGCGGTTCTCGTGCACGTGTCGAAAGCTCGGCGACGTGGGCCTGCGATCGCTGCGCCACACCAAGACCATCCGCCGCCTCGAGCTGCGCGAGACCGCGGTGACCGGCCCCGGGCTCGCCGTGCTCGGCGAGCTGGCCTTGCTGGAGTCGCTGGTGCTGCTCGATCGCGACGTGGGCGAGGAAGGCTTCGGGCACCTGGCGCAGCTCAGCAAGCTCGAGCTGTTGGAGCTGTCCGGGCCGATCGCCGATCCGAGCATGAAGGGGCTGGGCAAGCTGGTGGGGCTGAAGACGCTGCGGCTCTCGCACCCGCAGATCGATGATCGCATCACAGCGGTGCTGGCCCAGCTGCCGCGGCTCGAGTGGCTCGATCTGGGCGGGACTGCGATCACCGATGAAGGGCTCGTGGGGCTGGCGGAGCTCACTGCACTGAAGACGCTGCACCTGCATCACACGCGGATCACCAACCGCGGCCTCGCGCACCTCGCCAAGCTGACCGCGCTCGAGGAGCTCACGCTGCACTCGACCGATCTGGTGGACGCCGGCGTGACGCACCTGGCTGGGCTCACCAAGCTGCACACACTGCGGCTCGATCGCACGCTCATCACCGATGCGGCGATCGATACGCTGGTGCAGCTGAAGGCGCTGCGACGGCTGAATCTCGCGTATACGGTGGTGACGGGGGCGGGGGTGGATCGGCTGCGCGTGCTGCCGGAGCTCGAGGTGCTCGAGCTCGAGGGGATTCGCGGGTAGCGGGCGGGCGCGGGTCGATGCGGCAGCGCCCCGCTCAGGGCCATCCGCGAACGACCCGGCTCAGGGCCCGCAGGCGTCGAGTTGCTGCTCGCGGCGCTCGCATGCGGGGGAGCCCGCGGGAAGCTCCTCGTCGGCGACGCCGTCGCACTCGGCCTCGCGCACCCAGCAGCGGCGTACCTCGATCTGCTCGGCCCAGCAGGGGTCGTCGGGGAGGGACTCGAGCGCGTCGTCGATGCAGGTCTCCTCGCAGGTCTCCTT
Source organism: Nannocystaceae bacterium (assembly GCA_041600735.1). Classification (GTDB taxonomy): domain Bacteria; phylum Myxococcota_A; class Polyangia; order Nannocystales; family Nannocystaceae; genus Paraliomyxa. The sequence goes on from JBFIJN010000384.1 coordinate 3,800, forward strand.
GGGGATGCCCATGGTGAGATCGCACTGGGCGAGGCGGTAGCACTTGAAGGAGCACAGGCCGAGCGCGTAGACCCATGCGTCGACGGTGGGGCCGGGGTTGGGGAGGTCGATGGGGGTGCGACCGCAGCTTGCCAAGGCCGACGCGAGCGCGAGCGACAGCGCGAGCGCGGCTCGGGAGGTCGGTGCGGTCGGCATGGGTCTCTGGGAGAGGACCGTCTTTGGCGGGGGCTGTCAACAAGACCGTCGTGCTGCGGTCGAGGCCAATGCGCGATCGTCCGGCAGTGGTACCGATGGTCTGGTGCTCGGCGAGCCCGCGCGTGACCCGTCCGGGCCAGTTCGCGGAATTCGGGGCGTAGCGACCGGTTTGCTGACTCTTTCGAAAAAGCGCTTCTCGCCGTGGGGGAGAGTCAGGACTTTGCCGACGAATCGATCGCAAAAGGTCGTTGACGCGGCCAACGACTTCCGTTCTACTCAGGCATAGGGGTCTTGACGCCTTGTCTCGACGGATAGCAGGCCATCGGACCGAATCTCCAACCAACCGAAGCTGCGCGGATCGAGTGTGGTCTCTCAGTCATCATCGCCTGAGCGTTCGTGGCGCAGCCGGCATTCGTCGAATACGACGATGAGGTCATGACAAGTTGTACCTGGTGCCGCTGTAAGAACGGAAAAGTACTCGCCGCAGCTCAGTCGTTCGTCCCGACAGCGAAAGAACTCGTCTTCCGCGGCGAAGCACGGATCGTTGAAATCCTCGGTTTGATGCTCGATGCACCCTTGGACAGAACAGTCTTCATATCCTTCTGGAACAAGACCGGCTTCTGCACACACATCGTATCTAGCACATCTATCTTCACATAACGCGCGCACGTAGACATCGGCATCCGCACCATGGTCCGTCGACACCAAGGGACCACAAGCTAGGCATGTGACAAAATGGTAAGTTGCGAGACGATGCAGATGCCGGACAACACCTGCAGTCAGCCTCCTTGCCCGCGTGCAGCACGGTCTAGCAGATCCATCGTTGGGGTGGTGTTGGAAGTCCGAGGCCATACCAGGTGGGAATCAGGATACTCGACGATCCGCCTGTCGTCAATCCTGAGTGCCTAGGCCCAAGCTCGGTCGCTCGAGTCAATTCAAGAAAGCCAGATCGACAATGCCTCCTTCACTGTCACATCGCAGCACCACTTTAGTGACGACATGGCTAACACTACCATTGGCAGGGGCGTCTGTGATAATTATGCAACCTGCATGTGGAAGATCCGATCTGCAGATTGACTGTGTTGCGTATAGATACTCCGTGACACCAAGCACCAACAATGCGATCCTCAACCCTGGGGGCAACGAGGAAATTTTTACGTTCACGGCGCCTTCACTGATCGTTAACCACGAGACGCACCAGGTCATTCAGGCCGGCATTCAGAGCGGAGATGGCAGTGACGCGGAGGACCAACTACGGTTGCTGCTCGCCGACTCCACTCGTGAACTGTGCAGACGGACACTCGAGGATCCCGCGCTCGAACTCGACTTCGACTTTCGTGTCGACCTGAATAACTGCGAAGACTACTCTCCGGCCACCATCGAGTTCGTGCCCACAATAGTCGCAGATGGCGACTTCGCTGAAAGTGGTCCAACCGTTGAGCTCAACCCGGCCTGCTTTGGCACTTGCCTGCTTGACGAGTGCAACTTCAATGAAACCGGAGACCACGACCCGGCGCCCGCGCTTCCGTTCCTCCGCACCGTCAGTTGCCAATGCGAGATCGAGAGAATCGCAAACTGCATGGACTTGGAGGAGGTCGACGCCAGGCTCCCCGTGTCCAGCGGATTCACGGAGAGTTTCTGCGTCCCCGAGGGGAAGCTGCCGGCAGACTTCTGCCGGACCGATGTCGCTGACTACATGAACGCGAGCATACGCGTCATCAACCACTATGTAGTCATTCCGGCACCACCCGCGACGTTCGATGGAACCTGCGGGGACTTCAGCCCAGAGGATTTGAGCCTCGTGGTGAGGTGCTTGGCGCAGGATGAGCAAGGCTCTGATATCGTAAACGAGGCCGCGGAGGCCTACACGGAACAGGATGACGCTTGCGCGCCGGGGTGCTCCGATCTCGCATGCGACGACCTCCAGAATCAATCTGTTCCTGAAGAACCGGGTGCTTGGCCATGCTCCCAGGTCTTCGCTGGTATTTGCCCACCTGATTGCCTGTTCGACCTGGACACGGCCTGCGACTGTGATCTCCTCCCGGAGGATTGTTTCGAGAATGAGATCGTGGCCGGCGTTTGCCTGCCCGACCCCGTTGGCGGCGGTGCGGACGGAGGCAGCGACACTGGCGGCGGAGATCCTGATCGCCTAAGGTCCGCAATCACGCTGTTGGCGGGGGTGTGGGATGTCGCTGCGAATTTCGAGTGCTCCGAGCTCGAGCCCGGCGGCTTCTACATCCCGAACGAGGGCAATCCTCCACCCTCCAGCGCCGTGTCCCCCTACGCCCTCACCAACGGCACCACCTTCGCCACCGGCCTGCACCACACCTGTCCCGCGCCCACCACCGACGACGTCCAGATTTCCACCTACGACACCACGCTCGAGGAACTGTGCCGCTTGATCCCGCTGTGCGCGGGGTCGAGCGAGCTCGGGCTCACCATCACCGCCAGCGAGAGCTCGAGCACGCTCGCATCGGGCACGCTGACCAAGGACGGCGATACGATCACCATCACCGACGATGGCGCTCCCCTGTCGGTTGGAGAGCACACGCTCGATCTCTGCGTAGAGCACGACGCTACCGAGGTCGTGGCATGCAGCGCCCAGTCGATCCGCGCGGCGGCACCGCTCGGCAGCGGTGTCGACGGCTACGGCTACTTTGCGGGCGAGCTCGCGCTCGACTTCATCCCCATCGCGAGCAAGCCCGGGGCGAGTCCGCTATCTCTGTCCGATGATGGGTACGTGCGGGTCTCGCTGCCGTCGGGCTTCGACTTTCCATTCTATGGTACGACCGTGTATGGCTACCTCTGGGTCGGCGCCAACGGTGGCATCAACACCACGGCGGGCACTGTCGCAGCCAGCAACACGGGGCTGCCGGCGGCATCCTACGCCAACGCTCCCGACATCGCGGTGTACTGGGACGATCTGGACCCCAGCAGCGGCGGTGGAGTCTACACGTGGTTCGACGGCACGCGCTTCATCGTGAGCTGGGAGGGCGTTTCCCACGGCCGCGATGGCAGTAGCTCCACCAGCAACGGGGTTAGCGTGCAGGCTCACATCTACGCGAGCGGTCGCATCGAGCTGCACTACCTCGACACCAATGTCGGATACGGCGACTACGACCTCGGCAAGAGCGCGACGATTGGGGTCGGCAACCTCGCGGGGACCCAGGCGGTGGAGGTGAGCTACGACAGCAATGCGCTGCTCACCGCGGGTGTGGCCGCGGTGGGGTTTGCACGCGACAGTGACGGCTGTCTCGCCGATGGCCTCATCATTCCGCCGGAGGTGGCTTGCACTGCGAATGATCACTATCTCACGGTGTGCACACCGACCGGTGACACCATCACGCTGCCGCTGCCCGATGTCTCGGAGTGTGCGTATGATGCAGTCGGGGTCGCCGGAGAGGTGTTCGAGAGCGGCAGCAAGGAATCCACGCTCCAGCCGCTCTCGGCCCCGATTCCGATCGACGCCAGCGGCGATGTCGAGCTCGACGAAGGTGCGCACCGGATCCGCTGGTGGCCTGTCGACGGCGAAGACGAGCACGTGGGGCCAGCGTTCACCCAGATCGTGTTGGTGGGCACGTGGGTCCATGCAGACTGCAATAGCTCGAGCCAGTCGATGATGGTGCTCAGCGAGGACGACGACACGTACATCGCGACCTCGCAGATCACGTCGCTCGCGCTCGTCGGGCTCTCGGGCGAGGATGTGCTGGCCACCTCGGCGGGTGACGACTTCATCGGCGATGGTCCCGGTGCGGGGATCTGTGAGGCGAACGAGGGCAATGACGAGCTCGTGGGGGAGGATGGCGACGACACGCTCGACTGCGGTCCGGGAGACGATCGTGCGTGGGGAGGGTCGGGCGCGGACCTGCTGGTGGGAGGGGCCGACGCCGACATGCTCGACGGGCAGGACGGCGACGATATCCTGCAGGGCGATGGTGACGATGACGAGCTGTGGGGCGGGCTCGGCGACGATGTGCTCGAGGGCGGCGATGGAGCGGACACGCTTCTACCCGGCTCCGGGATCGATGCGGTGTACGGAGGGGCCGGGGATGATGTGATCGTGATCCTCGACGCCTGCGAGCTCACCTCGGGCAAGCTACTTTCCGGCGGTGATGGAGCGGACACCCTGCTGCTACCGCCCGGACTCGACCTCGTCGCTGTGGTGGCTGCGGGGGTCATCGTGGCCGCGGACATCGAGTCCGTCGTGACCTCGACGGAGCTACCCACGCATCGCGCCGCGTGTGAGCCCAGCTGAAGGAGGAGATGAACCCATGAGACATCGAGCCATCGTTGCTTCATTCGTGATAGTGGTCGCTGCCATCGGGTGGTGGGCGTTGCATCCGGAGGACGCGTTGGCGCCCTCGTCGAGCGACGTCACGGTGAGCGAGGAAGACGCCAGGTGGGCGCCGTGGCCCGACGGAGCTCCACCCAACTCTGTCGATGTCGCGCCCGCGACGACGGAGCCAACCGTGCCCTCGCGCGACCCACTCGTCCGCCAACGCGAGCGTCTGCGTAGCACGGCTGCCCAGCTCCGCACGCGGCGCGACCAAGCCGTGGCCGCGCGCGCGCCCGAGCGCACGGTGCAGATGCTCGAGGGGCACCTCGCCCGCGTGGAGCGGCGGCTTGCGGCACTCCGCGTGCCCTCCGACCTGCCGGGCTAGGGGGTGTCCCTCATTGTCGCGCGGGCGGGAACGCCGTCAGCGTCCCGCAGACCAAGGCGCGAGGAGGGAGTTGGTCGGGCACCAATGACTGACGAGCAACG
>JBFIJN010000385.1:0-8755 GCA_041600735.1 Nannocystaceae bacterium
CCGACCGGATAGCACCCGCCCGCGAAGTAGTGCTTCACCAGCGAGGCGTGCATGCCAAAGCTGCTCTGCTTGGGGGGGAGCCCGTAGTCGCCGAACTGCCCGGTGAGCACGCCGATGAGCCGCGGGTCGTCGGTGAGCGAGCGCAGCACCTCCCAGGTGGTCTTGCGCGTGTACTGGAGGTACTTGCGGCGCATCAGGCCGCCGGCCGCCCACGCACCGATCGAGCCGAGCGCCTTCTCCACGAAGAAGCTGCGCGAGGCCTTCACCGCCGCGAACACCTCGTCCACGTAGGCGTCGATCGCCTTGGCGTGGGCCGTGGTGGGGAACTTCTCGCGCAGTCCGTCCTTGAACGCCGAGACCCCGGCGCGCAGCGGGTACTCGTCGTCGCCGAACACGATGCGGTCGTAGACCTCGCCCATCTCGGCCCAGTGAAGCTCACCCCCGCTCACGTGATCGAACAGCTGCCGCACCACGCTCTGGGGCCGGTGGACCTCGCCCACGTAGTGCACGCCCACGTCCCACTCGTAGCCCTTGCGACGGAACACGTGGGTGAACCCGCCGAGCACGTAGTGACGCTCGAGCAACACCACCCGCTTGCCGCGCTCGGCGAGCAACAGCGCGGTGGTCATGCCGCCGAGGCCCGAGCCGATCACGATCGCGTCGTAGCGCTCGTCGACGGGGGCTTGCTTGTAGGAGCGACCGATCTTGGACACCCGCGGGTTATACGCCAGGCCGAGCTTTGCGCAGGATCGCCCCGCGGCTATCATGCGAGGCCGCTAGTTCCTCATGCGCGACCGCGATCCGCACTCTTCCGCGGGCCCCTCCCAGCCGGGGCCTTCGCTGGCCGGCGCCACCATGCGCGCCTCGAGGAGCCTCGTGCTCCCGGCCCCGGGCCGGCTGGGCACGTTCGCGGGGGTGTTCACCCCGGTGGTGCTCTCGATCCTCGGCGTGGTCATGTTCATGCGCGCCGGCACGGTGGTCGGCCACGTGGGCCTGTGGATGGCGCTGCTGATCCTGCTGCTGTCCACCGCGATCACCACCTTCACCACGCTCAGCCTGTCCGCGATCGCCACCAACCTCGACGTGCGCGTGGGCGGGGTCTACTTCATGGTGTCGCGCGTGCTCGGGCCGGACTTCGGCGGGAGCATCGGGATCACGCTCTACCTCGCGCTGGCGGTCAACGTCGCGTTCTACACGATCGGCTTCACCGAGGCGTTCTTCGCCATCGTTGCCCATGTCTCGCCGCGCGCGGCCCAGGGCGCGGCCGATCTCTACATCCCGCAGCTGCTGTCCACCGCCGTCGTCGTGGGCCTGTTCATGCTCACCTACCGCGGCACCGCGCAGGCCATCAAGGCCCAGAACATCGTGCTCGCGGTGCTGCTGCTCTCGGTGGCCGCGATCCTCGTGGGCGGGCTCATCGAGTTCGATTCCAGCACGTTCGCAGACAACCGCGGCACCGTGTTCACCTCGCGGGTGGGCTTCTGGACCGCGTTCGCGATCTTCTTTCCCGCCGCCGCCGGGATCTCGGCCGGGGCCAACATGTCGGGCGACCTCGAGAACCCCGCGCGCTCGATCCCCCGCGGCACGATCTATGCGATCGCCTTCACCGGGGTGATCTACGTGCTCGTGCTCGTGCTCAGCGCTGGCGCCAGCTCGCGCGGCGAGCTGCAGAGCAACGCCTTCGATGCGCTCCAAGACATGAGCCTGTGGGGCCCGCTGGTGGTGCTCGGCGTGTTTGCGGCCAGCCTCAGCGCCGCGCTCGGCTCGCTGCTCGGCGCCCCCCGCATCCTCCAGGCGCTCGGTCAGGATCGGCTGTTCAAGCCGCTCGAGCCGTTCGGGGTGGGCTCGGGCCCCGGCGAGGAGCCTCGCCGGGCCACCATCGCCACCTTCGTGATCGCGCTGGTGGTGATCTGGGTCGCCGATCTCGACGCCGTGGCCCAGGTCGTGTCGATGTTCTTCTTGATCGCCTACGGGATGATCAACACCTCGGCGTTCGTCGAGAGCAAGAGCGCCAACCCCAGCTTCCGACCGCGTTTTCGCGCGTTCCACTGGAGCCTCGCGCTGATCGCCGCCATCGGGTGCCTGGTGGCAATGGTCAAGATCGACGAGGTCTACGCGGTCATGGCCCTGTCGATCAGCGCGCTGGTGTACTTCTACCTGCGCAACCGCGACATCAAGGCCAGCTGGGGCGATGCCAAGCAGGGCTACGTGTTCGCGCGGGCCCGCGACGACCTCATCTACCTCGGCAGCGCCAAGCCGCACCCCAAGAACTGGCGACCCATCGTCGCCGCCGTGGGGCCCGATCCGATCCACGAGCCGCGCTTGGTGCAGGTCGGCGCCTGGCTCGAGTCCCGCCGCGGGCTGTTCACGGTGGCGCAGATCCACGAGACCTCCGAGCCCTGGCTCGTCGATCGGCTGCGCGGACGCGAAGGCCGTCGTGCCGATCTACGCCGTCACCTCGGCACGCTCGACGTCGTCGGCTTCTCCGAGGTCGTGGAGGTCGACGACTACGCGCGGGGCCTCACCGCGTTCCTCCAGTGCTACGCGGTCGACGGCGTGCGCCCCAACACCGTGGTCATCTCGATCCCGCCGCGCACCGACGTCGTGGCCCGCCAGCGCCTGCTCGACAGCGAAGCGATCCTCCGCGCCTTCGACCTCAACCTCGTGCTGCTCAAGCCCGGCGAGCTGGTTCTCGACAAGCCCACGCGCATCATCGATCTATGGTGGCGCGGTGATCGCAACGGCAGCCTCATGGCGCTGCTCGCCTATCTGGTGACCCTCGATCAGTCGTGGCGCTCGGCCAAGCTGCGCATCTTCCAGGCCGTCGCCGATACCGCCGGCGAGGCCACCGCCCGTGAGCACATGCGCGAGCTGCTCGCCAACGCCCGCATCGACGCCGAGAGCCATGTCTTCGTGGCCCAGTCCCACCCGCACGAGTTCATTCCCGAGATCTCCGGGACCACGGCGGATCTCGTGATGCTGGGGCTGTCGGCCGTCGATGTCGACGCGTTCCCCGAGTACCTGGCGGCGATGGAGCCCATGCTCGAGCGGCTGCCCACCACGCTCCTGGTGCGCAGCAACGGGCAAGCCGACCTCATCGTCTAGAATAAGTGAGAGTGCGCTCTGTGCGGTCGTGTGCGCAATATGTGCACGCGCCTCCCGGCCGGATTGGCGTTACGCCTAGAGGGCCGTGACCGTCGTCCGCGAGATCATGACCCCTGAGCTGTTCAGCTGCGCGCCCGGTGAGAGTGCCTGGGAAGCGCTGGAGTACCTGATGATGCTCAACATCCACGCGGCGCCGGTGCTCGACGAGGACACCCACGAGCCCGTCGGCATGATCTCGCTCTCGGATCTCACGGGTGAGCTGGGCGGCACGACGGTCGCCGACCGCATGTCCTATCCCGCCGCGTTCGTGCTCCAGACCGCTCCGGTGAGCGAGGCGGTGCGGGTCATCGCGCGCACCGGATTCCACCACTTGGTGGCCGTGGACGCCGATCATCGAGCCGTGGGCTTCCTCTCCGCCATCGACGTGATCCGGGCCCAGCACGGCTGGAGACGCCCCGGCGCGCCGCCGACCGAGCCACCGCCCGCATCCCCCGAGCTCGAGTGGAGCGCCTGCGAGCGGCTCACCAAGGTCGGCCTCTTGGCGGCCCCCGAGGGCCCGGGGATCTTCGTGCTGCTGCGCGTGCCCAAGGACCTGATGCCCACCGTGCTGTGGGCCCAGGCGGCCATCGACCTGCGCGCGCGGCTCGCCGAGCTGTTCGAGGATCCACCGTCTCGCTTGGCGCGGTACGTGGAGCGGGGTCATCTCTACTTTCGCGCCGCCGCCATTCCCCACGAGGCGCAGCGACGCGCGGCCCTGGTCTCGGTGCTCATGGGTCCCGTCCAGTCCGAGAGCAGCTCGACCTCCTTGATTCGCTAGCCTCGAATCGCTCGCGGCTAGTCCTCGACGCGGCCAAACGTGCGCGTCGCCATCCACGTCTGCACGTCGTCTTGGCCGAGCGCCCAGAACGTGAAGGCGTTCATGCCTACCGCGAACGATCCGGCGCCGAGCGCGATCATGCCGGCCGTGGAGCTCATGCCCAGCGCGAGGGCCTGCAGCAGGATCACCACGCCGAACACCACCCCGAGGGCAGCAAACGCGCGGACGATCCCGCGCACGCTGTCGCTGCCGCGCACCAAGAACGCGATCACGAGCGCTCCGATCGCGAGGCGCACCCACACTCGCGTCGCGCTCGTGTCGAGGCTGAGCATCCAGCCGTCGATCGCCATCGACACCACGTAGGAGGCGATCACCACCTTGAGCTTGGTCGGCATGGACAGGGGCCGCGCGCTGGGGTCGTCGAAGGACATCACACGCGCAATAACACGGTCCCCGCGCGGACGGTGAAATTCCCTACGGGGGCCGGAAGAGCGGACCGCCTTCGCTCGTAGCGGCTGCCGATGCGACGCCGGCTCTGGATCTCCGCTGCCACCCTCCCGCTGCTGGCCCTGGGCACCGCCACCGTGGTCGCCCGCCCCGATTCCAAGCCCCGCCTGTTGGTGGGCGGGGAGGACTCCGTGGCCCACGGGCGTCCCGTGGGCTCGGTGCGGCCGCCCAGCGCCGGCCCCCACGTGGGCAGCCACGGCAGCACGGTCGTGGTCGACGCGCACGGCGTGCTCGTGGCCGAGCGCAACGCGGGGGCGCTCGTGCGCAGCGATCGCGAGGGCAATGCGGTGGCGACCCTGCCCCTGCACGCCGGGCTCGGCGAGCTGGTCCACGACGGGGCGGGGCTCGTGTTCGCGGCCGATCGCACCGCCGACCGCGTGGTGCGAGTGAGCCCGGGTGACGCCAGCGGAAAGGGGCTGAGCATCGTGGGCGCCGTGGAGATCGCCGAGCCGCACGGGCTAGCGCTCACCCCCGATGGCGAGACGCTGCTGGTGACCAGCGTGGCCGACCACGCCCTCGTCGCGGTCGACACCAAGAGCCTCGCGGTCCGCTGGCGCGCCGAGCTCGCGGCCGAGCCGCGCGGCGTGGCGGTCTCGAGCGATGGCAAGCGCGCGCTTGTCGGCTTCCTGACCTCGGGTGCGCTCGCGGTGGTCGATCTTGGCTCGGACGGCCAGCGCATCCGCTGGCAGAGCCTCGACCCCCGCGACCCCGTCGACATCGACAAGGGTGACGACGACGACGAGTTCAGCATGCCCACGGCCCAGATTCGCGAGGCTCGCAGCCGCTTCCAGGTGCCGATGGATACCGGTCGTCGACGCGCGCGCAGCGTGTTCGCGGTGGCCTTCGTCGGGCACGACCTGGCGGTCGCCCCCCACCAGCTCGCCACGCCGCAGATGCAGCTGCGCCCGAGCGAAGACATGGAGGACAGCTACGGCGGCGGGGCCGAGTCGCTGCCCCCGATCGTGCATCGCTTGGCCACCCTGTCCGGCTCGGGTACCCCCTCGATGCGGGTGAGCTTCGAGGACGTACCCCTGCATCAGCCCCGCGCCCTGAGCTACGACCTCACCGACGACGTGCTCTACTTGGGCGGCTACGGCGACGATCGAGTGCTGGCCGTGCACGATGTCTCGCAGCAGGCCCCGTACGTGCGCTGGCATGCGCTCGTGGGCCACGGGGAGGCGTGCGGGGTCGATGGCCTCGCCGTCGATGGCGACGGCTTGTGGATCCACTGCGAGCTGTCTCGTCGACTGGTGCGGCTGGCCACCGGTGCGCTGGAGGTGCGGGGCGGCCAGGTCATCGCCGATGATGCTGCGTTCGTGGTGGGCCCCGAGCTCGCCGCCAGCGTGCGACCGCCGCTGGTCGAGCACGGGGCGGAGCTGTTTCGCCGCGGCAACGACTCGCGGCTGTCCGACGGCGGTGTCTTGGCCTGCGCAACCTGTCACCCCGAGGGCCGCAGCGACGGCCTCACCTGGAGGCTCGGCACGATGATCCTACAGACGCCGATGCTCGCGGGCCGGGTCGTAGGCACGGCCCCGTACAAGTGGGACGGCCAGGACGACGACCTGCGCTCCAGCTTCCATCACACGATCGGACGCCTGGGAGGCTCGCCCGGACGCCTCTCGCGACGCGACTTCGACGGCCTGCTCGCCTACGTGACGCAGATGTCGCCCCCGCAGCCGCCCACCACGACCGATGCGGTGGCGGTCGCACGGGGCAAGTCGTTGTTCGCGAGTGCAGAGCTCGCGTGCGATGCGTGCCACTCGGGGGACAAGCTCACCGACGGGGCTCAGCACCCGTTCAGCGGCCGGCTCGGTACCAACGATACGCCGTCTCTCGTGGGCCTGGCCCACACCGCGCCGTACTACCACGACGGAAGCGCGGGCACGCTGCGCACGCTGCTCACCGATCGCGGGAACGTCCACGACATGGCCGAGCTCGGCTCGCTGACCGACGACCAAGTCGAAGACCTGACCGCCTATCTTCGCACGCTCTAGTCCACGAGGATTCCCATGACACTTCGCACCATCCGTCCTGCCGCCGTGTTGCTTGGTCTGGGTCTGCTGACCGCCACCGCTTGTGCCAGTGGCCCGGCCGAGACGGTCGTGGGCAGCGGCGCGGCCCAGCCTCCCTCCGAGTCCGCGATCACGCCTGCGGCCACGCTCGCACCCGCGCTCGAGCGCGGGGCGGCGCTCGCTCGCAGCCCGCACGACGCCGAGATGAGCGAGGTCGTGCTCGATGCGCGGGGCGGAGCGGCGCTCACCCTCGACGTCGAGGGCGGGGTGCGCCTCTGGACGGGGCTGCAGGCGGGTGAGGCCGACGCACCGCTCTCGCTGCCAGTGCAGGAGCCCAGCTGGATGTCGCTGGCACGAGCCGAGGACGGTGGCTTCGTGGTCGCGTTCATCGACACCACCGGCGGAGGGCGAGTGGCTCGCGTCGAGGTCGAGGGCTCGCGCGCGCGCATGATCTCGGCCTTCGAGATCCCGATCACCGACCCCTTGTTCGAGCTGCACGTGCTCGACGGCGGCCAACGGATCCTCGCCCTGGGCCTCGACCACCGCGTGCGCCTCTACGACCGCAGCGGTACCCTCGTCGGCGCGGTGGATCAGCCCGGGTTCGTGCCGTGGCAGCTGCGCGTGAGCGAGACCCCCGGGCAGGCGCCGGCCATCGTGGCCGTGCTGGCCGGGCCCACGCGGGTGCAGCCGATCGCAGTGGATGGCGACCAGCTGGTGCTTCGCGGGGAGCCCCGCACGGTCGCGCTCGATCAGGGCCCCAATCGCAACGACCTCACGCTGTCACCCAGCGGTCGCACGGCGGTGGCGCTGCGGCGGCCTCGCAGCAAGGGCAAGCGCTTCACGATCGAGCTGGTGGATCTCGAGAGCGACGAGCGGCGCGTGCTGGCCGGTGAGGTCGACGGCTCCCTGCGTCCGCGCATGCACGTGGTCGATGACGAGCGCGTGCTGCTTGAGAGCGGCACCGGGCAGGGCTTCTGGGTCGAGCTGTCCGCCGCCGTTCCCTGGACCGAGGGGACCGGGCGCAAGCAGACCGAGGCGCTCCCGCTCTCGTCGGTGCGCAAGGTGGCGCTGCCCGCCTCCGCGCCCGAGGAACGCAAGCACACCACCGTGATCGCGGGCGTGCGCGCCGTGCCGACCCCCCACGCGCTCGTGATCGATGCGCTCGACGAGTCGGGTCACCTCGAGCTCGCGGCGGCGCCCGTGCAGCCGCGCGCGGTGGCGCTGGACGCCACCGGCACCCGGGTCGCGTGGAGCAGCAGCAACGCGATCCTGCTCGACGAGACCGACGGCGGCGGAGCGCTGCGGGAGCTCCTCGGGCCCGGCACCGAGAGCGGCGCGGCGGTCGTCGAGCTGGCCTTCGTGGGCGATGATCAGCTGCTGGCGGTCGCCTCCGATGGCAGCGCGTCGCTGCTGAGCTGCTCCGATGGTCAGACGATCGCGAGCACCCGCGTGTCGATGCGCGGGGACGTCTCCGCGACCAGCTTTCGGCGCGACGCCGCCAGCGGGGGCAGCTTGGCGCTGCGAGGCTGGGGGCGGCAGGACCCGCTCGCGGTGGTCGCCGTCGATGCCACCGGATTCGGCGAGAGTCGCTCGGAGCTAGCGGCACAGCGCGTGAAGTGGTCCGCGCTTGGCGTCGGTGGTCGAGACCTCGGCGGGGTACTCGACGAGCTCCGCGTCGATGCGGCAATCGCCAGCGAGGTCGATGCGCTCGTGCTCGACCCCGCGGGGCACGGCTGGCTGGCGACCCGAGGTCCGCAGCCGTTCCTGTATCGGCTGGCCGACGGCACCTCGGCCCCCACGCTGCTGCGGCAGGGAGCGGTGCAGCGCCTCGTCTCCGATCCCACCGGCCACCGGCTTGCCGTCGTTCAGCTCACCCATCGCTCGACGGGGGTCGAGGGCCTGGCCGCGGCCAATCGCTTTGCGGTGAGCGTGCTCGATGCCGCCACTCGAGAGCGGGTGTGGACGCGCGCCGCGATCGGCTTCCAGGACCTCGAGTGGTCGGCCGATGGCACCCGCGTGGCGGTTGGGGACCGCGAGGGTGGTGTGGTGATCGATTCCGGGACCGGCGAGCTCGTGCATGCGCGGCGTCACCGGGCGCTCGAGGTGACCGCCGTTCCGAGCGGCAGCTGACCGGGCTCTTGCCGGGGAACCGGAGCATCCGTCGCGTGTCCTGCGGGCATGCGCGGCGAGGCACGGGGTCTGTGTGCGATGTGGGTGGCGATCGGCGGAGTCGTGGCGTGCGCGAGCCCGCCACGGAAGCCCGCGAGTGAGTCGCCCGCGCAGCACGAAGGCCCCCCGCCGCCCGCGGGCGGAG
>JBFIJN010000386.1:0-8718 GCA_041600735.1 Nannocystaceae bacterium
GAAATCATGAAAGACTACCGAGGCCGCTTGGCGCAGAGGTTGGCGTAGAATGCGCGTGGAGTTCCGCATCGTTCAGTTCGTCGCGAATCCCTTCTCGGGTCTGTGCTTTCCGGTGGCGGCGCTCGTGCGTGATGCGGACGGAGACGTGAGAGTGGTGGTGCCGACGAACACCCTGGATGCTCACCGCCTGGGCAGCCAGAAGGCAGCCAATGCACTGCTCTCGATGGCGAAGGATCTGGCGGAGCTGCGCTCGTTCGACCGACTTCCACGCCACTTCGGCCCGCACTTCACCCTGAGCGCGCCGCAGCCCGCACCGTCCGAGCGGCCCCATCAGTGGGTGCTCGAGACGGTGTTTGCGGCGACTCCGCGGGCGAGCGGCGTCCGCTCACCGAGCTAGCTTCTCGATCGTCAGCCCAAACCCCTCGTCGGCATAGAGCCGCGCGAACTGCTCGGCAAAGCGTAGCTCGATGTTCTTGCGCTTGACCTTGAGCGTGGGGGTCATCTCGTCGTCTTCGAGCGAGAGCTCGCGGTCGAGCACGATCACGCGCTTGACCCGCTCGACGTGCGAGAGCCTGGCGTTGCCGCGTCGCACGGCCTCGATCACCCGCTCGCGGATCTCGGGGCGCTGACCGACGGCGGCCAGCACCGCGTCGAGCCCCTGGGGTCGCGCCAGCGGGTTCGCCATGAGCTCGGCCTTCATGCGCGTGACCTTGGTGGCGGCGATCATGCCTTGCCCCTGGGCCCAGTCGAGCGCGTCGCTGGGGCTCAACGTGATCAGCGCGCTCACGTAGGGGCGCCGGTCGCCGTGCGCATGCACCTGCGAGATCATCGGGTCCTCCGCCTTGATCTCGTTCTCGATGTTGGCCGGGGTGATGTTCTTGCCGCCGGCGGTGATGATGATGTGCTTCTTGCGATCGATGATGTAGAGGTAGCCATCGTCGTCGAGACGACCGATGTCGCCGGTGTGCAGCCAGCCCTCTTCGTCGATGGTGGCCTTGGTCGTCTCGGGCTCCTTGTGGTAGCCGCGAAACACCAGCGGGCCGCGCACGAGCACCTCGCCGTCGTCGGCGAGGCGGTGCTCGGCGGCGCTGATGACCTGGCCCACCGAGCCCAGTCGCGTGTGGCCGGGGCGGTTGGCGTGGGTGATGACGGTGGCCTCGGTCTGCCCGTAGACCTCGAAGATCGGGAAGCCCACCGCCCAGAAGAACCGCAGCACCTGCTGAGGGATGGGGGCGGCCCCGACGACGAAGAAGCGCACCCGCCCGCCGAACGCCGCACGGATCTTGCGATAGACCACGCGATCGGCCAGCGCATACTGCGCACGCAGCCGCCAGCCCACGGGCGCCCGTCGCTGCCAGCGATCGACCACCTCGAGGCCCACGCGCTCGGCCCAACGAAACAGGCCCTGGCGCACGCGCGAGGCGTGCTCCACCTGCCCTTGGATCCGGTCGTAGGCCTTCTCGAAGATCCGCGGCACCGAGCCGAACAGGGTGGGGCGGACTTCCTTCACCTCCTCGAGCACGGCGGGGATGCTGCTGGCAAACGCGGCGCCGTAGCCCGCGTTGATGCGCATGTAGAAGCCCGCGATCCGCTCGGCCACGTGGGCGAGCGGGAGGAAGGTGAGCATCTCGTCGTCTTCGTCGAAGTCGACGCCGAGGCCCGCGGTCAAGAACGCCAGGATGTTGGCGTGGGTGATCATCGCGCCCTTGGGCGGGCCGGTGGTGCCGCTGGTGTAGACGATGATCGCCACGTCGTCGCGCACGATCGCGTCGCGACGGCGCTCGAGCTCGCTCTCGTCGATCTCGGTGGTCAGCACCTCGGCGAACGAGACCGCCTCGAGCGGCGCGGCGTCCATCCCCTCGGCGTCCCACACGACCACGCGCTCGAGCTTGGGGCACTGCGCCCGAATCTCGCTCACGACGGTGAGATCGGCGGCATCTTCCACGAACACCACGCGTGCATCGGAGTGATCGATGACGTAGGCGAGCTGCTCGGGCGAGAGCGTGGGGTAGGCCCCCACCGTGACGAGGCCCGCGAGCTGGCCGCCCATGTCGCAGACGCACCACTCGGCGCGGGTGCTGCCCACGATCACCACGGTATCGCCTGCGCGCAGGCCCTGACGCACGAGCCACGTGGCCACCGCCGCCGCGCGCTGCCCGAAGTCCTGCCAGGTGACGTCCACCCAGCGGCCCTCTCGCTTGCTGCGCCACGCGCGTCGGCGCGGGCTGGCCTGCACGCGGCGCAGGAACAGGTCGGCGAGGCTCGAGGCCTGCGAGGCGACGCCGAGCACGGGATGCAGGAGCACGGGGAGCTGGTCGAGGTTCACGAGCGCTGCTCCAGGTCGTAGATGCGCCGCGCGTTGTCGTGGAACAGAGCGCGCTGCTCGGCCAGCGGGCGCGCGGCCACGAGCTCGCGGTAGGCATCGAACAAGCACGGCAGGGCGAGCGAGACCTTGTCCATGGGGAAGTTGGAGGCAAACATGCAGCGCTCGACGCCGAAGCATGCGATCGCATGCTCGACGAACGGGGCCAGCGCGTCGCGGACCTGCGCGGTGGTGACGGGGTTGCTGCGACCGTGCAGGCCCCAGCCCACGACCGGCATGAACAGGCCCGAGAGCTTCACGTGGAGCTGGGGGCGCTCGGCGAGCCGCGCGATGGCCTCGCGCCAGCGGGTGCGGATCGCGGCCTGCTCGGCGTCGTCGAGGCCGCGCCCGGCGAAGGGGCCGCCGGCTGCGATCGGGGTGGCGAGGTGATCGAGGACCACGCGCGAGCGGGGGTGCGCGCGCAGTAGATCTTCGAGCGCGCTGGCTTGATCGAGGTAGATCCACGCGTCGAACGGGAGCTCGTGGTCGGCGAGGCTCGCGAAGCCGCGTCGCCACGCGGGGTTGCCCATGGGGGCGGGTGCGGTGGCGAAGCTCATGACGCCGGGGTCGAGGCTCCACGCGAGCTTGTCTCGCACGCCGCACAGGCGCGGGCTGGCCTCGCGGTGCGCCTGGAGCAGCTCGGGAAGATCGTGACGACTCAGATCGGCGGCGGCAACGATGCCCATCAAGCGCGGGCCCGCGGCATCGTGGCGGCGCGCCAGCATCTCGATCCAGCGGGTCTCGTCGGCCTGCGCGAGGCGCCCTCGGCCCTGCCAGCTCGCTTCCACGTACACGTAGCCGGCGACCAGGTGGTGGCCCACGTCGGCGGCGTAGTCGGGCGGCAGGTACGGGGCCACGAGGTAGTCGGGGCGCCCGATGAACTCGCGCGTCGCCTCGGGCAGCAGCAAGCGCGGGGCCGCGCGCAGCAGCTCGCGATGCCAGCCGAGCAGCTTCACGAACGGAGTGGCGGGCCGCGGGGTGGTCCGCGGGTCCCACAGGTGGATGTGCGAATCGATGATGGGAAGCGCCTGGTCCATGGCTCGATCGCCTCGAGAGCTAGCGGCGCTGCCACGGGCGCCGGCGGAAGTAGTCGCGGGTCATCTCGGCCACCTGGGGCGAGAGCAGCACCAGCGCGATGAGATTGGGCAGGATCACCAGCCCCAGCATCACGTCGCCGAGCTCCCAGGCCATCTTGAGCGGGACCACGGCGCCCAAGAAGTGCATGCCGACGAACACGACGCGATAGGGCAGCACCGCGCCCTGGCCCAGCACGTAGTGGGCGCAGCGATCCCCGTAGTAGCTCCACGAAATTGCGGTGGAGATCCCGAACAGCAGCACGCTGACGAGCACCACGTAGTGGCCGAAGTCGCCGAGCGGTGCGAGGCCGCGCTGGAAGCCCAGCATGGTGAGGGGCGCCCCGCTCTCGACCGCGTCGCCCCACAGCGAGGTGAGCGCGGCCCCGCCGTGGGCGGGGGTAGCGTGCTGCGCCGCGGGGTCGACCACGCCCGAGAACGGCCGCGTGCGGGCTTCGTCCTCGTAGAGGCGCTCCACCGGTACGTCGTGCCAGGCTACGCGCGCGCCCGCGCTGGTCGTCACGCCCTCGTCGATCACCACGGGGGCGGGCTCGGTCGCGGTCTTCCAGTTGCCCTCGGCGTCGGCCGCCACGTAGGAGAGGTCGCCGCCGCCGAGCGTGATCTCGGTGCTCACGCGCTCGGTCGGCGCGCCGGTCATCAGCAGCACTACCGCGGTCATCGTGCAGATGAGGATCGTGTCGATGAACGGCTCGAGCAGCGCCACCACGCCCTCGGAGACGGGCTCGTCGGTCTTGGCGGCGGCGTGGGCGATGGGAGCCGAGCCCTGGCCGGCCTCGTTGGAGAACAGGCCTCGCTTCACGCCCCACATCATGGTGACCAGCACGGCGCCCACGCCGGTGCCCGCGACGCCGGCGGTGGGATTGAAGGCCTCGCGCACCACGAGCGCGAGCGTGGGCAGGATCTGCCCTGCGTTCATCAGCAGGATCAGCAGCGCGGCGCTCACGTAGAGGAGCGCCATGGCGGGGGCGAGCACCGCGGTCACCCGTCCGATGCGGCGGATGCCGCCAAGGATCACCGCGGCCACGATCGCGGCCGTGATCGCTCCGGTGATCGCGGGATCGATCGCGAACACGGCCTGGATCGTGTCGGCCACGGTGTTGGCCTGCACACCGTTGCCGGTGAGGAACGCGGTGAAGCCCAGCATGAGCGCAAAGAACAGCGCGAGCGGTCGCCAGCGCGGACCGAGGCCGCGCTCGATGTAGTACATCGGCCCGCCCGCGACCGTGTTGCCGCCCTCTTCGTCTTCGACCGCACGGTAGCGCTGCGCCAGCACCACCTCGGCATACTTGGTGGCCATGCCGAGCAGCGCGGTCATCCACATCCAGAACAGGGCCCCCGGCCCGCCCCAGTGGATCGCGATCGCCACGCCGCCGATGTTGCCGATGCCGACGGTGGCCGACAGCGCGGTCGACAGCGCCTGGAAGTGGCTCACGTCGCCGGGGTCGTTGGGATCGTCGTAGCGGCCCGAGACCACGATCGCGCCGTGTCCCAGGCGACGCAGCTGCACGAAGCCGAGCCGCAGGGTGAGGAACACGCCCGTGCCGAGCAGCGCGAGCACCACCAAGGGGATCGTCTCGCCCCCCACGGGAATCCCGAACGACCAGATGTAGAAGTTGAGGGTCTCGACGAGGTGTTGCAGCGATTCCATGGTGGACGGCCGGATGCGCGAGCGACCCCGGGAGCATCGCCCTCGGGGGTGACCGAGGCAAGCGGCCCACGACGGTCCGAGCGCTGCGGGACGCCGTCGATCGTCTCCGTTTGCCGGCTGGAAAGGCTAGATGTCATCCTGCGCGCGATGATCCGCCCACGTCTCGATCTCCCTGGCGCACTCCGAGGCCGCGCGCTCACGCTGCTCGGCACGCTGGCGCTGGCGCTCGCGTGCAAGCCCCGCGGCGAGGCCACGAGCCCGCAGACGCCTGCGTCGGAGGCGGCCACGAGCCACGCGGCCCCGCGCACGCCGAGACCTCCCGCGGCCGAGGAGGCGCCCAAGCCGGCCAAGGAGGGCGAGGAGGGCGACGCGGAGCCCCCCAAGTGGGACGTGAGTGCGGCGTTCGGGCCGACCAAGACGGTCAGCCTCGACGTCACCGAGGGCACGTGGATGAGCCTCGACGTGAGCCCCGACGGCAAGACGATCGTGTTCGATCTGCTGGGCGATCTCTATGCGCTGCCGCTGGCCGGAGGAGAGGCGCGCGCGCTGACCTCGGGCCCGGCGTGGGACATGCAGCCGCGCTTCAGCCCCGATGGCCAGCAGATCGTGTTCACCAGCGATCGCGGCGGCGGCGACAACATTTGGATGTTGCCCGCGGCCGGCGGAGATGCGCGGCAGGTGACCAAGGAGAGCTTCCGCCTGCTCAACAGCCCCGCGTTCTCGCCCGATGGCCAGTTCGTGGTGGCGCACAAGCACTTCACCGGCGAGCGCAGCCTGGGCAGCGGCGAGATGTGGCTCTACCACGCGGCGGGAGCGGGGGCCGGAGCGGGCGTGCAGCTGACCGAGAAGCCCAACGATCAGCAAGACGTGGGTGAGCCCGTGTTCTCGCGCGACGGTCGCTGGCTGTACTACAGCCAGGACGTCACGCCGGGGCCGTTCTTCCAGTACAACAAGGACCCGCACCAGGGGATCTACGCGATCAAGCGCGTCGATCTCGAGGAGCAGCGCACCGAGACGGTGCTGTCGGGACCCGGCGGCGCGGTGCGACCGACCCCCGCGCCCGACGGCAAGCGGCTGGCCTACGTGCGGCGCCACGGGCTGAAGACCGCGCTGTTCGTGCACGAGCTCGAGTCGGGCGTGGACGAAGCGGTGTTCACCGGGCTCGATCGCGACATGCAGGAGACGTGGGCGATCCACGGGGTGTACCCCTCGATCGCGTGGACCCCCGACGGGCGCGAGATCGTGCTGTGGGCGGGCGGCAAGCTCCATCGCGTGAACGCCACGACCCACCAGGCGCAGGAGATTCCCTTCCACGTGAAGGACACCCGCACGGTGACCGAGGCGGTGCGCTTCGCGGTGGACGTGCACCCGCCGGAGTTCACCACCAAGATGCATCGCTGGGTCACCGTGTCGCCCACGGGCGGTCGCGTGGTGTTCCAGGCGCTGGGGCACCTGTACGTGCACGAGCTGAAGACCGGCAAGGCCAAGCGCCTCACCAGCGACGATGATGTGTTCGAGCACTACCCCGCGTTCTCGCGCGATGGCGAGCAGCTCGCATTCACCACGTGGAGCGACGAGGGGCTGGGCAGCGTGCGCGTGGTCTCGGCCCGCGGCGGCAAGGCGCGCACGCTGAGCCCGCAGCCCGGTCACTACGCCGAGCCCGCGTGGAGCCCCGACGGCCGGACGATCGTGGTGCGTCGCGGGGGCGGGGGCTATCTGCGCTCGGATCGGTGGTCGCGCGAGCCGGGCCTCTATGCGCTGGCGGTGGCTGGCGGCGGCAAGAGCAAGATGATGACTCGCGTCAGCCGCGAGGGTAGCCACCCGCAGTTCGGGGCCAAGAGCGATCGCGTGTACTTCGTGACCTCCGACGTGACCCCCGGCGGACCTGGCCGCGGGCCCAAGTCGCAGCGCGTGCTCGCCAGCGTCGACCTGCAGGGGCACGAGGAGCGCCACCACCTCTCGAGCGAGTGGGCCAGCGACTTTGCGATCTCGCCCGACGAGCGCTGGGTGGCCTTCAGCGAGCGCTTTCACGTGTATCTGCGGCCGTTCGTGCGCACCGCCAAGCCGGTGACCGTGGGCCCCAAGAGCGAGGATCTGCCGCAGGCTCGCGTCACTCGCGACGCGGGTGACGACGTGCACTGGTCGGGCGACAGCAAGCGCCTGCACTGGTCGCTGGGTGCCGAGGTGTTCACGCGCGAGCTGAAGGATGCATTTGCGTTCGTCGAGGGCGCGCCCAAGGAGCTGCCCGAGCCGCCCGCGACTGGCGTGTCGCTGGCGATGAAGGTGAAGGCCGACGTGCCCAGCGGGCGCATCGCGCTCGTGGGCGGCCGCATCGTCACGATGAAGGGCAAGGAGGTGCTCGAGCAGGGCACGGTGCTCGTCGAGGGCAACCGGATCGTGGCGGTGGGCAAGGAGGGCGCGGTGGCGATCCCGGCCGGCACCAAGATCGTCGACGTGCACGGCACGACGCTGATCCCGGGCCTCGTGGATGTGCACGCGCACGGGCCCCAGGGCACCGATGGCTTCATTCCCCAGCAGAGCTGGCTGCACCTGGCCGAGCTGGGCCTCGGGGTCACGACCGTGCACGACCCGAGCAACGACACCTCGACCGTGTTCGCCGCGGCCGAGATGGCGCGGGCGGGGCTGCTGGTCGCGCCGCGGATCTTCTCCACCGGCACCATCCTCTATGGCGCCCAGACCACGATCACCGCCGAGGTCGACAGCCTCGACGACGCCCGCCGCCACCTGCGACGCATGAAGGCGGTCGGGGCCTGGAGCGTGAAGAGCTACAACCAGCCGCGCCGTGAGCAGCGCCAGCAGGTGCTCGCTGCGGCGCGCGAGCTCGAGATGATGGTGGTGCCCGAGGGAGGCTCGCTATTCCAGCACAACATGACGATGGTGGTCGACGGTCACACCGGGGTGGAGCACGCGATCCCGGTCGCGCGCGCCTACGACGACGTCGCGCAGCTCTGGGGCGCCACCGAGGTCGGCTACACCCCCACGCTGGTGGTCGGCTACGGCGGCCTCGGCGGGGAGTACTACTGGTACGCGCACACCAACGTGTGGGAGCACGAGATCCTGCGCCGGTTCGTGCCCCCGTTCGTGCTCGAGCCTCGCTCGCGGCGGCGGCTGCTGGCCTCGCGCGGCGACTGGAACCATATCGAGATCGCCCGCACCGCCAAGCAGCTCGCCGACGCCGGAGTGCAGGTGAACATCGGCGGTCACGGGCAGCGCGAGGGCCTCGCCGCCCACTGGGAGATCTGGATGCTCGCCCAGGGCGGCATGACCCCCCACGAAGCGCTGCGCGCCGCTACGCTCAACGGGGCCAAGTACCTGGGCTTGGATCACGACCTCGGCTCGATCGAGGTCGGCAAGCTCGCCGACATCGCCGTGATCGCCGGCAACCCGCTCGAGGACATCCGCAAGAGCGACGACGTGAAGTACACGATGATCAACGGCCGGCTCTACGAGACCCGCACGATGAACGAAGTAGGCACCCGCGAGCGCGCGCGCAAGCCCTTGTTCTGGGAGCGCGAGGGCGGCAAGGCCGCGAGCGGCAAGGCGAGCGTGGACCACGGGCCCGGGTGCAGCTGCGGGCTCGGGCGGCACTGAGC
>JBFIJN010000387.1:0-8709 GCA_041600735.1 Nannocystaceae bacterium
CACATGCGCTATCGACAATCTTCGAGACAGAAGGTTCAGTGACTCCTGATGCAGGAGCGGATCGCGTAGAGTAGCTGACGGAAGCGCAGCAGCCCGCCGAGCCGCTTGCGTCGTGGTGGGCGGGGACTCCCGATCACCTAGCTAGAAGGACCGCATGAACGCCGACGTAAAGAGAGCTCTAGCCGCCGTCTTGCACAGCGATCAAGTGCCGGCATGGGCGTCGAGCGCCATCCAGCACGTGCTCGACGCGGGGAGCCTTGATGCTTCGGAGGTGGACGTTCGGGAGCACCGCTTCGATGCAAGCTACCTCGAGTTTCTCGACGCACAGATCGCCCTTGATGCGCGAGGACCAGAGTGGGTCGACCTCCTCAGGACGAGGAAGGCCGGTCTGTCGGGCAGTGTCGACGAAACCATTCTTCGCATCGGCGTACGACGAGGCAATGAAGAGATAGTCGCACACTGGCGCGCCCGAGATGGCCAACTCGTGCTTGTCGAGATCGCCTGAAGAGCGAACGAATCGCCTCTGGAGGTGACCGCAGTAGCGCACGATCCGAGCATGACCCCTCCAAACTCGCCGGGGGCGTCATTCGCCGTCGCCGCGCACGAGCTGGTCGGCGCCGTCGCGGGCGCCGCAGTGGACCAGGGGGGCGGGGAGTCGCGGTGCGGATCTGCATCTCGAGGTCGGTCCGGGTTCCCTGACCGGCCGTCGACCGGGAAGGCGACGAGCCGGAGCTGGCCGATGACGCCGCAACTGCAAGCCCCTCCGCATCGCAACGTTGCCATCGGGCCATCGGATGCGCCGCCATGACCTCGAGGCCAGTGCTTGCATCTTCTCACCCGCTGGTCGCCTGCCTCGCGCTGCAGCTCGTGGGGTGTGCCGGATCTCGACACCCGTCAGCAGCAGAGACCCACCCACGAACCGCAGTGGCGACCATTCCGGGCGGGTCCTGGACGGATACTCGAGGTGTCCAGCGCAGAGTCGACGACTTCGTGCTCGATGTCCACGAGGGCGGTTGATTATACGGACGAAGGCCTTCTGCGGCGCGTGCTCACCGTGCTCGTACAGCGCGAAGGAAGGGGTCGCATCCTGGTGGAGGACGACCGGAGCAGCCTCGCATTCGCGGAAGACTTCGTTGAAGCAAGCGAAGAAGGTTGACGCCGCGATCTAGGCCGAACTGTGGCTGCTGGCTCGGGCGCGGCGCGGCATCCATCGGTCGTCGGATGAGCGGGGACAGGTACTTCGCCTCGAGGTGGATGGGCTGCGACGATCGACGCCTGCGCGGGTGCAGCCGGTGGTGGGGTCGGAGCGGTTGGTGCGCGGGACGCAGACGGAGTACTTCGCGAATCGCGAACGCCGTTGTCGAGCCGCGCCAGCAGTTCACGTATGACGCGAGGAGTACCACCCCTACGGACCAGCGCGTACCGGGCCGTGGACCCGACGACCGAGGTCAGCGCGAAGCGCTACCGCCCGTGTTGGTGCCCAGGTGCTCCGGAATCGGCGCCCAGGTGCGTCGGAACGCGTGCCCAGGTGCTCCGGAATCGGTGCCCAGGTCCGGCTGGAACGGGCGCCCAGATCGGTCCGGAACCCG
The DNA here is from genome assembly GCA_041600735.1 of Nannocystaceae bacterium. Taxonomy (GTDB): domain Bacteria; phylum Myxococcota_A; class Polyangia; order Nannocystales; family Nannocystaceae; genus Paraliomyxa. Next base: position 1,590 of record JBFIJN010000387.1, read on the forward strand.
CAATCGCGAGTACCGCAGTGAGCTCGTCGACGTGCTGCGCAGGCTGAAGCTGGGCCCGCGCGACGTGCTCCGCAAGGCCGACGCGAGCAAGCTGGGGCTACGCGGTGACGAGAGCGACGAGCTGTTGATCGGGCTGATGGCGGAGAATCCGACGCTGTTGCAGCGGCCGATCGGGGTGGTGGGGAAGCGCGCGGTGCTAGGGCGACCGCCGGAGGCGCTGCTCGGGCTCGTGGGGGGTGATCGAGGCGGTTGGGCAGCGCTGGGCAGGACTAGCTCGCGTGCGTCCTTTCCAGTGTGGGCGGCCGCGGTACCTGGTTCGCGACTTCGCTACTCGTCGAAGGCACGCGGCCGGCGGTCGGTCTTCACGCGGGTCGATCGGCTGTGGTCGCGCGACGCTTGCCGACACAGTGCTCTGTGCTCGATGATTCCTCGCTGGGTGCCACCTACACCACGCCCCAGCTTTCCCACAGGGCATCAAGCTCGTGAACCGCGGGAGGACGGAGGACCAACGCAATGGTGCGACCGTGTCGCCTGCGTATCCGAGCCGTGGCTCGCGGTGTTGTGCTCACCGCGGCCTATCGCTTTGATCTGCGCGCCACATCGCCACATCTGAGCTGAAGCCCTCGTGGGACGAGGACCACGAGGACCTCGGGACCCACAGAAGGATGGACGGATCAATGACGGTGTCAGATCAGAAGATTGGACAGCAGGCCAAGAGTGCAGACTCCTCGAATGTACCCCCTTGGTAGCTATCAGTACGATGCCCGGCGAGCCCAGGGACACCCCAGTCATCGCCCTCGGAAGGCCTGCGCCGAACTTGTTCTCTTCGAGAATTGGACCCCTGAGGATCCTGAGGAGAGAAACATTGAACTAGGAAGCCGGAGCCGTATTCACTGCCTCCAATGGACCTGGGTGCCAACTCCTCCAGAACTCGGAATCCGTAGCCTCTGTTGGCCCCTCCGGCACACTCCCTTCCGGGTTTCGCTTCCTGTTGCTTCGAGCCCTCCTTGCTAGAAATGCCGGTACTTCCACTAAGGGACCGAACACTCTCGAATGCCGCGAATGTTGCGCCGATCACTGCGATCAGTGCGGCCTCCTTCTTGCGTCGATCTTGTCGCTGTTGGGCTTGGATCCTTGCAATGGTCTCCAGATCAGCATCGTACTGCTCACTGATTCGCTCTTCGATCATTGGCATGACTGCGGCCTCTTCTGCAGAGATTGGCCTCATTCGGTACTCGTCTCGGATGTAGTTGCAGGATGCCGAACTCAGAATCAGTGAGACAGCCCAGCCTGCTCGGTGCGAAGTGATCATATTGCCAGTCCGATCCTGACATGCCCGCCGAGCAAGAAGTCCGCTCGAACCGTTGGTCCACCTACGACAGAGGCCCCCCACGAGAGTCGACCTGTATGTGCGACGAATCCCCACTCTGCTACAAATGCAACATCGGCCTCCAAGTCTCTTGGTTTGTAGCCTCGACAGCCCAGGCCTCCCTGCATTTCGACAGAACCAGTGGAGCTCGTGCCATAGATTGAGTGGAGTGCCAGCGCACGCACCAATCCACCTGCAACGACGCCCTCGTAGTTCCCTCCAACGAGCGGGCCGCCCTCGACCTGAAAACCAAACCTTCTACCCACTTGTCGGGTTCTCCAACCGTAGGTGATGGTGGCCGCATCGAAAGCAGGTGCATTGGATGATAGAGAGAGCCAACGGAGATACGCTACCGCGAGTTGGTGGCTCCTTTGCTGAAAGCCTGGATTGCGCCTCCCGACCCTGTCGAGGATCTGACCTCCCCGCCATTCAGCAGAACGGGCCAGTTGCATCGCGACGAGTCTTTGCCGTTCCAGAGGGGCAACGGATCTTGTTCTTTCAGCCAGAGTTCTGCACTGTGAGACCAGGCCTTTCTGACAGTAGACATAGGCGTCGTAGAGCATCTTGTCCGCGATGTTCGCTTCGACTTGAATAGGGTCCGACACAAGTAGAATCGCCAGATGTGCAATTCCGCCGACTAGAAGCGGTGTCATGATGAGCGCTCGGCCCAAGGGGCCCAAGCACTATTTCAAATCGGATTGACTTAGTCAAGAGGGCACGTGACGAGTCGTCCATGTTTTCCAACGGTTCAGCCGATTGCGGTCAAACGTCACTCCGTCCGCTGCGACGCGGGCGGACCTCGACTACGATGCTCTCTGGCACATTCGTGCCAGATGTCCCGAGATTGCGGGTCGCCCGACGCCGGGTGCTTGGATGCCCTGGGCTCAAGCGTGGCATTGCGTGGAGGGCGCCGACTCGATGAACCGGCCGGCTTCCTCGGGCTGATGCCCGGCAAGAACCCATCCGATTTACTCCACGCTGTCGCGGAGCACCAGTTGATCGATTTCAAGACGCATGGGAGCGTGTTCTAGAAAGGCGGCGCGCGCTGCTCGCCAAGGCGGACTTGGCCAAAGGCGAAGACCGTGGGAGGACATCGTCAAAGTCGACCGCAGGTCGCCAGGAGGGCTCCAGTATGGACTGGGTGCATCCGCACGAGGCCGACGCGAAGATCGCCAATGACGAAGGAGGGCAGCACGCATCCCGCATCCCCCAGGCAGGAGCACCGCATCGACATGGACGACGGGGCGAACCTCGGCCTAACGCTACACGGCGGAGCCGAGCACGACAACAAGATCCGTCGACGGGCCGATCGTCGCGCATCCCGGACGAGGGCCACCACTGCGGGAGCCGACTGGGGGAGCGACCAGGCCGCGCGGCGCGTGGCCCAACAGCAGTGGCCTATCCCTATCCGTCGAAGCACACCGGAGAGTCGCTCCCGATGTGACTACAGTGCTCCGCCGGCTGCACCGCGGCGAGCGTGAGGTGATACATCCGACAAGCGTACGAGTCGCCGGTCTGCACGCTGGCCACATAGCGCGGCTCGGGATTCCAGCTCTCGCACTCGGCGATGCATGCGTCGGTGTTGCCGAACGGGCTCAGCTCGTCGGTGCAGGCCTCCTGCGCCAGGCTGCAGAAGCTCTCGCAGGGGCCACCGCAGGTGGTGTCGCCGGTGGGGCCGCCGTGCAGGCAGTGCGGCTCGGCCGACTCGGCGGCGAGCACGGCGTGGTGGAGTCGGCACGACGCCGTGTTGCCCAGCACGTCGCCCTGCTCTCCGGGATCCATCAGCGCGCACGTGGCCTCGCAGATCACCTGCCCCGAGTACTGCGCCAGGTCCGGCTCGCAGTGGTCGCTGATGAGCTCGCAGTACTGCGGGCACGGGTCCAGCAGCTCGCCGCCGCCGCCGCTGCTCGACTCGCTCGCTTCGCTCGTGCTCCCCGCGTCGGACTCGAGTGGCGGCGCCCCGCCGGGGTCGAAGCATGCGAGCGGTGCGAGGAGTCCGAGGATCAGTGCGATGGCGCGTGCGGTTCGAGTCGAGATCATGCTCGGGTTGCAGTGTTCTCGATGTTCGAGGATGAACCAATCACCGAGGGGCATCGCTCCCATCGGCAGCACCGATGGGCGGCGCAGACGCCCGCGGTGGCCCGTGCGCAGCCGATCGCGGCGGCCTCGTCGTCGGACCCGCCGCGCGATTACTCGACGCCGTCGTAGATCCTCTGCAGCTCCACCGTGGTCCCACCGGGTCCAAACGGAATCGTCGCTCGATCTCCATACTCGCGCAGCAGCCATGAGTCGTCGGGCTGGCGCGTGTAGCACTCGAGCCGACGCAGCTCCTGGCTGACGAATACGACCTCGCGGAGGCTGGCGATCGTTCGATAGCCGGCGAATTTCTCGCCGCGGTCGAAGGCGGCGGTCGATGGTGAGAGGACCTCGACGACGGTGTGAGGGTTGAGCAAGACGTCGGCCTCGCCCTCGAGCTCGGGGGGGCCACACACGATCGTCACGTCTGGGTAGACGTAGCGATCGCTCTGCGGAATCCGCACGCGCATGTCAGAGGGCAGCGCGACGCATTCGGAGCCCTCCAGCGCATTCCCGAGGTGGCGGACGAGGTTGGCTACGAGCCGGTTGTGTCGGAGGCTCGCGCCGCTCATCGCGTAGACCTCACCGTCCCAGAGCTCGTGCTTGCCCTCCGCGGTGCGCTCGAACGCCAAGTACTCCTCTCCCTGCATGCGTATCATCGTGCCAGCGCCCTCGCGATCCTCGCGATCGCCTCGTCGATCACCGCCTCGTCATGGTGCCGATTCGTCACCATGCGGATCTGCCCTGGCGGTCGCCCGCTCGCGATCACCCCGCCGGCCGCCAGCCGCATCAGCACCGCCTCGGTGCTCAGCCCGGTCCCGCGGTGATCCACGTACACCATGTTCGTCTCCACGCTCTCGAGCTCCACCGCCAGCCCACGCACCTTCGCCACCCCCTCGGCGAGCCTCCGTGCATTGTGGTGATCCTCCACCAGCCGCTCCACCATGGTCTCGAGCGCCACGATCCCCGGCGCCGCGATCACCCCCGCCTGTCGCATCCCCCCGCCCAGCCTCCGCCTGACCTCGTCCGCGCGCTGCACGAACTCCCTCGTGCCCGCCAAGATCGATCCCAGCGGACAGCTCAGCCCCTTGGTCAGGCACACCATCACCGAGTCCACCTCTCGCGTGTACTCCGTCACCGCCACGCCGGCCGCGATCGCTGCATTGAAGATCCGTGCGCCATCGAGGTGCACCGCCAGCCCCCGCGCATGCGCCACTTCACACAGGGCCCGATGTCGCGCTACTGGCACGACTCGCCCACCGCTGCGATTGTGCGTGTTCTCGAGGCACAGCAAGCGCGTGCGCGGATAATGTAGATCCCGCTCGCGGATCGCCGCCTCCACCTCGTCGGGATCCAAGCACCCGGCCTTCGACACCAGCGGCCACGGCATCAGCCCCGCCACGCTCGCGAGCGAGCCGACCTCGTAGTAGAAGATGTGGCTCTCGCGATCGAGCACGACCTCGTCGCCGGGGCGCGCGTGGACCATCAGCGCGATGAGGTTGCCCATGTGGCCGCTCGGCACGAGCAACGCGGCCTCGGTGCCCAGCCGCGCGGCGGCGAGGGTCTCGAGCCGCGCCACCGTGGGGTCCTCGTCGTAGGTGTCATCGCCGAGCGGGGCGTGAGCGATGGCCTCGAGCATCGCGGGCGTAGGGAGCGTTTGGGTGTCGCTGCGCAGGTTGATGGGGGTCATGAGGCTGGTCGAGAGGTTACCAGCCCGACGCGGCCGGGTTGCCAGTGGCCCTTCTTCCGCGTGGGCTGGCGCGACCGTGGTTCCGTGGCAAAGTACGGCGCATGCGGCTAGCTCGGCGGCGCCCCGACTCGTTCAACTCCACCACGCTCCTGCGCAGCGCGCTCGCCCTCGCGCTGGTCGCTCCGCTCGGGGCCTGCCAGCGCGGGGTCACGGTGATGCCCGAGGAGGTCGTGCACGGCACCCCGCCCGGCGCCAAGACCAAGCCCGATGCCAAGCTCGCGGCCCCCAAGGCGCTGCACACGGTGGAGGGCATCACGGAATTCGAGCTCGCCAACGGCATGCGCGTGCTGCTGTTTCCCGACCCCTCGCGCGAGCGCGTGACGGTGAACGTGACGTACCTGGTGGGCTCGCGCCACGAGGGCTACGGCGAGACCGGCATGGCGCACCTGCTCGAGCACATGCTGTTCAAGGGCACGCCCACGCACACCAATCCGTGGCAGCTGCTGCAAGACCACGGTGCCAATTTCAACGGCACCACCTGGTACGACCGCACCAACTACTACGAGACCATGCCGGCCAGCGCGGAGAACCTCGAGTGGGCGCTGCGGTTCGAGGCCGATCGCATGATCAACAGCTCGATCGATCCCGAGGCGCTCGAGAAGGAATTCTCGGTGGTGCGCAACGAGTTCGAGATCGGCGAGAACAGCCCGGTGGGGGTGCTCGGCGAGCGCGTGCTGAGCACGGCGTTCTTGTGGCACAACTACGGCAAGTCCACGATCGGCTCGCGCAGCGACATCGAGAACGTACCCGCCACGCGGCTGCGTGCGTTCTACGAGAAGTACTACCAGCCCGACAACGCGGTGCTGGTGGTGGCCGGGGCGTTCGATCCCGAAGAGGCGCTCGCGCTGGTGCAGGAGCACTTTGCCGCGATCCCCCGGCCCACGCGCGAGCTGCCGGCCACCTATACGGTCGAGCCGGTGCAAGATGGTGAGCGCAGCGTCAAGCTGGAGCGCGTGGGCGAGGTGGGCGTGGCGAGCGTGCTCTATCACGGGGTGGCGGGGGCCGACCCCGACTACGTGGCTGGCGATGCGCTCGTGCACGTGCTCACCGACGAGCCCTCGGGGCGGCTGTACCGGGCGCTGGTCGAGACCGGGCTCGCGTCGGCGGTCTACGGCTACACCCAGCCGCTCCACGATCCAGGCTGGGTCGAGCTCACCGCCGAGGTGCCCGCGGGCAAGCCGGTCGAGCCGGTGCGCGACCGCCTGCTCGAGCTGGTGGGCAAGGTGGGGGAGACCATCACCGACGACGAGATCACCCGCTATCGCAACCGCCGGCTCAAGGAGCTCGAGCTCACGCTCGCCGACAGCACCGAGATCGCGATCGAGCTGTCCGAGTGGGCTGCGCTCGGCGACTGGCGCATGCTGTTCGTCTATCGCGATCGCCTCGAGCGCGTCACGGCCCCGCAGGTGCGAGAGTTCGCGCGGCGCTACATCAAGCCCTCCAATCGCACCGTGGGCATGTTCCTGCCCACGCCGGCCCCCGAGCGGGCACCGCTCACCCTCAGCCCCGATGTGATGGCCTACGTCGAGGGCTACCAGGGGCGCGGGGCGCTGGGCGAGGGCGAGGCGTTCGCCGCCACCATCACCAACATCGAGGGCCACACCACGCGCGTCGAGACGCCCGGCGGGATCCAGCTCGCGATGCTGCCCAAGGAGACCCGCGGCGACGTGGTCACGCTGCGCATGCGCCTGCGCGCGGGCTCGCTCGAGACGCTGCGCGGCAAGACGACGGCCGCGGAGCTCGTGGGCGACATGCTGATGCGCGGCACCACCAAGCACTCGCGCCAGGCGCTGAGCGATGAGCTCGACCGCCTCAAGGCGGAGGTGTGGGTCAGCGGCAACGAGTCCGGCGTCTACATCGCGGTCTCGACCGTGCGCGACAGCGTGCCCGCGGTCATCGAGCTCGTGGCCGAGCTGCTGCGGCAG
>JBFIJN010000388.1:0-8697 GCA_041600735.1 Nannocystaceae bacterium
ACGAGGCCCTCGTGGCGATCGCGCTCGAGCACCACCACCGTGATGTCGGTCGTCTTGCGGCCCTTGGCCGCCGCCAGCGCGCGCACGTTCTCGGTGGGGCTCTTCTTGAGCGAGATGCACCCGTGCCCCTCGGGCCCGGTGGCGATCTTGTCCATGTAGGTATCGGGTGCATTGAGCAGGTCGCCCTTGCCCGCCACCGCCAGCACGGCCAGCGCCCCCGGGCGCCCCTCGGCGCACAGGTTGGTGCCCTCGAGCGGATCGACCGCGATGTCGACCTCGGGCAGATCGTCGCGCCCCGGGCCGACCTGCTCGCCGATGTACAGCATTGGCGCCTCGTCGCGCTCGCCCTCGCCGATCACCACCGTGCCGCGGATCGGCACGCGGTCGAACGCGTCGCGCATGGCGGCCACCGCCCGCGCGTCGGCCTTGTCGCGTTGACCATGCCCGATGAGGTGCGAGCAGGCGATCGCCGCCGACTCGGTAACGCGCACGAACTCCAGCACCAGCTTGCGATCCATCATGGTTGGCTCCTCATACCGCACCTTGGCCACGGCTGTCAGCGCGGACCCCCGACCCTGGAGGCCTTGCGCTCCCGCACCGCGCAGAGCCGCTCGTACATCACCACGGGCATCCCGGCGGGGCGACCGGTGTCGCGCTGCACACAGCAGTGGCGCGTCTCGGCGCGCAGCAGCTCCACCGCCCCGGACCCCGGGAGCAGCCCGGCCCGATCGCCGGGCTCCACCAGCACGCGGTACTGGAAGCACACCCGCACCCGCGTCACCAGCGACAGCCCCGCGTGGACGCTGATGAGGTCGTCGTAGAGCCCAGGCGAGCTGAAGCTCACCCCGATCTCCACCAGCGGCAGCCCCAGGCCCTCGGCCTCCATCACCGTGTACGGCAGGCCGGCCTTGCGGATCAGCTCCACGCGCGCCAGCTCCAGGTAGCGAAAGTAGGCCGCGTGATACACGATGCCCATCTTGTCGGTGTCGGCGTAGAGGATCCGCGCCTTGGCCACGCAGTGCAGCGTGGCTACGTCGATCTCGGGGATGAAGCTCTGGCGTGCGACCATCGAACGGTAGTGGGCTCGGGGAGAGTCGAAGCGCGGCGCCCCTCGGGAGCCTGGGCTTGCCCATTGCCCGGGCGACGGTAGCAGCGCCGCCCTTGCTCACCAAGGCCGGCGCACGCGCTTCAACGACCGCCGCAAGGCACGTGCGGAGGTAACCTGGCCGCGAGCGGCTACGCTCACCGACGGGGTCCACCACCCCGGGAGGAACACATTGGGCAAGCTCATCGACGGTCGCTGGACGAGTGACGACATGGAGACCGACGCCAAGGGGCAGTTCGTGCGGCGAGCGTCGCAGTTTCGCAGCATGGTCACCGCGGATGGCTCGTCGGGGTTCGCCGCACAGGCGGGGCGCTATCACCTGTACGTCTCCCATGCGTGCGGCTGGTCGCACCGCACCGTGCTCCTGCGGCAGCAGCTGGGCTTGCAGGAGGCCGTCTCGATCTCGTTCGTCGAGCCCCACATGGGCGAGCACGGCTGGACGTTCGGCGAGGGCGGCGACCCCATCGGCGGCAAGCGCAAGCTCCACGAGGTCTACACCGCCGCCGACCCCCACTACACCGGGCGGGTCACCGTGCCGGTGCTGTGGGACCGCGAGACCGCCACGATCGTGAGCAACGAGTCGACTGACATCTGCCGCGCGTTCGACCGCGAATTCGCGGCGGTCACCGGCACGCGCGCGCGCCTGTTCCCCGACGAGCTACGCGCCGAGATCGACGCGATGATCGAGGCCAACTACGCCCCGCTCAACAACGGCGTGTACCGGGCCGGCTTCGCCAAGAGCCAGGAGGCCCACGAGCAAGCCGCCCGCGCCGTGTTCGCGCGCCTCGACGAGCTCGAGCGCCTGCTCGCGAGCCAGCGCTACCTGCTGGGCGACCGCCTCACCGCCGCCGACTGGTTCCTGTTCCCCACCCTGTTCCGCTTCGATGCCGCCTACCACACGCACTTCAAGTGCAACCTTCGGCGACTGATCGACTATCCCAATCTATGGGGATACACGCGCGAGCTCTATCAAGTGCCCGGGGTGAAGGAAGTGTGCAACTTGCAAGAGATCAAGCTGCACTACTATACGAGCCACCCGTCGGTGCACCCGCGGGCGTATGTGCCGATCGGACCGGAGCTCGACTTCGACGAGCCCCACGGGCGCTGAGCGGGCTGCGAGCCTCAACGATCCCGACGCTCAGTCCACCGGATCCGGCGGCAGGATGCGCAGCCGATGCGTGGGCGCGAGCACCACGTCGAGCTCGTCGAGGGCCGCGAGCGCGGCGCGGAGCTTGTGCTCCTCGACCTCCTCGGTGAGGATCACCATGTCGATCGGCTCGTTCTCGCCAGGCGTGTCTTGGTTCATGCGCTTGATGCTGACCCCGTGCGCGCCCAGGCAGCTCGCCACACGACCGAGCACGCCCGGTACGTTGGGCACGTGCACGCACAGGTAGCTCTCGCTGCGCTCGAGATCGAGGGGCTTGGGCTGCGCCTCTTCGATGCGACCGAACGCCTGGGGCGGCGGGCGCCCCTCGGTGAACGACTGCAGGCCGCGGCACACCTCGATGATGTCGGAGACGACCGCCGCGCCGGTCGGCATCATGCCCGCGCCGCGCCCGTAGTACATGCTGCGGCCGAGCGCGCGTGATTCCACGAGCACCGCGTTGTACGAGCCGTGCACGTCCGCCAGCAGGCTCCCGCGCGGGACCATCGCGGGGAACACCGCGAGCATCGGCCCGTCGGGATCATTGCGCGCCACCGCCACGCTCTTGACCACCCAGCCCAGCTGCTTGGCCATGTAGTGCTCGAACGGACGGATGCGGGTGATGCCCTCGGTCGGGATCGCGGCCGGATCGATGCGCAGCCCAAAGCTCACCAGCGCCAGCAAGGCCAGCTTCTGCGCCGCGTCGAGCCCGTCGACATCCGCCTGCGGATCGGCCTCGGCGTAGCCGGCCTGCTGGGCGGCGGCGAGGGCGGCGGCGAACGTCGAGCCCTGGCGCGCCATCGCATCGAGGATGTAGTTCGACGTGCCGTTGACGATCCCGGTGAGCCGCAGGATCTCGTCGCTGGCCAGGCCCTCGCGCAGGCTGCGAAGGATCGGGATCCCGCCCGCCACCGAGGCTTCGAAGAACACCGAGACGCCGCGGCGCGCCGCCTCGGCGAAGATCTCGCGGCCGTGCTGGCCGAGCAGCGCCTTGTTGGCCGTGACCACGTGCTTGCCGCGGCGGATCGCCTCGAGCACCCACGTGCGCGCCGGCTCGAGCCCACCGATCAGCTCCACCACCACGCGCACGTCGGGATCGTCGATCACCTCGTTCGCGTTGGTGGTGAGCAGCGCCGCGGGCACGTCGACCTGGCGGTCGCGGCTCACGTCGCGCACCAGCACGCGCTTCACCTGAACCCGCATGCCGAGCCTGCGCTCGATGCTCTCGCGGTTCTCCTGGAGGATCCGAACGACCCCCGCACCCACGTTGCCCGCACCCAGAAGACCGATGGCAATGGACTCCATCGCGGCGCGACGCTAGCCGCCCGCTCGCGCGCCGCAAAGGGGCGCGAGGACACCGAGCTGGAACGGCCTGATTCGCACGAATTTGGGCGAATTCTGGGCTTCGCGCCCACGAGGGCGAAGCCCGGCGTACCCGAGGAGGGTGCTTGCTACGGTGCGGTGGTGGGGGGCACGAGCGCGGGTTGCTGGCGAGTCGGGATCACGCTCGCGCTGCTCGCCGCCGTGTGGTGGCCTGCGCGCCCTGGCGGTCGCGATGGGTTCCCGCTGTCGACCTACCCGATGTTCGGCTACGCCCGCGCATCCACTTCGAAGATCGACACCGTGGTGGGCATCGACCCCGACGGCCAGCGGCGCCCGCTCTCGCCCGCGCTCGTGGGTGGCGTGGTGCACCCCAAGCTCGCGCTGCGGCGGGTGATCGAAGCGGTCGCCGAGCAGCGCACCGACGCGCTGTGCAGCGACGTCGCGCGCCGCGTGGCCGCGCACCCGCCAGTGCCCCGGCCTCTCGAGCTCGAGGTCGTGACCGAGACCTGGGACACCCTGCATGCGCTCGACCCCGACGCCGAGCCGCTCACGCGCGTCGTGCATGCGCGCTGCGAGGTGCCGCGATGAGCCTGCGCCGCTCGCTCGCGCGCGTGCCCGAGTGGCTCGCCCCTCCCGTCCCCGCGCGGCGGCTCGCGATCGTGCGCATCGTGGTGATGGGCTACGCCTGCGCCTGGCTCGCGGGCGTGGGCCCCGATCTGCTCGCACGCGCCGCCTTCGCACCTTCGCGCTTCGCCGCAGTGGGGCTCGCGGTGTGGACCGGCCCGGTCGCACCCACCACGGTGGCGATCGTGCTCGTGGCCACCGCTCTCGCCGGGCTCGCAGTGCTGCTCGGCGTGGGCTACCGCGGGCTCGCGCCCGCCTTCGCCGTCGCGCTCGCGTGGTTGCTGTCGTACCGCAACAGCTGGGGCCACATGTCTCACGGCGAGCACTTGCTCGTGCTGCACGTGGGCGTGCTCGCGCTGGCGCCCGCCGCCGATGCGCTGCGCCCGGGTCGACGCGAACCCGAGCCCGCGGACCATGGGCGCTACGGCTGGCCGCTGCAGCTGCTCATGCTCGTCACCGTGTCGACCTATGCGATCGCCGGCCTCGCCAAGCTGCACGGGGGTGGCTGGGCGTGGCTCTCGGGTGATGCGGTGCGCCTGCACGTGGCCCACGAAGCGCTGCGCATGCGCCTCATCGGTGCACCGGTCTCACCGCTCGCCGCGTTGCTGCTGCCCCATGCATGGCTGTTCGCCGTGGCCGCGTGGGGCACCGTCGCGCTCGAGCTCGGCGCCCCGCTGGCGCTGCGCCAGGGCCTGCTGCGCCGGGCGTGGTTGGTCGGCGTCTGGGGGATGCACGTGGGCATCTGGGCGGTGATGGGGATCGGATTTCCGTATCCGCTCAGCGGCGTCGCCTTCGTGGGGTTCGTGGCGACCGAGCGGGTATGGGCGAGCGTGGCTTCGATCCTCGCGCGCGCAGCCGCGCGTGCACGTGCATGAGCACGTGCATGAGCATGAGCATGAGCATGAGCATGAGCATGAGCATGGTAGCGTCGGGAACCCGCGCCCCTCCCCACTGTCTGGAGCCCCGATGCACCCCGAGCGATCGATCGGCGCTTGCCTCCTCCTCTTGGGTCTCGCTTGTCGCCCGCCTGCGCCGGTCGTCCCCTCGGCCACCGCGCCCTCCGCTGCGCCGCGAGCGACCTCTGCAAGCGAGCGCGAGGTCGATGAGCGCCTCGAAGCCGACGCCAAGCTCGAGGCCCAACGCGCCCGCCAGACCGCCCGCGACGCCCGCCTCCGCGCCCGCTTCGGCTGCGATCCCGAGGGCCCCGACTACGCCAAGGCCAAGGCCGAGCTCGCGGCGCTCGACCCCGCCCTCGCCAACATCGGCGACCTCGAGGACCCCGCTCCGCTCGTGCAGCGCATCGAGGCCGTGCTCGAGAGCCCATGCCTCGGCCTCGCGCGCCTACACGCGGTCCCGCTGCGCGCCGAGAGCGGCCTAGCGCTTCGCCTGTGGCGCGAGCGCGGCGGCGTGGAGTGGCTCGCGAGTGGTCTCGCGTTCGCCAAGGGCGGCACGGGCGAGCCCTCGTTTCCCCCCACGATGCCGATCACGCTGAGCCTCGACACCCACCCCAGTCATGCGCTCGCGCCGTGGCTGTGCGGCCTGCACGACGAGGCCTGCGCTGCGACCACGGCGGGCTGGCGAGCGCGCGCGCAGCAGGTGATGGGTCGCAACGAGAACGTTCGCTTCGTGGTGGAGCAGCGCCGCGACGCGCGTCGCTGCGAGGCCAGCGCGCTCGAGCACGCCGAGTACCTCTCACAGCTCGACGAGCACGACCCTGGCGAGCCCTGCACCTCGTGGGCGCGCTGCATGTTCGAGGCCGAGGGCGACGACACCGAGTTCCCGCTGGGCGGGCTGCGAGCTCCCGAGGACGGCTGGCTGGTGATCGAAGGCCGCCGCGGTCACTACCAATTCTGCGACGAGCTCCACGCCTATGAGCTCGCGACCGGGGCGGCCCACGTGGTGCGCAGCTGCTCGGGGATCGTCTTCGACGAGCACGCCGGCATCGACGAGCAAGCCGTGGCGGCGCAGCGCCGCGGGCAGGTGCAGCGCGGCGCGGTGCCGCGCGACACCGTGCGCGAGCTGGTGTTCATGCTGCTGGTGGCCGACCACGTGCGCAGCCCTTCGATCCCCAAGCACACGCGCCCCAACGCGCCCCTCGAGATCGACTGGCCCGATGACACGACGGGAGCCCTCGGCGTGTCCAACGTGACCGAGTTCGGCGGCAGCAACCAGACCGAGCTCTCGTGGCGCTACGTCCCCCCGAAGGGACCGGCGATCGAGGGCCACTTCTCATGGCCGCCCGGCTACAACCGCGCCCCTCAGCGGCACGCCGCCAACCTGCTCTCGGTCGTCGAAGCCGGCATCGTCCCCGGCTGCCCCCCACGACCGTTGCCGGCCACGCTACCGCTCGGGCCCTCGCTCACCGGCGTCTCGCCGATCGATGCCTCGCAGGACGCGCTCGACGACGGACACCAGCGACTCGTGACCGCGCTTCGCGATCAGGTGCGCTGCAAGAGCAGCGCGCGCTGACGATCGCTAGCGCACGCACCCGACCTGCGCGAGGCGAACGTCGAAGCCATCGTCGAACCCGGCCAGGTACAGCACCCACGCATCTTCGCCGTGCATCACGGCCGCGGGCTGGGCCTGGAACAGCGAGTCGCTCTCCGCCGTGAGGCCGTCGATCGCGGTCGGCACGCCGCGCTCGTCGGTGGCGATGAGCCCGATCCACGTCGCCCCGCGCTCGTCGTTGGCCTCGGCGACCAACAAGTACCCGCCCGCGCGGTGCAGCAGCAGCAGGTCGCCGTAGCGCGCGTCGGCCCCCTCGACGCGGGTCGCCTCGCCCGCCACGCCGCCCTCGAAGCGAGTGACGTAGAGCCCGGGCTCGTTGCGGTGAGCGGTGAAGATCGCATACCCGCCGTCCTGACGAGCACCCACCGCCAGCGGCCCAGGGCGCACCTCGGGCGGCAGCTGGACGGGATTGACGTCGAGTAGCTTGCCGTCGAGCCCGAGCTCGAACGCGAGCACGAGATCATTGGTGAAGCCGGCAGCCAACAGCGCCCCCGTGGGCCCCACCGCAATCCGCGGGGGGCTCGAGAGGTTGCCGTCGGGCAAGAGCTCGAGCGCGCCCAGGCTCGTGAGCTGGGCGTCGGCCACGTCGAGAAACAGCTGGTGGGTGGAATTATCGGTCCACGTGAACAGGTACACCTCCCCCGTCCACACGCCCTCGGGGCGCGCCGCCCCGCAGCTCGACGGAGGCTCGCGCACGACCTCGGCGCTGAGCGACACCCCCTGCGCATCGAGGACCTGCGAGGTGACCTCGTCTTCGGCGCCAAAGCGACCGCAGTACGTGATGATCCAGCCCTCGGCGCCGCGGTGCACGGCCGGCTCCTGCGTGACCGGTCGCTCCCACACCGGCGCGGTCATGCTGCGCAGCTGCCCGTCGTAGCCCACGTGCGCGCCCAAGAAGTTGGGCATGGGGTTGCTGCCGTCGAACGGCCCGCGCCAGATCGCGAGCATCTCGTCGTCGCCGGGCAGCAGCGCATACGCAGGCGCATAGTCGGGGATGTGTGATTGCAGCACCCACGGCCCGCCCACCTGCGTGAGGCGGCCGCCCTGCTCCTCGCAGCCGCGCGCCTCGGGGGGCAGGTCGAGGGGAAGCGGGGCATCACCCGTGTGGTCGTCGGGGGAGGTCGACGTCGAGCCCGAGCCCGCCGACGATCCGAGCTCGTCGAGATCGAACGGCGAGCGCCCGCACCCCGCTGGGAGAGCGACGACACCGAGAGCGAGCAGCACGACACGCAGCACGAGCCCGAGTCTGCCCGCCTCCGAGCGCACGCGCTACCATGGTCATGGCCATGGACGTGCGCATCAAGGATTTCTCCCGCATCGTGTTCTTCACCGGCGCCGGCATGTCGGCCGAGAGCGGCGTGCCGACCTATCGCGGCAAGGGCGGGATCTGGGGGGAGTACGACTACGAGACCTCCGCGTGTCAGCGCGCGTTCGATCGCGACCCCGAGCACGTGTGGGAGTTCCACGACTTCCGCCGCGAGATCGTGAGCAAGTGCGCGCCCAACGAAGGCCACCGCTGGATCGCCAGCTGCGAGCAGCAGCTCCCTTCGATCACCGTGGTCACCCAGAACATCGACGGCCTGCACCAAGCCGCGGGCAACCAGCGCGTGCACGAGCTGCACGGAAGCCTGTGGAAGCTGCGCTGCGACGTGTGCGGCTGGCGGGACGAGGACCACTCGGCCCCGCTCGCGGACAAGCGCTGCCCGGTGTGCACCAGCGCGGGCAGCGTCGTCTACAAGCGCCCCGACATCGTGTGGTTCGGCGACAACCTCTCGCGGGCCGTGCTCGAGCTCGTCAGCGATGCGCTCGTCACCTGCGACCTCATGGTGGCGATCGGCACCTCGGCCGTGGTCTACCCCGCCGCGGACCTCCCGCTCATCGCCCGCCGAGCCGGCGCACGCATCGTCGAGGTCAACCCCGAGGAGACGCCGATGAGCTCGATGTACGAGATCTGCATGCGCACCACCGCCACCGAGGCGCTCGCGGTGCTGTG
>JBFIJN010000389.1:0-8690 GCA_041600735.1 Nannocystaceae bacterium
CACCGGGCTGGGTGCCGTGGTCAATCTGCTCGTGCTGCGGATCTCGTTTGCGCGCGTGATCGGCCCCTTGCCCGCGCCGCGCCGCTTCGTTCGGCTGGGGACGCTGCTGGTGGCCAACGCGGTGCTCGGGGCGGTCGCGTGGGGCGGGTACCAAGGCGCGTCGCTCGGGCTCGCGCGGGTGGGGGTGAGCACGGCCTCCACGCTCGTGCTCGCGGGGGTGCTGCTCGTGGTCATCACGGCGGCCTTCTTCGCCTACGCGGGGGTGCTACGCGCGCTCGGGTATCCGGGCGCGACGCTGCTGTGGAGCATGCCGGCGAAGATCCTGCGGCGCGTGCGACCGCGCCGCAGTTGATCGCTCACGCGGCCCGACGCCGTCGCCGACGCAGCAGGCCCGCCACGACCACCCACCACCACGCCGCGCCGCGCGAGGGCTCGCTCGTCGTGCACCCGCAGCCCGAGGTCGGCGTCGCGCCGGCGCTGTCGCCCGAGCTGCTGTCGTTGGCGGCTCCGCTGCCCTCGCCGAGCGGCCCGTCGTCGCTGCTGCCCGCCCCCGAAGCCCCGCCCGTGCTCGCCGGGCCGCCGGTGCTGCCCGCGGTCTCGTCGGCGCCCGTGCTCGCCTCGCCGAGGTCACACGCATCGCCGACTCCGTCGCCGTCCTCGTCGGCTTGGTCCGCGTTCGCGTCGTCGGGACAGTTGTCCTCGTCGCCGCACACCCCATCGGCATCGGCATCGTCGGCCGCGTCGCCCGGGCACACATCGCAGGCATCGCCGGCCCCGTCGCCATCGGCGTCCTCCTGCCCGGGATTGGCCACGTCGAGGCAGTTGTCATCCGCCAGGCACACGCCGTCGACGTCGGGGTCTGCGACGCGATCGTCATCGTCGGGGCACGCATCGCAGGCATCGCCCACCGCGTCCATGTCGGCGTCCTCTTGGCCGGGGTTGGCGATCGCCGGGCAATTGTCCGCGTTGGCGCACAGCCCGTCCTCGTCCGCGTCGTTGTCGGCATCGAGCGGGCACACGTCGCACACGGCCCCGATCCCGTCCATGTCTTGATCGATCTGCGTGGGGTTGAAGGCCTCCGGACAGTTGTCCGAGGCCGCACAGATCTGGTCGCCGTCGGGGTCGTTGCCCGGGTCGCCGGGGCACGGGTCGCAGGCATCACCGAGCGCATCGACATCGGCGTCCTCTTGCATGGGGTTGGCGTCGTCGGGGCAGTTGTCCTCGAGCGCACACACGCCGTCGTCGTCGTCGTCGTTGCCCGGGTCGTCGATGCACGGATCACAGGCGTCGCCCAGCCCGTCGCCATCGAGGTCCTCCTGCAGCGGGTTCGCGACCTCGGGGCAGTTGTCGCCGAAATTGAGCACGCCGTCGTCATCGGCGTCGGGGTTGGGGACGTAGACCCCGATCATGAGCTCGTGCTGCTCGGTGGCGATGTCGAGGCTGCACGAGTTCTTGCCGCCGGGCGGGCCATAGACGGCCTCGTAGGCGTGGGCGGTGCTGTTGGCCCCCACGTAGAAGATGGCGGTGTTGTTGGCGTTGGCGGTGAAGATGTCATCGCACGTGCGCGACCCCAAGCCATCGGGGGAGCCGCACGAGCAGAAGCTGGAGTCGACCTCGTGCCAGGCGAAGGTCGTGCCGAAGTTACCGTCGCAGACGCCGGAGTGACCGAGGAAGCCCGCGCCCTCGAGCGAGTCGGTGTCGTAGCCCAGATCGTTGGGGGCCCACGGGCAGCCCACGCCATCGAACAAGCGTGCGCCCGCGATCACGGTGCCGCCCATGTCGTAGACGCGCAGGATCAGCTCGCCCGTGTTGAACGGGATGCAATTGTTCTCCCAGTTCCAGGCCACGTCGTTGGCCGCGGTGTTGATGAAGCCGGCACACTGCGCGGCACCGAGCGGCGGTGCCGGGTCCACGAAGCGCCCCGCCGGGTTCAGCGTGGCCCCCGGGGGGTTGCAATCGAGCGGGTCGCCGTTGGTGCACACGGCCGCGGCGGGGCCCGGGACCAGCAGGATCGCGAGCGTGGGCAGTGCGGCGAGGAGCCACGGCGCCCGGCGGGCGCTACGAACGAGGATGGGGGCCGGTGGCGTCATGGCGAGAGTGCTCCAGGTCGGAATCGTAACGAGAAACCAGCCAGATTGGGGCGCATGGGGGCGGATCGGCCTAGATCGTGGGTGCTTCGTGGTATCGTGGGCGCGTGGATTCCCTAGCTCGTTGTCCTGATTGTCGTGGGTTCGTCCCCGCTCTCGCGCGCGCCTGCCCCAACTGCAAGGCGGCACCCGGCGTGGGCGATCGCATCGGATTCTGGCTCAAGGCCGCCGGCGGCGGTGCGGTCGCGATGACGCTGATGGCCTGCTACGGCGTACCCGGCGATCCCTACGATCCCACCGACACGGACCCCACCGGGGGCACGGGCGGAGCCTCGGGCGACAGCGGGGGATCGACCGTGGCGACCAGCGCAGCCGAGTCGACCAGCGCCGCCGAGTCGACCGGAGCCGAGGCGACCAGCGCCGCCGAGTCGAGCGGCGGGGGCTCCGACGGCAGCGGCAGCGGAACCGGGGGCGGCGGAGCGGTCGAGCCCCCGCTGCCGCGCTAGCGCTGCGATGTCGATGCGCCGTCTCGACGTGGTGGCCGAGCGCCACCACCCGGCCTACGTGGTGTGGGAGCTGACGCTGCGCTGCGATCATGCGTGCACCCACTGTGGGTCGCGGGCCGCGGTCGCGCGCGAGGACGAGCTCACCACCGCGGAGGCCGTGCGCGTGGTGGACGAGCTGGCGGCGCTCGGGGCTCGCGAGGTCGTGCTGATCGGCGGCGAGGCCTACCTTCATCCGGGCTTCCTCGAGGTGGTGGCGGCGCTCGGCCGCGCGGGGATCAAGCCCACCATGACCACGGGGGGCAAGGGGATCACGGCCGAGCTGGCGCGGCAGATGGCGGAGGCGGGGCTGCGCCTGGCCTCGGTCAGCATCGATGGCCTGCGCGAGACCCACGATCGCATGCGAGCCTCGCGGGGCAGCTTCGATCGCGCGACCGCGGCGCTCGGCCACCTGCGCGCGGCAGGGATCCGCATCGCCGCCAACACCAACCTCAACCGGCTCAATCGCGCCGACCTCGAGCCGCTCTACGAGCACCTGCGCGCGCAGGGGATCGTGGCGTGGCAGGTCCAGCTCACCGCGCCGCTGGGGCGCGCGGCCGACCGCCCCGAGCTGATCCTGCAGCCGTGGGACCTGCTCGAGCTGGTGCCGCGCATCGCCGCGCTCAAGCAGCGCGGCTACGCCGACGGCGTGCGCCTGATGCCCGGCAACAACCTCGGCTACTTCGGCCCCGAGGAGGGCCTGCTGCGCTCGGCCAGCGAGCACGGCGACGACTACTTCGGCGGCTGCCAGGCGGGCAGCTTCGTGATGGGCATCGAGTCCGACGGCGCGATCAAGGGCTGCCCCTCGCTGCAGACCCACGCCTACGCCGGGGCGAGCGTGAAGCAGGCGCCGCTCGCCGAGATCTGGGCCCACGACGCGCGCGTGGGCTTCTCGCGCGGACGCGGGGTCGAAGGACTGTGGGGCTTCTGCCGCGAGTGCCCGTTCGCCGCCACCTGCAAGGGCGGCTGCACGTTCACCGCGCACGCGATCCTGGGGCGCCCGGGGAACAATCCGTACTGCCACTTTCGCGCGCGCACGCTGGCGAGCCGGGGGCGACGCGAGCGATTGCGCGTGGTCGAGCGCGCGCCCGGCAAGCCCTTCGATCATGGTCGCTTCGAGCTCGTCGAGGAAGACCTGCACGCGCCCGATCCCGGCGCAGGGCTCGAGCCGAGCCAGCGCGTGGCGCTTGGCGGCCGGGCGCTGCCCGTGCTGCGCAGCTGAGCGCCGCGGGAGCGCGCGAGGCTATGCGAACAGGTGCGGTGCCACGAACCTGCGCACCTCTTCGCGGCGGAGCTGGTAGACGGCTCGGTCGTAGAAGAGGTGCACGAAGCCCATCCCCGTGACGAAGCCTGCCAGCAGGCCAACTCCGAGGGTGCTGGGAACCGTACTCTGCTGGATCAGCCCATCCAGCGAGGTTCCCCACAGCAAGGTCGGCACCACGATCGCAACCGCGGAGATCGTCGGCGCACCGATGAGCATCAAGTAGAGCGGCTCGGTGGCGAAGCTCGCGCGGAGCCTGGCGTACCACCCCGTCTTGCCCGCCGCCCGCTGCCGCACGGTCCCGTGCCTGACGCGGGCCCCCAGGCCAATCGCCGTCATCCAGTGCCAGATGGCAAACACGAACGGTCCGTAGAGTGTTGCACTGTATGCGGTCAACACCACCGAGGTGCCGAGCGTGAAGATGTAGAGGATCCGCGGCAGCGAGCTCGTCTTCGTACGGACCTCCCGCGCGAGCATCAAGACGGTGGCGAGCGAGGTCACGGCGCACACCCCCATCGCCAGTGGGCCGTGCGCCTGCGCCTGCGGCACGTAGCCCAAGATCGGCCCCCAGACCACGCCTTGAGAGAGCCATGCCAGCGGCATCAAGACCCAATTGATGGCGCGGCAGTAGTGCAGGTCCAGCCGCCTGTCGTCCGCCGACGAGAGCCCCGCCTTCTTGCGATAGATCGAGAGTACGCCGAAGTTCTGCCCGCAGAAGTGCTGGATGTCGAAGGTGAACTGGAGGAAGAAGATGAGCATCCACGGGTGGGCCAAGTGCAATCGTCCTGGCCACTCCACCGGCAGGAGCCCCGCACACAGCCCCAGCGCGGCTGGAATCAGCAGCCCGGCGAGCGGCAGGTAGATGAAGCGCGTTCGGTTGACCAGCGCCACCTTGCGCAGTCCGGGAGAGGACCACGCCACGGCGATGGGCGAGACCCAGTGGGCGCCGGCCATGGTCAGGGCCGCGATCATGTAGAAGTCGTCGACGGCCCCGCGGTGCCCGAGCAGGTGCACGAGCCCCACCACGGGAAGGGCGAAGAGCCCCGAGAGCAGCCACAGGAGGTCCCACTGCGGCGAGACGAGCCACCCTCGCCGCCAGAACGGGATCAAGGGCTCTGTCGCTGGCTTCTCATCGGGGGCCGCGGCGATCACGACCGACTCCACTCGTGCAGACATGTCGACTTCCTCGTGAGCTCGAGATTCTCAGTGTGTCCAGCGCGTGCCGAGATCAGAAGACCAGCTCTCGACAGCCATACAAGCGCTCTGCGGCAATTCCGGCCTCTCGAGAGCGCTCGATGAGCCGGTTCGACTCCACGATCTGCTTGCTCTGCTCCGTGTAGCGCAGCCCGCACAGGTGCTGAAGCCACGGCTCCTGGCCCATCGCGTACACGAACAGCCGCGTGCAGCCGGTCTCCTCCAGCACCGCCCAGGCCCGCTCGGAGTCCGATCCGGAGAGCGTCCTCGACTGATCGTGCTTCCGCTTCGCCGGGCGCGGGAGGTACGGGCCGTACAGCCAGGTCAGCGGCGCGCCGTCACACTCCATGCCGATGAACAGGGTGTCGATCTTGCCGAGCCGCTCGCTCAGCCGCCGGTACAAGGCGCGATCGAGGCAGTTGGAGTCCGCGAGGAATGCGAACGTCCGGCCGGCGATCCGCAGGTGCATGCCATGCTTGCCGTAGATGCTGAGGTCGGCGTGCTCGCCGTAGAACGGCAAGCTGGTGATCTCACCGTCGGCGATCGCCACCCGATCCAGCGGATCCATCACGGTGACATCGTCGAAGCCCAGCGCGCGCAGCGTGAGCTTCATGGATGGATCCGCGAGGTTGCCGGGGTTGGTGCGCGGGATCAGGATCTGCTTGATGCGGGGACGCAGCTGCAGCAGCACCTCCGGGCACAGGTGGTCTTGATGATTGTGGGTGAGGAACACGTAGTCGATGGAGTCCGGCAGATCGTTCATCGTCAGCGTCGCTTCGGCCTCCTCGTGATCGACGACGACCATGGGATCGATGAGGACCGAGACCTTCGCGGTCTGGACGAGCACACAGGCGTGGCCGAAGTAGCGGACCCTGACCCCGTCTCCCGAGTACTCGGGCTGCTTGCGCGGTGGCGGGGTCGTGGAGAAGTACTGCAAGAAGCGCTCGCGCTCGGAGTCGCGAATGCGCAGCACGTCGAGCAGCAGCGCCGACGACGTCGGCTGGGTCCGGCTGCGCGCGAGCACATCGAGGCCCTTGTCGGCGAACGGCAGGGGCAGGATCATGCGCTCGGGCGACTCGAGGCGCGGGGTGTTCAAGAAGAACGCGCGGTCGCGGTCCCTTCCCCTGAACAGCGCGAGCTGCTGGGTCTTGGTGTTGTCCAGCTCGGCGCAGTAGGACAGCTCCTCGTTGATGCGAATCCCCGGCTGATTCCCGAGGTCGTAGGTCAGCTCGACGAGCCCGGCGAGCTCGGGGGGGATGCTCTCGTACAGCCCCTCGAGGCTGAAGCCGCTCGCGCTCTCCTGGAGCTGGCGGCTCAGGGCCATCAAGCTCTCGGCGAGCTGGATCAGCGTGCCGTGTGCATCGACGGTCTGCGCGACCAGCTCTGCGATCCGCGGCAAGTCGGCCCTCGCGGTCTCGAGGAACGGCCCCCCCAGCAGGCTGGGATCGGAAGCCGCCGCCTCGTGAACCGAAGGGTTCGCGACGAACGAGCGCAGCAGGGGCAGCTGCCGAAGTGCGATGTTGATCGCGTGCTGGAGCGGCGGCACCAGGTGCCCCCAGGTGTACCAGCCGCACGACAAGGGCTCGATCTTGGTGGCGTTGCTCAGGAACAGCGGCACATCTTCGTTGGTGTCGTTCATCTCAGATCACTCCTTCGACGTAGTGGTCGCCCGCAGCCTCGGCGCGCTGCTCCGCGCCAGCGATGAAGCTGCTGATCGCGTCGACGCGGCCCGCGAACGCCTCGAGAACGGGCGACTCGAACAGCACCCGCAGGCCGATGTCGATTCCCAGCTGGCTGCGCAGCCGCGCCATCATGGACGTGGCGAGCAGCGAGTGGCCTCCAAGCGCGAAGAAGTCGTCGCCCAGCCCCACCCGCTCCACGCACAGCACCTGCTCCCAGATCCGCGCCAGGGCTCGCTCGACCTCCGTGCGGGGAGCTTCGTAGGCCTTCTCCTCCGCGCGGCCTTCCGGGGCGGGCAGCGCCCGACGATCGAGCTTTCCGTTGGGGGTGAGCGGCAAGGCCTCGAGCAGCACGAAGGCCGCGGGCACCATGTACTCGGGGAGTCGTGCCTGCAGGAGCTGTGTCACGTCATCGAGCAGCCGACCCGCGCTGCTCCAGCTCGCCTCGCCCGTGCGCTCGCCAAGGCTCGCGCGGACCTCGACGCTCTCGCACTGCCGTACGGCGTAGATGCTGTAGAGGGTCGTGTCCTTCAGCATGGCCTCCTGCTGGATGGTGAGGCGAAAGCCATGGTGCTCGAGCAACGCCTGCAGCTGGCCGAGTCGGCCGTCGAGGTCGTGCACCTCCATCACGATCTGCCGGATCTTCGGCCAGTCCGCCGCGCGAAGGCCCGCGAGTACCTCGCTCTCGCTCTTCTCCGCATCGATCTTCAGCAGGTCGATGCGCTCGATCCCGTGCTCTTCGATCACGTCGGAGAGGGTCGTGAACCGACAGACGATCTGCTCACTCGTCAGTCGCTCGGCGACCATCTCGTCCAGCAGCGCGTCGCTCAGGCCTGCGGCCTGTTGGTTCATCACGAACGACCTCACCACCTCGCGCTCCTCGGCCGCGTCGGCGAAGCGCCCGGAGATCACCGAGACGTGGGGGTAGTAGGTGAACGTGTCGCTTCCGTTCGCGCTCGCCAGGCCACACTCGAACAGCTTGGCGTTCAGCCCGTAGAGCGCGGCGTTCAGCCGCAGGATCTCGAAGACGGCCGGGACCGGCTCGAACGCATAGAGGGTCGCGCTCGGGCACCGCTGCCCGGCGAACAGCGTGAAGAGCCCGATGTTGGCGCCAACGTCGAAGATGCAGCTCCCCTCGTCGAGCGTGATCCCATGCCTGGAGTAGAGCTGGTCTTCGAAGATCTCCGTGTAGGTGAAGTCCGTCTCGGTCTTGTTCTTGTGGAGGATCGACATCCCGTTGGGCAGCTCGTACAGCGAGTGACCGGCTAGCTGACCTTCGCGCTCGAGGCGAAGGCGCTGGCGAAGCGGGAGCGCGCGCGCTGGGTCGGGGACGAGATACGCGACCAGGCGCTCGCTGCCAGGGCCGTCGGCAACGGGAACGACGACCGCCTCTTGCACCCCCGGGTGCCCTCCCAGCGCCGCTTCGATCTCTCCGAGCTCGATGCGGAAGCCGCGGATCTTCACCTGGTGATCGAGCCGGCCCAGGTACTCCAGGGTCCCGTCGGGCAGGTAGCGCGCCAGGTCCCCCGTCTTGTAGAGGCGCGCCCCCGGCTCGTCGCCGAACGGATCCTCGACGAACTTCTCGGCCGTCAGCTCGGGCCGGCCGAGGTAGCCGCGGCCGACCTGCACACCCCCGATGTGCAGCTCGCCGGCCACTCCGATGGGGACGGGCTGGAGCCGCTCATCCAGCACGTGGATCTGCGTATTGGCGATCGGGCGACCGATGGGCACGACTCGTCGCTCGTCGTGGGGAATGCACGCCCAGGCGGTGACATCCACGGCCGCTTCGGTGGGCCCGTAGAGATTGTGCAGCTGCGCCGAGAGGCGCTCGAAGAAGCGCTCCTGAAGCTCGAAGGACAGCGCCTCGCCGCTGCAGATCACGCGCTGGAGCGAGCGACACGACGCGACGGCCGGCTCCTGCAAGAAC
>JBFIJN010000390.1:0-8689 GCA_041600735.1 Nannocystaceae bacterium
CGGCTGATCATTCACGGGTCTAGCGGCCGGTTCATGTTCGCGATGGCGCGCTGGGGTGTCAAGGTAAAGTAGAACCCGAGGTCACCGACGGTGGCCTTCCCTTCGACCGCGCGTCGGGGCAGGCTTGGTCAGTGCAACGCATCGAGGCCGGGTCGCTCCGCGGACGCAAGCTGTTGCCGCTCCCCGAGGGCGTGCCCGGCCTGCGTCCCACCGGGGCGCGCGTGCGCGGGGCAATCTTCGACCGGCTGCAACGAGCGGTCGTCGAGGCCCGCGTGCTCGACCTGTTTGCCGGCTCGGGGGCGCTGAGCCTCGAGGCCCTCAGCCGCGGAGCGGCGCACTGCACGATGCTGGAGATCGACGCCCGCGTGGTCCGCCACCTGCGCCGCCAGCTCGACGTGCTGGACCTCGCTTCCCGCGCAGATGTGGTCCAGGCCGACGCGCAGGTATGGCTAGGCCGCAGTCGCGGGAGTGCCGCCGCCTACGATCTCGTGTTCGTAGACCCTCCATTTGCGATGCCCGAGGTGTTCGAGCCGATCGCGCATGCCCTGGTCGACGGCAATTGGTTGGCCCCGGGCGCATGGATCGTGTGCGAGCGCGAGCTAGTTCGCGGTAGAACACCGATTGTGGCGTGGCCTTCGGCCCTCACCCTCGAGCGCACCCGCGACTACGGTCAGGCCCGCCTCGAGCTGCTGTGCCGCGCCGACGACTCCCCAACGAGGCCCTTGTAATGCAATCACCGATCTCCACGCGAGCTGCCCGTATGAAGCCCTCTGCGACCCTGGCGGTCTCTGGACGCGCAGGCGAGCTGCGGGCCGAGGGCAAGCAGGTCCTCAACTTCAGCGCGGGTGAGCCCGACTTCAGCCCACCGTCGGCGGTCTCCCGCGCGGTGGCCGAGGCGGCCCAAGCCGGACCCATTCACTACGCCCCCGTGTCGGGGACTCCCGCGCTGCGCGAAGCGGTGGCCAGGATCATGTCGGAGACCCATGGTCGTCTGTTCACCTCGGCCGAGATCCTGATCTCCTGCGGGGCCAAGCACAGCCTGGCGAACCTGTTCCTCGCGATCTGCAACCCGGGCGACGAGGTCGTGATCCCTTCGCCGTTCTGGGTCAGCTATCCCGACATGGCGAGCCTGGCCGAGGCCACGCCGGTGTTCGTGCCCACCACGCGCGCCGACGGATGGCGGGCCCGCCCCGAGGCGCTCGAGGCCGTGCTCTCCGAGCGCACCCGTCTCATCGTGCTCAACAGCCCCAGCAACCCCACCGGGGCCGGCTATCGCGAGGCGGAGCTCCGTGCGCTCGGCGAGGTGATCCTCGCCAAGGCGCCGCGGGCCTTCATCATCAGCGACGACATCTATCGCGACCTCGTCTACGACGGGTTCACCTACGTGAGCCCGATGCAGGCGCTGGGGCCCGAGCTCGCCGCGCGCGTGATCGTGGTGGACGGCGTGTCCAAGACGTTCGCGATGACTGGCTACCGCATCGGCTACTTCGCCGGGCCCAAGTCGCTCATCACCGCGGCGGCCGCGATCCAGAGCCAGACGACCTCGGGCGCGGCCACGCTGTCGATGCACGCCGCCTTGGTGGCGCTGACCGATCCGAGCGTGCCGGTAGAGGTCGAGGCGATGACGCAGGCGTTCACGCGGCGCCGCACGCTGGTGCTCGACGGGCTGCGCGAGGTCCCCGGGATCGACGTGCTTCCGCCCGATGGGGCGTTCTACGTGTTCGTCGACGTCTCGCGGCACGCGGGGCCCAAGGCGCGGCACGGCGACGACATCGAGCTGGCGCAGTGGCTGCTCGAGGAGAAGCTGGTGGCCACGGTGCCGGGCACCCCGTTCGGTGCGCCGGGACACCTGCGGATGAGCTACGCCACCGACGATGCGAGCCTCGAGGAGGGGCTCTCCCGCATCGCCGATGCGTTCCGCTCGCTGCCGACCGGGTGATCCGCGGCGCAGGAGACGGCCATGAAGATCCAGTGCCCCATGTGCTCGAAGGAGACCGAGGCCCCCGACGACTTTCGTTGGCGGCCGTTCTGCTCGCGTCGCTGCAAGCTCGCCGACCTGGGCGCGTGGCTCGACGAGTCGTATCGATTCTCGCGACCGCTGCGACCCGACGAGCTCCCGCTCGAGGACGAAGCAGAGCCGCGCGAGCGAGAGCCGCGCGACTGAGGCCTACTTGCGCCGGTTCTTGCGCTTGGCCTGCTTTTCCTTCTTGCGCTGATCCTTGCTCTTGCTCTTGCTCCCGCCGCCGCTCGGCGCGGGAGCGAGACCGGGCATGCCGCCCATCCCAGGAGGCAGCCCGGGGAGACCCGGCATGCCGCCCATGCCACCCATGCCGGGCATGCCACCCATGCCGGGCATGCCACCCATGCCGCCGCCGCCCATCAGGGCCTGCAGCGCGTCGGGGTTCTTGGCGAGCTTGCGCATCGCGCCGAGCTGCTTCATCTGCTTGATGCCGGGGAGCTTGGACAGCATGCCGCCGCCGCCCATCAGGTCGCCGAGCATGCCGAACATGTCGCGCATGGAGATGAAGCGACCCACGAGCGCGCGCACGTCTTCATCCTCGCGACCGCTCCCGCGGGCGACCCGGCGCACCCGCGAGTCGACGAACGCGTCGGGCGGGAGCTCGGCCATCTTGGAGGGGTCCTTCAGCTTGGGCTTCTTCTTCTTGTTGCGCCACTTGCTGCTGGCCTTGTCCTCGGCGTCGGCCAGCAAGAACAGATCGGGGCGCGCCCGCTCGCTCTTGGTCATCGAGCGGATCATCGCCTCGATCTTGATGAGCTCGCGATCGTCGGTGGCCTGCTGCATCACCTCGTCGGGGATGCTGCCGCCGAACAGGTTCCCCAATGGCATCTTGTCCATCAGGTCCTTGAGGCTGCCCATCTGCTGGATCGACTTTATCTGGCCGAGGAAGTCGTCCATGGTGAAGCCGCCGCCGAGCATCTTGGCCGCGTCTTCGGCGGCCTTGTCCTCGTCGACGACCTCCTGGAAGTCCTGCATGAGGCCCACCAGGTCGCCCATGCCGAGGATGCGGCCGGCGAGGCCCTCGGGGCGGAACTCCTCGAGGCGGTCGAGGGTCTCGCCCATGCCGAGGAACTTGATGGGCTTGCCGGTGACGGCCTTGATCGAGAGCGCCGCGCCGCCGCGGGCATCGCCGTCGAGCTTGGTGAGCACCACGCCCGAGAGGTCGATGCGCTCGTCGAACGACTTGGCGGTGACGACCGCGTCTTGGCCGATCATCGCGTCGATGACCAAGAGCGTGTTGGCGGGGTGCACCCGGCGCTTGATCTGGTCGAGCTCGACCATCAGCGACTCGTCGACGGTGAGGCGCCCGGCGGTGTCGTAGAGCACGAAGTCGAACCCGCCGGCGGCGGCCTGGGCCGTGGCGGCCTCGGCGATCTCGACCGGATTGCCGCCCTCGAGCGCGAACACGGGCACGCCGAGCTGCTCGCCGATGACCTGGAGCTGGCGCACCGCGGCGGGGCGGTACACGTCGCAGGCCACCAGCATCACCTTCTTGCCCTCCTTTTGGAGGCGCTTGGCGAGCTTGCCGGTGGTGGTCGTCTTTCCCGAGCCCTGCAGGCCGACCATCATGATGCCGGTGACGCCCTTGCTCGCGGTCTCGAGCGTGGTGTCGACCGGGCCCATCAGCTCGACGAGCTCGTCGTGGCAGATGCGGACGAAGTGGTCCTCGGCCCGCACGCGGACCTTCTTCTCGCCCTGCTTGGCGACGAGCTGCACCTGCTCGCCGAGGGCCTTGTCCTTGACGGCCTGCAAGAAGCGCTTGACCACGCGGAACTCGACGTCGGCCTCGAGCAGGCTCATGCGCACGTCCTTGAGCGCCGCGTCGATCACATCCTCGGTCAGCTCGCCGCGCCCCGTGAGGCGCTCGCGTGCGGCCCGAAACCCCTTGGAGATGGTCTCGAACATGGTCGCGTTACATAGCACCGCGGGCGGGCGCGTTCCACGGGCACCGCGGAGGGCAGGGCTGCTTGACGCGGAGGGGCTGGACAGCGCCAGTATCGGGCGCCCGTGAGCCCCCCGAGCCCTGCATCCATCGTGCTCCGCCTCGGCGGCGCGGTCACGGCGATCTCGAGCGCCGCGCTGGTGATCCTGCTGGCGCAGCCGCTGCCGCCCACCGTGATCGCGGCCGGCCGCGTGTCGGTCACCGCGGTGGCGCTGCTGCTGCTCGGGGCGCGCGCGCTCGGTGTCACGTGGCAGGCGCTGCGCGAGCCCGGGGCGCGGGCCCGCGTGTTCGTGGCCTCGGCTCTGCTGGCGCTGCACTTCGGCGCATGGGTGGCCTCGCTGGGGATGACCACGGTGCCGCGCTCGGTGGCCCTGGTGGCCACGCAGCCGCTGTTCGCAGGCTTGTTCGGGCGCTTGGTGGGCGATCGCGCGCCGTGGTCGCTCTACGGAGGAGCGGCGCTGGCCGTGGTCGGCACGCTGCTGATGGTGCGCGGGGAGGGGAGCGCGGCGCTGGCCGGGTTCAACCTCGGTGATGGCTTGGCGTTGCTGGCGGGAGCGGCGGCGGCGGGGTACCTGGTGGTCGGGCGCAGCGTGGGGCACAGCTTGCCGCTGCGGCCGTACCTCGGCCTCGTGCACGCGGGGGCGGCCGTGATCTTGTGGGGGGTCGCGCCGCTGCTGGAGACCGAGCTGTGGCCGGCTGCGGCCACGATGGGCGATCTCGGGGCGCTGCTGTATCTGGGCCTGGTGCCCGGGGTGGTGGGGCACGGGCTGCTCAACTGGGCCGTGCGACACGTGCCGGTGCACGTGGTGGCGCTCGCGATCTTGTTCGAGCCGGTCGGGGCCACCGTGCTGACGGTGCTGGTGCTCGGCCATGCGGTGGGGGTCGGCGAGGCGCTCGGGGCCGGGGTGCTGCTGCTCGGCGTGGGACTGGGGCTGCCCCGTCGACGCGGGCCGTGAGCCCGAGCGGGCGACGGTGTACGATGACTCGCACGATGCTCGGGAGGATCGCGGTGTGCGGTGGGGTCCTCGTCTCGACGGCCGGGTGCTTCGAGATCGATCCGAGCTATGGCGATGATGTATCGGCCGCCACCACCCTGGATCCGGAGGCAGACGACGATCTCGACGGGATCCCCAACGCCGCGGACAACTGCCCGAGCGTGGCCAACGAGGAGCAGCTCGACGGTGATGGCGACACCGTGGGCGACGCCTGCGACGTGTGCCACGCGGGGGGCTTCACCGACGATCGGGCCGACTACGACGGTGATGGCATCCCGTGCGCGAGCGATCCGTGCCCGTTCGACGGGCCGACGCCGACCGATCCGGCCGCGATGATCGGACCGGTGTCGGAGATCGTGGTGAGCGGGGCCAACGTGGCGGGCACGGGGCGAGCGTGGGCGGTGGTGGGGCCCGGCGACTCCGTCACGGTCGAGCACGACTACACGCTCGCGAGCTGCGGCTGCGACACCTGCGTGGCGCAGGGCTACACGGGCATCATCGGCGTGCCCGACGTGAGCTGCTGGTATAACGGCATTCCGGGCTGCGTGGAGGTGTCGGGCCCGACCTCGCTCACCTTCGTGGCGCCGAGCGAGCCCGGGGTGCTGTGGCTCGGGTTTGCGCGCACCTGGGACTTCGAGTGCGTCGCGCAGGTGGGCTTGCCCTGGGAGAGCGCGTTCGCGGCGGTGTGCGTGAGCGGGTGAAGCCCCGCGCGGCGCGACCCCTCATCCACCAAACAGCTCGCGGCCCCGGGCTTCCCACCAGTCGGTCCAGGCCTTGGCCGCGATGTCGCGCGCTCGCTTGTCCCCCATCGGTGAGAACGGGACCCGCTGACCGGTGATGCGCACGAGCTCATCGGCGGCCCAGCGGCGCACGGGCAGGTCGCGGTGGCGCAGGCTGTCGATGATCCACTCCACGCGGTGGCGCGCGCCGTGCTCCTCGTACCAGGCGCGCCAGCGGTGGGGCTTGAGCCCGTGCTGCTGGCCGGTGATCGAGCACAGCGACTCGAGCGCGGACTCTTGGATGAAGCGATCGCTCGAGGCGAGCAGCTCGATGAGCTGGCTGATTCCGCCGACGTCGCGCAGCGTGCCCGCGGCGCGCGCGGCATGCAGCTGGCGGGAGCGCGACTCGTTGCCGAGCTGCTCGCGCACGATCGCCGCGGCGGCCTCGAAGCCCTCGGCGCGGCGATAGGTCTCGAGCACGCGCATCGACACGATGCGCACGTCGCCGTTGGTGTCGAACGCGAGCTTGCCCAGCGGCCGCATGCAGCGAGCATCGCGGAGCTCGTGGAACACGAACGCCGCGTAGAAGCGCACGTCGGGGTTGGGGTGCTCGAGCAGGTCGATCACGTAGGGCACCGCGGGCGCACCCACGGCGATCACGGTGCGGATGAGCGGGCCGTGGGCCGAAGGGGGCGGAAGCGCCCGCAGATCGCGGCGCAGCACCTCGAGCGGACCGGGGAACTGCGCCACGAGGCGCAACAGCCCGCTGTCGCCGTGCTCGTGCAGGCGATCGATGCTCACGTCGCCTGCGATCACGGCGTCGATGACCGAGTCGATCAGGCCTTGCTGCGAGTCGCTCGCGAGCTGCGAGCCGGGCGCGACCCAGTCTTCGTCCTCGAGCTCGATGCGACCGCGCGCGGTGGCGGGCACGATCGGCGTGGCGAGCGAGATGATGGTGACTTCCTCGTCGTCATCGGTGCCGAGCAGCAGCTCTTCGCTCGGGGTGGCGACGCGCTTGGTGGCGCCGGCGCGGGTGGTGAGCTCGGGTGCCGGAAGCCCGTGGATGGTGGGGCTCCGCGAGCGTCGGCCTCGGCCTGGCGTCGCTTCCTCGTCGAACCCCGAGACCGGCGGCGGTGGCAGCGGGGGCGGGGGCGGCGACGAGTGCATCGTGATCTTGCTGATCGATGGCGAGCGCTGCGGATCGTCGTCGGGCTCGGCGGGCACATCGGCGTGTCGCACGAGCTCCCGGGTCTCGCGGGTGAACGCGCGCGGGATTTCGTCGCGGAGCGCGGGGATCTCGATGGTCGGCCGCTCGGATGGCTCGACGGCGGGGGCGGGCGGGATCGCGGGCCGGAGGCCGACGACCGTGATGTCTTCGGAGGAACGCCGCCGGGGTTCGGCGGGCTCGGACGCGGCGGGCTCGGACGCAGCGGGCTCGGACGTAGCGGGCTCGGACGCGGCGGGCTCGGACGCGGCGGGCTCGGACGTTGGAGGTTGCGCCGCGGCTTCGGGCTCGTCGGGCGCGGGTGGATCTCCCTCGGCGGAGACCTCGACCGCAGGCGGGGCGGGGTCGGGCAGCTCGACCTTGGCGAGCTCGGGCGCGGCCTCGGGGGGCTCGTCGCGGGTCTCCGCGTCGGACTTGGGCGGTTGCTCGGGCGCGGCGACGGCGGGCTCGTTCTCGACGGGGCCAGGGTTGGGCTCGGGCTCGGAGACGATGGGCTCGGCCGTGGAAGCCACGGGCGCGGAGACCACGGGATCGGGCAGCCCGGGCTCGGGGACCTCGCTGGGGAGCTCGGGCTCGGAGCGGACGGGCTCGGGCGCAGAGATCTCGGCGGGGGTCTCCGGCTCGGCGACGGGCGCGGGCGCGGGCTCGATCTTCGCCTGCTGCGCGAGCGCCTGTGCGGCCAGATCGGGCGAGAGGCGCCAGCTGGCCGGTGCTTTCGCGGGCACGGCAGGGGGCACGAGCGGCGGCGGCGGAAAGCGCCCGCTGGGGTGCTCGAGCGCAGGCGTGCTCATGCGCGAGGGGCCCGGCTCGGCGAGCTCGGGCTCGACCGGCTCGTCGCTGCCTTCGCCATACGCGGCTTGGATCCGCGGTGGCACCACACCCCAGCTACCGGTCGGCGAGCGACCCAGCGTGGTTGCGGTGTGCGTGGGCGGCTCGACCCGCGCGCGGGGGCGCTGCGCGGGCTGGCGCCGGAGCTCGAGGATCTTCTCGAACACGCGCCCGGCGAGCGCAGCCAGCTCGCCGAGCCGCTCGACGTCGCGCGCGTCGATCGGGGCGCCGTCGTAGTCGACGTACACGAACACTACCGGTCGCCCTCGCACCTCGACGCGCTGGATCACGCAGGGGGTGGTCGTGCTGGCCCCGGTGGCGAGGCGAAGATCGGGCTCCGGCGCGAGCCCGGCGAAGCAGCCTCGCTCCACGGCGAGTCCCGCCGCCGAGCCCTTCGAGGCGGCCACGATCTTTCCGCCGAGATCCGCGATCGCGCTGTGCGGGGTGGACAGTCCGACGAGCTCCTCGCCGCGGGCGCGAAACAACCCGACGCGCGGCGACAACACCATCGCGGCCGCAACGATCGCCTCGGTCGCAGCGTCGCGGGTGCGCGAGGCCTCGAGCACGGCGCGCGCCTGCTCGAGGCGGCGCAGCACGTCGGCCTCGTCGCGGGGGGCCGGCACCACGGGCTCGGGGGGCGAGCTGTCGGGCACCACGGTGTAGCCGGTGCGCACCGGTGAGATCGGCACGCTCATCGGTGCGGTCTCGACGACGTCGATCGCACCCGCGACGGCGGAGGACTCGGGATCTTCGGGCGCAGGCGGGAAACGGACCGGTGGGATCGCGCCCGGCTGTGCGCGGAGGCTGGCGTCGGGAGGCGCGGTGCGGGTCCGCGAGGGCGTCGCGGGGCGAGCGGTCGGAGTCGGGGTCGGAGTCGGAGTCGGGGGCTGGGTCGGAGTCGGGGTCGGAGTCGGGGTCGGGGTCGCGAACGGGGTCGCGAACGGGGTCGCGAGCGGGCCC
>JBFIJN010000391.1:0-8659 GCA_041600735.1 Nannocystaceae bacterium
GCCCAGCAAGGCGAGCGCCGCGTAGAGCAGCACCACGCCGTCCACATGCGCGGGCCCGAGCACGAGCCCCGCCGTCGCCATGAGCATGGGGTGCAGGTGGAAGAACTGCGGGTGCACTCGCCCGCTCTCGATGTCGGCGAGGTAGAAGCCGGGTCGATACGAGGCCTCATACCGGTCGACGCGCCACGGCTCGCCGCTGCGGCGGTAGAGCCCCTGCAGATCGGCCGGGCCCGCTCGCGCGCTCGTCTCGCGGCCCGCCGCCGCCAGCACGGGATCGATCGCATGCAGCCCGCCCGTGCGCAGCGTGTGCTGGGCGCGGAGCGTGTACGTGCCCTGGTCGCGGCCCGCCAGCGGATAGTCCGCGGCCGGCCAGCGCAGCGCGAGCCCCACGAGCACGATCGCCGCAGCTGCCGCCACGCCGCGCCACGCGATCGCTCGCTGCGGCCTCGTACGCTCGCGCCCCCATGGCCACGCGAGCACTGCGGCGAGGCCCGCCGTCGCGCTCATGCCGAGCGCACCGAAGTGGCCGAGCAGCGCGAGCAGTGTGGCCGCCATGCCTACCCCCGCGAGCCAGGTCGCACCGACGAGCACCAGCGTCTCGAGGCCGAGATCGCCCGCGATTCGACGCCGACGCTCGAGCATGCTCGACAACGACGCCGCGAGGGCCAGGGCCACGAGGGCGGACACGGCCCCGAGCATACCGACCCCGCCCGCGAGGAGCGCCCCATCGAGCATCGTGGATCCCCAGCGACGCGAGCGGAGTCACGAGCGATTGCGGCGAAGACGGCCACGTGTGGGCGTGCAGGCGTGATCACGCCCCGTTTCATGCGCGCTGAAGGGTGGCACCAGGGGTCGTTCGTTGGCATGCTCCGCGCAACCATGGTCACGTATTTCGATGGTAAGTGGGTGGACGACGAGAACGCTGTCGTCAGCGTACGTTCGCGGGCGCTCAACTACGGGATGGGCTGTTTTGGTGGTGTCCGTGGCTACCTCGCCGATGATGGCAAGGAGGTGCACCTGTTTCGCTTGAAGGCGCATGTCGAGCGCCTCGCGTTCTCGGCCAAGATCCTCTATCTGCGCATGCCCTCCGTCGACGAGACCATGGGGATCCTGGTCGAGCTGCTGCGCCGCAACGAGGTCCATCACGACGTCTATCTGCGGCCGCTCGTGCTCCACAACTCGATCGCGATCGCGCCGGTGCTCGACGAGGCCAGCAGCTGCTTCACCGCGTTCTGCATGCCGCTCAAGCGCTACATCGACAAGGACGTGATCACCGTGTGCGTGTCGTCGTGGCGGCGCGTCCGCGACAATGCGATCCCCTCGCGAACCAAGCCCACCGGCGCCTATCTCAACAGCGCGCTGGCCCGCCGCGAGGCCAAGGACAACGGGTTCGACGAGGCGATCTTCCTCACCGAGGATGGCAAGGTCTCCGAGGGCAGCGCGGAGCACATCTTCATCGTGCGCGAGGGCATGCTGCTGAGCCCGCCGAGCACCGAGGACAACCTCGACGGCATCACGCGGCGCAGCATCATCGACATGGCCGTGCAAGACCTGGGGCTCGAGTTCAAGGAGCGCACCATCGGCCGCTCCGAGCTCTACGTGGCCGACGAGATGTTCCTGTGCGGCACGGGGGCCCAGATCACCCCCGTGGGCAGCGTCGACCGGCGGCCCGTGGGCGACGGAGGCATCGGGCCCACCACCGCCAAACTCAAGCAGTACTTCGACGACATCGTGCACGGGCGCGTGGCTTCGCGCATGCCGTGGCTGACTCCCGTGTGGGGCTAGAATCGGGCGCTCGCCCGCGCGGATTCTCTCGATCCCGGCCGCGCGCCCGTCTACCATCGCGCGCATGCGCCCAAGCCCCGCCTCCCCCGCGCTCGACCACTTCGTGGTTCGCGCCCGCTGGGTCGTGCTCGCCCTGTTCGTGGCCCTGTGCGCGTGGGTAGTCCCCGGCATCGCCCAGCTCCGCCACGACGACGATGTGCTCGCGTTCCTGCCGCCGGCGCACCCCGACGTCGTCACCTTTCGCGAGGTCGCCGATCGCTTCGGCATGCTCGAGGTCGCGCTCGTGGGGCTGCGCAGCGACGATCCGATGCTGTCGACGGAGCGCACGGAGCAGGTGCGTACGCTCGCCACCCGCCTGGGCGAGCTCCAAGGCGTGCGCTTGGTGCTCTCGTTTCCCGAGCTACCCGAGGCCAAGGTCGAGAACGAGACGCTCGTCGTGCGCGCGCTCGTCCCTCCGGGCACCACCGACCCCGAGGACATCCGCCGGCGCGTCCTCGCCAACACGGACGCGGTGGGCAACTTCATCTCCGCCGACGGCGATGCCGCGGCGATCTTCGTCTACCTCACCCCGGCGAGCGGCCAGGACCGCGCCTCGCTGCGCATCCAGCAGCTCGACGCCATTCGCACCGCGGTCTCCGACAACTGGGAGGGCGAGGCGTACTTCGGTGGCGCGCCGTTCATGGAGACCGCGGCCTCCACCGCCTCGCGCGAGGACATCGAGCGCCTCTCACCGATCGTGATCGCCGTGCTCGTGGTCGCCTCGGCGCTGCTGCTGGGGAGCATCACGGCCGCGGGCCTCAACCTCGTCATCACCGGTCTCGGCGTCGCGCTCATCGTGGGCGCGCACGGCCGCTTCGGCGAGCCGTTCACGATCGTCTCGAGCACCACGCCCGTGATGATGGTCGCGCTCGGCGGTGCGTTTGGCATGCACATGCTGGCGGGCTTCCAGCGCCAAGCCGGGACCAGCCGCGCGCGCGCCACGGCCACGGTGCGAGAGCTGTGGAAGCCCGTCTTGCTGAGCGCGCTCACCACCGCCACCGCATTCTTCGCGCTGCTCGTGATGCCGCAGGTGCCCATGCAGCGCTTTGGCCTCGTGGCGGGGATCGGCGTCATGTTGCTGCTCGTGCTCGCCTTGGTGGTGCTGCCGGCCCTGCTCGCCGTGCTGCCGGCCGGGCTGCTCCCCACCCGCGAGAACCCCCACCTGCCGCTGCGCTGGGTGCCGCCGCTGTGGCTGGTCGCCGCGCTCGGCATCGGCGGGGCCGTGCTCGGCGCTCGGCTCGAGGCCGATCCCGATACCACCGAGCTGTTCGCCGCCGACAGCGAGCCGCGTCGCGCCGACGGCTTCTTCAGCGAGCACTTCGGCGGCTCGCAGTTCCTTCAGATCGCCATCGAGGCCGACCTCACCCAGCCCGTGGTGCTCCGCGAGATCCGCGACGTGGTCGACGAGCTGCGCGCCGTGGAGGGCGTGGCCGATGTGCGGAGCCTCGTCGACACCGTGGCGCAGCTCTCCGAGGGCTTCGGTGGTCGTCGAGGCGTTCCCGAGAGCCAGCCGCAAGCGCGCCGGGTCATCATCAACCTCGCCGATCACCCCGCGACCAAGCAGCTGATGGTCACCGAGGGGGATGCCGCGATCGTCCACATCAAGCTCGCGCCGGGCAACGGGGCCGAGCTTCAGCGAGTGACCGCCAAGGTGCGGGAGATCGTCGCTGCGCACGACGTGACCGCCCTGTCCCAAGGCGACGCGCAGAGTCCCGCGCTGCGGCCCGTGGTGCGCGAGGCGGTGCGTGCCCGGCTCGGGCGCACCCTCGGCGAGGACATCGATCCCCAGCGTTTCTCCGCGATCCTCGAGAGTCGGGCCACCGCGGCGACCATGGCCGACGAGCTGCGGAGGCTACGCGACCAGCTGCTCGGCACCGACGAGGTAATCGAGCCCGTGCCCGACGCCGAGCGCGAGGCGGTCGATCCGGCCAAGCTGTTCGCGACCCGCGGAAAGGCGCTCGACGACTACCTGCGCCAGCAGCTGCCCACGCTCGTCGAGAATGATCCCGAGGGCGTGGGCTTCCTCGCCGAGATGGTGGTGCAGCGGGTCGACGAAGCGATCGAGCGCTACCGCTTCACCGCGGCCTGCACGGCGCTCGGCTTGCCCGTGCCTCCGCCCCCGAGGGGCGAGGACGAGCCTGCGCCGCCGGTCGTCGTGGGCGCGGACCTTCCCGGTCAACGCTGTCGCGAGGTCTTGTGGACCTTGGGCGAGCTCGGCGACGCCGAGTGGAAGATCCCCAGCGGGGTCGATGCGCCCGAGCTCTCGAGCAATCCGTGGAAGATCCGCCTGACGGGACAGCCGGTGATCGGCCAGGCCTTCGCCGAGAGCGTCACCGAGAGCGTGCGGGACTCCACGGGGGCGAGCTTGGTCGGCCTCGTCCTCGTGCTGCTGGTGTTCGGTCAGATCCGCGCGCTCGTGCCCGCGCTATGGACGGTGATGCTCACGAGCGGGGTGATCTACCTCCTCGGTCATCCGATCAGCATCGGCACCAGCATGGTCAGCTGCATCGCGCTCGGCGCTGGAGTGGACTTCGCGATCCACCTGGGCATGCGCGCTCGCCAAGCCTCGGGGACCGCGCCCGGGAGGGAGGCCACCGATGCGCTGGGTGGCGTGGTGCTCGTCACCGGGGTCCAGCTCGCGCTGGCGTTCCTCGTGCTGATGGCCTCCGAGATGCCGCCCCTCCAGCAGTTCGGGGCCGGGCTGGCGATCGGTCTGCTGGTCGCCGCGGCGGGGGCGGTGTGGCTCACGCCCCGGCTGTATCCACCCCGCTGAGCGGGGAAAATCCGATGGTGTGCTCCAGATCACGTCCCCGCACGGCCCAAGCCTGGATCATCCCGCCCAGGCAGGCGCCGTCGGGCGAATAGCTCGAGGCTTTGGCCGTCCAAGGCCGAGCCCCGCGGCAGCCCCGGAGCCCAACCGTGCAGGCTCCTGCGCACCGTTCCCCTGCCGGCACTGCTACCC
Source organism: Nannocystaceae bacterium (assembly GCA_041600735.1). Taxonomy (GTDB): domain Bacteria; phylum Myxococcota_A; class Polyangia; order Nannocystales; family Nannocystaceae; genus Paraliomyxa. Next base: position 4,787 of record JBFIJN010000391.1, read on the forward strand.
TCGGAAACCCCACCATGAAGATCCGCCCGGTCCTGGTCGCCCTGTCCCTCTGCTCACTCCTCGCCGTGCCCGCCGAGGCCGCGTTGCTCCTGCCCACTGGGATGGTGATGGCAGATGCCAACAAGGTCCTCGCCGAGATCGACCGCCGCGCCGCGGTGTTCAAGGACCAGCAGTACGACGCCACCATGACCGTCTTCAAGGGCGGCCAGCTCAAGAAGACGCTCGAGTTCCACATGGTGATGAAGGGGCTCGACAAGCAATTCATCACCTTTACCGCCCCCGGCGACGTGGCGGGGATGAAGGTCCTTCTCCAGGACGCCGAGACCCTCTACGTCTATACCCCCGAGTTCAAGAAGGTGCGCCGCGTCGCCGCCCATATGCAGGGCCAGGGCTTCATGGGCACCACGTTCACCTACGAGGACCAGACTCGCGTTCAGCTCTCCCCGTTCTTCAACGCGGAGCTGGCGGGCAAGGAGGGCTCGGAGACGACGCTCTCGCTCACCCCCAAGGAGGGGATCGTGTCGAGCTTCTCGCGCATCGATCTGGTGATCGACGGCACCAAGGGTGGCGTGACCAAGCTTCGCTACTACGACGGGGCAGGCAACCACGTGCGCACCCAGCTGCGAGAGGATTGGGTCAAGATCGACGGTGAGCTCATGCCCACCAAGATCTCCATGTCCGACCTCAAGGAGGGCGACACCACCGTCATCCAGCTGTCCAATGTGCTGGTCAATCAGGGCGTCGAGGACGACCTGTTCTCGCGTCGCATGCTGCTCCGAGGCTAGACTACGACGGCGTGTCGCCTCTGCTGCTGACCTTCTCGCTCGCGTCCCTCCCCATCCCGGGGCCCCGCGTCGCCAACCCGGCGGCCGAGGTCCCGGGTCTCACGTTTGGTGCCGCGTTCGAGACGACCCTCGGATCGCTCGCGCCCGCCGCTCCACCGAGCGATGCGCCACCGAGCGACGGCACACCGAGCGACGGCGCGCCGCTCGTGGAGGGGGAGCCACCCGAGCCCGAGCCCGAGCCCGAGCCCGAGCCCGAGCCCGAGCCCGAGCCCGCGAAGGTCGACGAGCCCAGCGAGCCCAGCGAGCTCGGCCTCGACGACATCTTCGGCACCACCGACGAGCACACGGGGGTGACGGTGGTGTCCGAGAAGGGCCAGCCGGGCGCGACCACCGATGCGCCCAAGCCCAAGATCTCGAAGGGAGCCGCCGCGGTCGGGGGACGTCGGCCGCTCGTCGGCAACGACAAGCTCAAGACCGAGATCCGCATCGTCAGCAGCGCCTACTACGACGCGGCGCGCGTGCAGCAGCGAGGCTTCGGCCGCAACGAGAACCGCCTCGAGTTCTACTTTGCGTACACCCCCAACAGTCACCTGCAGATCGTGGGCGACGTGGAGCCGGTGTTCTTCGGCGTGGCCCAGGCCCAGGAGCTCGACGATCTCGCCACGCAGCAGATGCTCACCCCGTTCCACATCGAGAGCGACGCGGCCTATATCGCGCTCAACGACGTGCTGCCCAACCTCGACATCAAGATCGGCCGTCAGACGCTGATCTGGGGCACCGCCGACAAGTTCAACCCCACCAACAACATCAACGCCGACGACCTCGAGGATCGGCCGCTGTTCACCGAGCCCATCGGCAACCAGATGATCGTGGTGGACTACGCTCCGCTCGCGGACAAGCTGTGGTTCCAGGGCGTGTACGTGCCGATCTTCTACCCGGCTCTGCTGCCGCCCTCGGCCGCCGCGGCGCTCAAGGATCCGCAGACCGAGGTGCCCTACGCGCAAGAAGCCGATCTCCAGAAGATCGGCGCGCTCCAGAACCTGCTCGGCATCAGCCCCATGCTGGTGCCCTCGGTCACGACCACGGTGAAGGTCCCCAAGGCGCGCTTTACCAACGGGCAGAGCGCGATCAAGCTCGGGACCTCGCTCGGTGGCGTGGACATGTCGGTCTCGTACTTCAACGGACGTCACGACATCCCCACGCCGATCTTGGCCGAGTCGGGTACGAAGGACCCGACCCAAGGGACCGGCGCCGAGTGTTGCTACACCTCGCACGTCACGCTCATCTACCCGCGCATGCAGGTGATCGGGGCCGACTTCGCCACCCAGATCCCGTTCCTCGGCGACATGGGCCTGTGGGGCGAGGGCGGGCTGTTCCTGCCGCAGCCGCAGGAGCTGCTGATCGAGTTCCCGATCGCGGTCGACGTGACGCCGGGCGGGGGCGTCAACGACGACGGGATGGCCAACCCGGTGCGCCAGATGGTGGGCACCACGATCCGCAAGACGCCCTTCATCAAGGCCACCGCCGGCCTCGACTACAGCTTTGGCGAGCATGTGTACGTGCAGGGACAGTACCTGCGCGGCTTCATCGACGAGTTCGGGGTCGATCACATCGGCAACTACGTCGTCGGCGGCACCGATCTCATCTTCTTCGGTCGTCACCTCATCTTCCGCATGTTCGGCGTGGTCGACATCCCCACCGGGCGCGGCGACAACGGCTCGTACGTGATCTACCCCGAGCTCATCCTGGTACCGCCGTGGGGCAGCGTGACGTTCGAGATCGGGAGCTTCTTCCTGCTCGGCGAGTCCAACACCAAGTTCGGTCAGGCGGCCGCGGGCTCGTCGATCGCGTTCTTCAAGGTGGCCGGCAAGTTCTGAGTTTCGATGGGCCGCGGCCAGGGTGTTGAACTACCCTTGGCTCCGTGGCCAGCTCGCGCCCCCGCCCCGCGCGACGACGACGTCGCCGCCGCCGCCTGCCGTGGCCCGTGCTGGCGCTGGTGATCGCGCTCGCCGCCGGCGGTGGGGTAGCCACCGCGCTGTTCGTGGTGCCGCGTGCCACCGGCGCGCTACGAGCGGTGACGGCCGCGACGGTGTACGCCGATCCCGATGAGACCGTGGCCGCGCAGCCCGAGGACGAGTCGGCCGCGCTCCGCGAGGGCGACGCGGCGCTGGGGGGCGAGCCCGAGGTGCCGGTGGGCGAGCCCGAGCCCGAGACCCTCGATCCCGATCACGCGCTCGAGCAGCTCCCGGCGCGCATGCCCGAGGGCGTGCGCAAGGTCCCCGTCAACCGGCCGATCGCGCTCGACGACGTCGAGATCGAGGTCATCGAAGGCTCGCGTCCGTGGGTGATCCATCGCTTCGCTCCGCTCGAGACCATCGATCAGGTCGCGGCGCGCTACGAGGTCACGCCCGCCGCGCTGCGCACCTGGAATGGTCTCGCGGCCGACGCCGAGCGCCTCGAGCCTGGTGCGCGGGTCAAGCTCGAGGCCGGCCGCGTGCCGCCGCCTCGGCAGCAGGTGGACTACGTAGTGCAGGCCGGCGACACGTGGTGGAGCATCGCAGTCGCGCACGGGATCGACAGCCGGGCGCTGCGTGCTGGCAACCCCCAGGCCGCGCTGCCGCCAAGAGTGGGTGAGACGCTCGCGCTGTGGATCGATCCGGCCGTACTCCACTGGGTGCAGACCGATCCAGCGACCACCGAAGATCCGCGCTCGGCGATCCGCCGAGGTGCGGTGGGGGTTGGGCCGCCCGACGCGGGCTGGCTCATCAATGGGGTGCAGCTCCCGGCGGGGAAGGGCTGGCGTCGTCAGCGACCCGCGTCTTCGTACGGCACGACGCGGGCGGTGACCAACCTCGTGGTCGCGCTGCAGACGTTTCGCGAGACCAGCGGCTATGAGCGCGAGCTGTTGCTCGGCTCGATGAGTCTGCCCCATGGCGGGCCGCTGCCCGAGCATCGCTCGCACCAGACCGGGCGCGAGATCGACATTCGTCTGCCGCTCACGGCCGACAATCCCGCTTGGTTTCCGATCAAGCCGTGGAGGGTCGACTACGAGGCGCTGTGGCGCTTGGTCGAGGCTCTGGCCGACACC
>JBFIJN010000392.1:0-8591 GCA_041600735.1 Nannocystaceae bacterium
GCCAGCGCGTAGCTCGGCCCGACATCGATGCGCATCTTGCCGTCGCCCACGACATTGGTGATGAAGTGGCGCATGTCGTGATGCAGGGCCTCGGACGGGTCGAGCACGCCGGCGGCCACCTGGTAGCCCACGGGCGAGTGCGCCACCGTGCGCAGCTTGAGCTTGCCGCGACCGCCCACGATCAGCGCCTCGGAATCGCCGGCGTTGTAGGTCCGCAGCACGCCCTGCTGGATCTCCACCACCAAGAGGGTCGTGCTGCCCACGGCGCGGGTGGTCTGAGCGGCGGCATCGGCTTGATCGAACGCATCGAGGATGGCCCCGCGCAGCGTGCTCTCGTCGGCACTGGCGAGGCTGTCGAGCGCGGCGTAGAGCGCGTCGATGGCGAGCCGTGCGGCCTCGGCCCCGCCCCGCACTCCACCCACGCCATCGGCCACGGCGAGCACCAAGCCCTCCCCTACGGGGATCACCGCGACTGCATCTTGGCAGGCATCGTTGGGCTCGCGCGCGGGTGAGGGCTCGGCGTGCGCCAGCACTGCGCCATAGGGCCCCTCGAAGTGAACGGCGCTGGGCTCCAAGACCCCCGCGATCCGCCCGCGGGGCTCGCTCATCGCGTGTGGCCTCGCTCGCTCACCGCCGCGCCACACCACGGGCAGTGGGCCCAGAACCCGGGCAGCACCAGCTGCTCGCACTTGGTGCATCGCCGCGCCGTCTTCACCAACGGCCAGCGCGCGGCCACGCGAACGCGGCACCACGGGCAGTAGCGCGAGAACGGGATCAGCTTGCCTCGACACGAGCGGCACGCGGTCGAGTAGCGGCGGTCGGAGTAGCGGCGCGTGGAGCTGGGGCCGATCTTGGGACCGTGGCACCACGCGCAGTAGCTCCAGTCGAGCTTCACCCCGCGCTCGCAGCGAGGGCACTGCGCGGGAAACGAGCTCTGGCCCACGCGCACGAGCGGGTTGACGCCGCACCAGGGGCACGCACGCATGCGCTCGTCGACCGGCTGCTGACACGCGCCGCACTGATGGGTGAGCGAGAGTCGCCCGCCCAGCATGCCGCGCAGCTGTCGAACCCGCACCGATCGCCAGTCGCGGAGGCTCTGCTTGCGCTGGGCGACGACCTCGGATTTCACCTGGCGACGGCGCAGGGCCTTGCGCTGGGCCTTGCGGTAGGCGGTGAACATCTGGCCGGCATCGCGATAGCGGCGGCGCGCGTCGACCTGGATCGCGCGCGCGAGCACGTCGCTCAGCTCGGGGGCGACGCGCATCAGTCGATCGTGTCCGGGCGGCGGCCAGTCGTAGGGCCACTCGGGCAGCGCTCCGGTCAGCATGCGGTAGATGACCAGGCCGGCCGAGAACACGTCGGAGCGGGTCGACGGGCGCCCGAGCGCTTGCTCGGGCGCCATGAAGCCGATCGTGCCCGAGGCCGAGGCGGTGACCGTGCGCGCCGAGACCTTGGCGAGGCCGAAGTCGGCCAGGCGCAGCCGCTCACCAAAGAGGATCAGGTTCTCGGGCTTGATGTCGCAGTGGATCACCCGCTGCTCGTGGGCATAGGCCAGCGCCGACAGCAGCTGCTCGCCGAACGACATGGCCAGCGTCACGGCTAGGCGTCGCGTGATGCGATCGGCGAGTGAGCCGCTGCCGAGCGGGTACGAGAGGATGAAGCACCCCTCCGTCGTATCGGCATTCTTGAGCGGCAGGATGTTGGGATGCTCGAGCTGCGCGGCCATTCGCGCCTCGCGGCGAAACGCATCGAGCATGCCCGGGGTCACGCCACTGGCGAGCGGGATCTTGAGCGCGACGTCGACGCCCTCGATGGTGTCGTGCGCTCGATAGACGTCGGCGAAGCCGCCCTGCGCGAGTCGACCGCGAATGCGGTACTTGCCGAGGCGGTGGCCTCTGCGGAGCATCGGACGGCAAGCGTGGCGCACTCGGCAGGGGCTGGGCAAGCGCTACCGAGGGTGGTCTCGTGGGCCGCGCGACTTTCACCAGGGGCGCGCTAGACCTTGATGGTGGCCCACGCGCCCTTGCCCCAAAGGTGCGCGAAAATCAGCGCGGTGAGCCCTCGGTAGCTCACTTGGGCGCTCCAGATCGCCATCAAGCCGAGCCCCAGGACGGGGCCCAGCAGGTAGGCCACGGGCAGGAACAGCAGCCACTGCGTGGCGATGGTCACGACCATCGAGGCGCGGCTGGCTCCGGCGCCGATGAGGGCGTTCATGAGCACCATGCCCACCGCGTCGATGCCGATCGTGGCGCCCACCAGCCGCAGCGGGCCCCGAGCGATGTCGAGCGTGAGCGGATCGTGCAGGAACACGCCGAGGATGAGATCGGGGAACACCAGCATCGGTAGGCCCAACAGGGTCATGATCCCCGCGCCGATCCTCACGACGTCCCAGCCCCACGCCTTGGCGTCGGCGGGGTCGCGGCGGCCCAGGGATTGCCCGACGAGCGAGGCCGCGGCCAGGCCGAGCCCGAGGCCGGGGAGCACCGCCACCAGGGTCACGTTGAGCACCACGTTGGCCGCGGCGACCTCGGCGGTGGCCAACGCCTGGTCGGTGACCTTGCTGTGGGCGATGATCCAAAACAGGGCGTTGTAGCCGGCGGCAAAGAACAGCTGCTGGAACGCGTTGGGCAGCGAGAGGCGCCCGATGATGCGCATGACGGAGGCGCTGGGCAGCTGCGCCAGGAACCCGCCCTTTCGCGCGTGGCGCAGGCCCAGCACGAAGTAGTAGCCGGTCCCCAAGTAGGTGGAGACGCTGGTGGCGATGCCGGCCCCCTCGGCCCCCAGCGCGGGCGCGCCCAGGTTGCCGTAGATCAGCACCCAGTTGAGCGCGATGTTGGTGCCGTGCATCAGCAGCAGCGTGCGCAGGTACAGCCGCGAGAGGTTGACCCCGTTCCAGTAGCCCCGGAACGAGTAGTTCATGCCTACGGCGACCATCGCGAGCACGCGCGCCTGCAGGTACGGCACGCCCGCCTCCACCACCGCGGGGTCGGGGTTGAGCAGCGGGAACACGTGGGGGACCACGAAGTAGAGCGAGAGCGAGAGCGGCACGCCCACGGCCAGCGCCACCAGCAAGGCGCCGTTGAGGGCCACCGCCGTCTCGCCCTCGCGGCCCTCGCCCATGCGTCGCGAGGCGATCGTCTGCACGCCGGCCGAGAGCCCGGTGATGAAGGCCATGGCCAGGAAGTTGGCGAAGCTGCCGGTGCCGACGGCGGCCAGGGCGGCGTCCCCGAGCCCACCCACCATGGCCGTGTCGACCAGGTTGAGGATGTTCTGCGAGGTCATGCCCCCGATGATCGGGAGGGCGATGGCCAGAATCTGCCGACTTCTTGGTCGCATCAAGCGCGGGTCGATGGTCGCACGGTTCGGGGCGCGGCACGGGGCTCGCGGCGCGCGGGGGTGGGGCCCAGTGGAGGACGGCCCCGGGCGGGCGTCGCGCCCGGGTCATGGGTCGCTCACGCGGCACGGGGTGAGACCGCCGGCTCCAACCCGACGATCTCCAGCGTGCGACGGCATCGCGGGCAGCGAAGGCCGAGGGTGGGCGAGCGCGGGCGAGGTGATCCACGGGGCAGCTCGATCAATGCGAGCTGCTGAGCCTCGCTGGGGGAACCCCCCATGGCGACCGCCGCCGCGCCCGGGGCCAGCATGCCGTGGAAGCCAACGGGTGGGCGCAGCTCGCCCGCGGCCAGGGCCTCGAGGCGCTCGGCCAGGGCACGGGGGGAGAGCTCGACATGGGTCGTGCCGTCGGCGAACGGATGATGAAGGCGGTAGCGCAGCCTTCCCTCGACCCCGGGCTCGATCGCCGAGGGATCGAACGGCGCGCGGGCAACGTAGCGGCACAGTCGCGAGCGCAGCGCTCGATCGTCGGGGTCGACCGGCGGACCGGCGCGCACGTCGAGCTCGCCGTCACGCTGTAGCAGCGCTTCGGAGGGGTCGAACACGGGGCGTACCGGAGGGCCTGCGACCACGCGATGCACGGCGCGCGTGCGCGTGGGCGCGAGCGGCGGGCCGGGGCGCGGTGGCGTGGCGCGCTCGAGCAGCCCGGCGATCGTGCTGCGCAGCTCGGCGAGCGTGCGCTTCAGATCGCGGCGGCGCGGGGCCGGCAGCGGGTGGAACACGGGGGTCGCGGCCGGGCCCGGCACGTACACCCCGTCGAGCACCAGTGCGTGCACGTGCACATTGGCCTCGAGCGTCGCGCCGACGCGATGCACCGCGCTCACGGCCCCGCAGCGCCGCACCTCGGGCAGCCCTTCGCGGGCCGCCGCTCGCCGCAGCCACGCGAACACGGCCCCCACGCAGGCACGGCCCACGCGCGCGCGCAGCCGCGGCTGCGCCACCAGGTACGGCTGCGCCGACTCACCCAGCGAGAACACCCAGTGCCGCACCGGCACGCGCGGCAGCAAGCGCTCGAGCTTGGGATCGCGCCGTCGATCGCGAGGCACCCGCAGCGTTCGCCGTGCCTGACACGCGGGGCAGCGTAGATACACCAGCAGGTCGAGCACGCCCGCGTCGAGGAGCTCGCGCTGCGTGGCCGCCGAGCGGGTGATGTCGAGGGTGGGAAGCGGGAGCTGATCGCCCATGTGCCGGGCAACCAGCGAGCGCCGTGCCTAGCCCGCGCCGCAGCGATCTCGCCGACTTGCCGCGCCGTCGAGCCCGCTACGGCCCGCGGGTTGGCCACCCCGCGGCCAGCCGCTCGACCACCCCGGCCCGTTTGGCTCCGATGGATCGGAGCGCCGCGCTCACCCCTGCGGCGGATTCACGACCAGGTTGAGCCCCGCCCCGGTCATGTCGGAGTACGTGTACGGAGCGAACAACCCGGATACCGAGAGCTGCACCTGATACGTGTCGGGATCGATCTTGAACGCCTGGTTGGCGCCTTGGTCGACCACCCAGACGTAGCCCTCGACATCGATGCTCACGCCGACGGGCGTGAGGCAGCCGGGCAGCGCGATGGCGGGAGCCAGCATCGTGCGGGTCTGAACGTCGATGATCCCTAGGCCACAGCCGAACGTGCCCGAGGCATCCACCGCGAACCAGGCGCGGTCCTCGTTGTCCACCATCACGCCGCGCATCGACTGATTGCCGGTGCTGATGAATTGCCACTGGCCCGCGGCAACATCGTACATGGCGGCCGCGCCTGCGCTCGCGACCCACGGGTTGCCGTACTGATCGAGCGACATGCCGTACGACCACTGCTGATCGGCGGGCGGCGGGGGCATGGCGATGGTCTCCACGGCCAAGGTGGTGCCGTCGATGCGCACGAGCGGTCCGAGCTGCCAGCCGATCACCCACAGGTCGCCGTCCTTGTTGACCGCGCCGCCGTAGGGCCCGAAGTTGAGCCCGTTCCACGGCACGTTCACCGTGTCCTCGATTGCGCCAGTGCTGCCGTTCATGCGGTGGAACACGCCCTGGGTGGGGTAGTCGTACCAGCCCAGCCACAGCCGCGGGTTGGGCGAGGCGCAGCCGGCCTGGGTCACCGAGCCCTCCCACGCGGTGGGGCGCGGGCCATGCTCGTAGGTATCCGAGGAGATCGGCACGTTCCACACGACGCACTCGTCGGTACCCCAGGCCATCACGTCGCCCGGGCCGCTCGATGTCTCGATCGTCCCGCTGCCGTCGAGATCCACACAGTCATCGAGGCGCGCCACGATCTTGGTCACGCCACCGCTGCCGCCGCCCTGCGCTCCGCGGTTCGAGACCGCGACATCGCCATAGAGGTTCACCGAGGTGCGCGAGGGCTCGACCTGGTTCGCAGGCCCGGTCGCGTAGCGGGCCAGCTCCACGCCGGTCATCGTGTCGATCTTGGAGACCGTGCCTTGGGGTGAGTTGGCGACCCAGATGTTGCTGAACTCGACGTCCCCGCCCATCATGCCGCCGCCGCCACCCGGGCAGTCACCTCCGTTGGCGCCGAGATCGGTGCCGCCCACGTCGAGCTTGCCCGCGGTCTCGTCGGCCTCGTCGGCCTCGCTGGTGCTGCCGGTCGACATCGTGAGCGCGGCCGTGAGCCCCGAGGTGCTCACCCCAGCGGTGGTGTCGTCCTGGCCCGAGCTGCTGCAACCAACGCTCAGCACCAGCATCGCGCCCAGCTCGACCCATCGCCCGCTTCGATGACTAATGGAACCCACCATCGCCGACCACTCTCGCACGCAGCTGGCGGCGCTGTCGAGCACGCACGCGCCGCGAGCTCGGCTACGTGATGCGACGGCGGGTCGACCAGCCCAGCATCAGCAACAGCCCGCCGAGCACGGCCAGCGCGTGGCGTGGCTGCGAGGAGACCGAGCACTGCGAGGGATCGCGGATCGTGCACTCGGCTTGGCTGTCATCGCATGTGAAGACGGAATCGCAGACCGCCATCGGGATGTTCTCGAAGCTGCACCGATCGAGCCCGCGCTGCATTCGTCGTAGGCAGCGTCGCGCATTGGTCTCGTCGAAAACGCAGTCGGTGCAGGGTTGGTAGTAGGCGAGGATTCCGTCGACGCAGGCCTCACCGGCGGGAAAGTCGTCGTCGGAGCGACCGGGCTGCTGGAACACGCCGGGGCAGCGCTCGTTGAAATCGCACATCAGCTGGGCGGCCTCGTCGAGGAAGGCCTCGCCATCGTTGGGCTGACAGCCTTCGGCGCTGCCGAGGCCGAGGCCGAGCAGGAGGCCGAGCAAGGCGCGCAGGGTCACGTTCCGTGCGCTCATCGGCCCACCCCCACGGCGCGACGGCGCCGCACCCAGAGCCCGAGGCCCAAGATGCCGAGAGCCCAGGCGGCGTGGGCGGGGTCGGATCGCGTCGCGACCGAGCAGAGGCCAGCCTGGGGGGCCATGCACGCATCCGGACCTTCGCATCCGGTAAACACGGCATCGCAGACCAACGGGAGATCGGTCTCGCTCGCGTCACCCGGCGGCGGCTCGGGCGGAGCCTCGGGATCGTCCATCTCGCACGTCCTGGCCTCCAGCCGCCGGATGCAGCGTCGCGCCTTGCGAATGTTGTAGGCGCAGCGCTCCCCGCACGAGTCATAGAACGCCTCGACCGTGGGCTCGCAGGTCTCGTCGTCGGGCAAGAGCACGTCGCTGTCGGGCAGGTGCAGCGCGTAGCCACACGAGCGTTGCAAGCGGCAGGCCTCGGCCGCCAGCTCGGTCACGAATTCGTCCTGGTCGCGCAAGCTGCAGCCCAGCGCCGACCCCAAGGCGACCCCCAACAACACCCCGAACAGTGGTCCTCTCCAGCTGCGTCCGCGCTCGTTCATTCAATCAAGGCCCTCGCTGGGGTAGTGCACCCGGTCGGGGGAACGATCACGGGCGGCAGGCTTTCCCGCGGTTCACGCACGAGCGCGACGACGAACGGCAGCGCGACCGAGGTTTGGCTCGCCGCGCGCGGGTGAACGCGCGATGATGTCCGCATGCGTTTGGCCACGGTGAGGATCGTCTTGGCCGGGGCCATCGCCTGCGCGAGCGCCTGCGGGGGCTCGGGCGTGTTCGAGTGCGAGAGCGACGAGCAGTGCCGGGCCGGCGCGGTGGATGGCGCGTGCCAGGGCAACGGCTACTGCAGCTTTCCCGACGAGGGCTGTCCCACGGGCCACCGCTTCGGCGCTGCGGCCCCCGCCGGCGTGGCCAACACGTGCGTCGAGCCGATCGAGAGCACGGGGAGCACCGGTGGCCCCACGAACGGCTCGACGCTGCCCAACCCCGATGATGGGCCGCAGCTCGACTCCTCGACCGCCGATCCGACCACGGGTACGACACAGGCGCTCGATGGCGAGAGCAGCGAGAGCTTGGGGAGCACGAGCGCGATCTCTGGCTCGAGCGGCGACGACTCGGCGGCGACCACCACCGGGGTGATCGAGTCGTGCGGCACGCTCTCGATCGTGGACGAGTTCGACGCCGACGGCATCGATCCGATGTGGAGCGTGACCGCCCCGCTCGGCACCACCGTCGAGCAGCAAGGTGGTCAGCTGGAGATCTCGGTCTCGTGGGGTCCGGGCTGGCGGGCAGCCAACATCGGGATGGACCTCCCTCCGCTCTCCGGGGGGTGGGCGCGCGTGACGATCACCGATCCCATGGATCTGGAGCTCGACATGACCGGCGGCATTACCCTCACCAATGGCGTCTGCGATCTGCAGATCTATATCGACCAAGGTTGGATCCGGACGTTTAGGTGGAACAACGACACTCAGATGGGCAATCAGCTGGCCGTCCACGATCTGCCCGCACTGCCCGTGTGGCTACAGCTGCGTCAGGACGACCTGGGGCTGCACTTCGAATGGTCGGAGGACCAGATGACCTGGCACGAGCTCACAACGGGTACGTTCCCGGAGTGTGGCGACATCACGGGGCCGCTCTCGGTGCTGGTCGTTGGTGGGGCGCAATTCATGCAACCCGGTGAGACAGGGCTGCGGCGCTTCGAACGGTTCGAGGTCTGCGTACCCTGAGCGCAGCGAGCTCAGGCGGAACGTAATGAGCTCAGGCGGCGCGTAGCGAGCGACGGGCGGCGAGCGAGGGGAGGCCCATGTGCAGCGGGCGTGGCTCGGTCGTGGGGAGCGCGGCTGCGATCGCGAGCCCGGGCATGGTCAGGCACAGCCGGTCGTTCTGAAGCAGCTTGGCGATGCGTA
>JBFIJN010000393.1:0-8543 GCA_041600735.1 Nannocystaceae bacterium
GGGCTCGAGCCAGCGACGGGCGCCGGGCGTGTGCAGCGATCGTGCATCGAGCCAGCGTCGCAGCGGCGGGAGCGTGCCGGAGAGCTTGGCGTCGGAGGGGGTCAGGCCCTCGGACCACACGTACGCCCACGAGAGCACGGTATCGGTGAGGGCCACGTCGATGTGGCGGCCCCGGCCGTCGCGCTGACGACCGTAGAGCGAGGCGACGATGGTCGCGACTGCGCTGAGGCCCGAGCTGAGATCGGCGATCGGGAGCGCGCAGCCCAAGGGGCGCTCGGCGGCGTCGCGCAGCATGTGGCACACGCCGGTGAGCGCCTGGAAGTTGAGGTCGTGGCCGGGGTACTCGCGATACGGACCGGCCTGACCGTAGCCGCTCATCGAGCAGTAGACGAGGCCGGGGTTGCGCGCCAGGGCCTGCTGCGGGCCTCCGCCGAGCGCCTCCATGACCCCGGGGCGAAAGCCCTCGAGCAGCACGTCGACGCGAGGCAGGAGTCGCGCGAGGCGGGCGCGATCGGCCTCGGTCTTGAGGTCGAGCACGATGCTCTTCTTGCCGGCATTGACGATGTCGAACAGGCGCCCGAGCAGGCGGCCGGTGTCGCCGCGCGGGGGCTCGACCTTGATGACCTCGGCTCCCATCGACGCGAGCAGCAGCGTGGCGTAGGGGCCCGGGAGGTTCTGCGTGAAGTCGAGCACGCGCACGCCACGAAGCGGTGGGGCCAGCTCGGAATCGGCGTCGACGCTCACGTGGTGGTTGTATGGCCGACCCCTCGAGCGGGGCAAGTGCCGATCTCTTCGCTCGCGAGCGGGCGCGAGCCCGTCCGGGGCGGCTGCGCGCCGCGAGGTGTCAGTCGTGGCGTCCGAGCAACCACGCATCGAGGGCGGCGCGCCACGGGCCTTGCTCTTCGTAGACGTGGGCCTTGCCCCCGAGGGCGACGGCGGCGAGCGAGACCGCCATGCCGACGAGGCCCGGGCCGTTGAGCACGTGCACCGACTCGATGCTCTCGCGATGCTCGGTGAGGCAGCGAAGGCTCGCGTCACGGACCTCGGACGGATACGTCTTGAGCGTGGCGACGTGCCAGAACACCTGCGTCGGCGGGTTGCGCTCGAGCAGCGGGCCGAGGTGCTCGTTGAACAGCTTGGCGGCCGCGGCCTCGATCGCGCCGCTCATGTGGACGAGGACGATGTCTGGGACCACTCGCGCGAGCTCGATGAACCCGGCCGGACCCGACCAGATCACACGATCGACGGTGGAGCGCCCGGTGAGCAGCCACCCGTGACCGAGGGCCGAGGTCACGCCGCCGGAGCGCGCGGGCGGCTGGCCGATCATCGAGCTCGAGGCGTTGGGATTGGAGCCCTCGGAGCTGGCGGGCCGCCCTGCGACGAGAGCCGCGACGGGAGCCGCGGCGAGGACCGGCGCCTCGAGGACCGGCGTCTCGGGGACCGACCTCGAAGAGGGGAGCGTGGCCGGGCCCTCCTCGACGCGCTTGGGCCGGGCCTGTCGCGGCCAGCTCGGCCCGGGCTCGCCACCCACGTGGTTGAGTGCAACCACGAGGTCGAGGACCGTCGCGAAGCGCTCCTCGGGTGCGCGGTGGATCATGCGATGGAACAGGGCCTCGAGCTCCCTACGCAGCTCGTCGTCGTGAATCACCCCCTCGAGCGAGCGCGGGCTCTCATAGAGCGCGTTGTGGACCATCTCGGCCACCGAGCCCCCGGCGAACGGGACCTGACCGGCGAGCAAGTAGTAGGCGGTGCAGCCGAGTCCGTAGATGTCGCCGCGTACGTCGGTGGGTCGGCCCTGCAGCTGCTCGGGGCTCATGAAGCCGGGGCTGCCGAGCATCTGGCCCTCGCCGGTGAGGTGAGTGTGCGGATCGACGAGGGTCTGCTTGGCGATGCCGAAGTCGACGAGCTTGCAGCGGTCCGGCTCCCCAGGCCGCGGGGCGAGCATGACATTGGAGGGCTTGATGTCGCGGTGGACGATCTCCAGCGCATGGGCGTGGTCGAGCGCTCCGCACAGCTGGAGCAGGATCCTCTTCACGCGCTCCCACGGCATGGGCCCCTGCCGCAGCACCACCTGGTCGAGCGAGGGGCCCTCGAGCAGCTCCATCGCGATGTAGGGCTGGCCGTCATCGGCCTCGCCCACATCGAAGATCTCGACGATGTTTCTGTGTTGTACCGTACTGGCGAGGCGACCCTCGCGGACGAAGCGCTTGCGTACGTTGGGATCGGTCTGCCAAATGGGAAGCAGCAGCTTCACCGCAACGTGGCGGTTGCCGGGGAGCTGCTCGGCCTCCCACACCTCACCGATGCCGCCGCGACCCCGCCGCGCGACCAAGCGGTAGCGCTCCGCCAGACGCATCCCCGCGCGCGCTACCCTTGGGCTGTCGCCGGCGAGACCGTGGTCGAGCAGCGTGGGCGACGAGGGAGACGGCGTGGACATCATCACCGGGGGGTCATCGTAGGATACGATGCACGGGAAGGCTCGTCAGCGTTGCACGGACGTTGACCGAGATCGAGCGCTGGCCTGAGAGGAACCCCTACTCGTTGCAGGCGGGCAACCGTCAATTGGCCACACAGGATCACCATTCAGCCCGCCCACGGCCATGTGTGTGTGTCGATCATTGGGTCACTCACCTCAGCGTCCGGAGAGGAAGCCCAAGCGCTGGAACCATGGCTCGGGCAAGTGTCTCACGACACCCATGATCGGTGCCCAGTACCACGGCAAATAGATCGAGCCACGGCCCCGATCGAGATGCGCCACGACGTCGCGTGCGATCGCGTGCGGCTGGGCGAACAACGGGTTCTTGGGGTGGTCGACGGTCATCGGGGTGTGGACGGGACCAAGCTTGAACGTCGAGACGGTGACCCCATCCTGCCACAGGCGGCTCCGCAGACCTTGCATGTAGAGGGTGAGCCCACCCTTTGCTGCGCCGTAGGTGTAGTTGCGAGGGCGGCCGCGCTCACCAGCCACCGACGACAGCACGGCCAAGTGCCCGCGCCCCTGCACTTTCATGGCGTTGGCCAGCGGGATCAGCAGCGAGATGGGGCTGAGGAGGTTGGTGCGCAGCACGTGCTCGGCGGCCTCCCACTCGTGCTCGGTGGCTTGCTGATCGCCGAGCAAGCCGTGCGCGATGAGAGCCACGTCGACGACGCCGCCGAGGGCGGCGAGGGCCGCCTGCACCTGGCTCGCGTTGCCCGAGGTGTCGTCGAGGTCGGCCTGGGCGTGGCCGACGACCGCGTCGCCCAAGCGGGTGCGCAGGGCGGCGAGCTTGGCGGCGTCGCGGCCCACGAGGTAGAGCCGCGCGCCGCGGCGGGCATAGCGGGCCGCGATCTCGCTCGCGATGGCCGAGGTGGCGCCGAGGATGAGCACGTGCTCCATGGGTGGCCCGCAGGATAGCAGGGCCGCTCGCGTCCCAGGTCGTGGTGAGCGAGCATGCGGTCGATGAGCGCGGACGAGCTCCCCCCACGGCCGCGGCTCGCGGCGCACGTGCTGGCGCGAAGGCACGTGATCGATGGCGAGGAGCACGTGATCCTGCACGATCAGCAGCGCGAGGACGTGCTGCGAGTAGGGCGACGCGAGTGGGCGCTGCTCGAGGCGGCCGATGGCACGCGGGATCTCGAGGGCATCGTGGTGGCGGCGCGCCGTGAAGGAGCCCACGCGCGAGTCGACGCGGTGCGCGAGCTACTCGCGACGCTGGCGGCGCTGGGCATGCTCGAGGCCGGCGAGGCGGCCGCCCCGCGAGCGACCATCGAGGACGCACCTCCTCGGCCCGCAGCGACGGCGACGCCGCCCAAGCCGCTGGTCCCGCTGCCAGGCGAGGGCATGCGCTGCAGTGGCGCGGGGACCTGCTGCCACCTCTACGGCACCGTCATGCTGTTTCCCCACGAGGCGCGGCGGGTGCAGACGCTGCTGCCCGAGTGGCGGGTGGGCACGGTGGCACCTGCCCGGTGGTTCACGCCCGTGAGGGGCTCGGAGCCTGGCCCCGTGCTCGCGGCGATCGCCAACGACGGTGCGTGTGGTTTCCTACAGCCCGACGGTCTGTGCGCGGTGCATCGGGTCGGCGGCGCGACGGCCAAGCCCGGAGGCTGCCAGTCGTTCCCGCGGATCTTCGTCGACGATGGTCTCGCGGTCCACGTCTCGGCCAAGCCCGAGTGTCCGTGCATGCTCGACCCCCGCGGAGGCGAGCCCGAGCCGCTGGTGGATCCGGCGTGGATCGATGGCGACGCGCTGCCCTCGACGATCGCCGTGCGTCGCTTGCCCGAGTCGATCACGCTGGCGCCCGGCTGCGAGGTGTCGCTCGCGGAGGCCCGCGCGTGGATCTCGGTCGTGGCCGCGCGCGCGGTGCCGCTCGATCCCGCCGCGACCCTGTGGGCGCTGGCCGACCGCGTGGCGCGAGGGCGACTGCCCCCTGCACTCGAGCTCGACGAGGCCTGGAGCGCCGGGCCCCCCGAGGTGACCGCGGTCCAGCCCTGGCTCGATGCTCTGCACCGGCACGCGGCTGCGCGGGCGCGCGAGCACTCGACATGGCGTAGCGAGCGAGACCTCGTGCGTCGGCTCAGCACCGCCCTCGCCACGCTGACCCTGCTGCTGCGCGACGGCGAGGCGCTGGCCGAGGCGCTGGTCGTGACGCCCGAGCATCCCGACCAAGAAGCCCGCTACTGGCACATGGGGGTGCACGGGTACCGGTGGATCGGGCGCAGCGGCCTGGTGGTGCGGCTGCGCGACGAGGCCCTGCGCATGTGGCTGGGGCGCTCGCTCTCGGCCGTGCTCGGCGAGCGCGACGACGACCCGCACATGCGCGCGCCGCTGGCCCTCGTGGAGGCCCTGCTGCGCGCGCACGGGATCGGTCGCTATGTCGACGACCTCGCTCAGAACGTGTAGTCGAGCGAGCCCCAGTCGGCCACGTGGAGCGTGATGGTGCCGCTGGGCTGCTGGTAGGCGTCGATCCAGGCGTCGCGCATCAGCGTGAGATCGAACTCCAGCGCCTGCTCCACGATCGCATCACAGGGGTCGTCGTTGTCCTCGTGGTTGATCTGTAGCCACGCCTGCACGGGATCGGACTCGGCGAAGCTGCCGTCCCAGCACGAGCCATAGGCATGCTCCACGCAGCCACCGCCGTGGGACACGTTGAGCGAGAGCGTGTCACCGGTGATCGAGGCTTCCATCACGAAGAGGGGATCGGTGGGCTCGGTGCCCTCGCAGATCGCCACCGCGGGGTTCTCGGGGCAGGCCTCGTCGGTGCAGATCCAGTCACCGGCCGCGTCGCACTCGCAGGTGTTGCAGCCGTTGGTGGGGTTGTCGGCGGGATCGCAGGATCCGGCGGTGGGATCGCAGCCGATCGCGGTGCAGATCCACTCGCCGTTGACACAGTCGCAGGTGTTGCAGTCGTCGACGGGCTCATCGCCGGGGTCGCAGCTCATGCCGCCGGACTCGGCGCCGCCAGACCCGGCAGTAGGATCGCAGCCGATCTCGGTACAGGCCCACTGCCCATCGACGCACGAGCACGTGTTGCAATCCATCATCATCGAGTCGCCCGGCTCGCAGCTGCCCCCGGTGGTGCCGGCCGGATCGTCGCCGAGGTTCTTGTCGGGCAGATCGCAGGCGGAGACGAGCAGGCCGGTGAGCAGACCCGCGAGCGACAGGCCAAGGGCGGAGCGAAGGAAGTTAGGGCTAATGAAAGCGTTCATGCATTGGGTCGTAGTCCACGGCCCCGGAGATCCGTGATCGAAAAGTGAGGGCGTGTGTTCTATTCGAGACACGCGCTGCGCACTCGCTCGGCGAGGGCGGCCTGCGGGTGCTCGCGCAAGAACGCCTGCGCCGCCACCTTGCCCGCGGCCTCGCGCCCGGCCTTGCCCCCCGCCATACATAGGGCGACCGCGCGCAGCGCCAGCCGCTCCTCGGCGAGCACCCCTTGGGGGAAGCGCTGCGCGTGCTCGGCTAGGCGGCGCAGCGCGTGCTCGGGTTGCTCGTCGATGAGCGCCGCGCGGGCCAGCGCGAGGAGGCGATTCTCTGCGGCCAGGGTGCTGCCGGGCGCGGGCTCTGGCGCGGGCACCACTCGCCGCCGCTCGCTCGCGGTGCCGCGAAGATCGGCGTCTGGACGCAGCGAGGGCTCGGAGCCGGTTGGCGCGCTCGGTGGCGGATCCACGACCGGCTCGTCCGCCAGATCATTGGGCGCGGGCGCGGGCGCGGGCGCGGGCGCAAGCGCGGGATCTCGAGCGTCGTCGCGCCTCGTCGTCGTCACCTCGTCACTCGGTGCACGCGGCTCGACCGCTTGGCCACGCCGCGCGTCGTCTCGCTCGTAGCCGGCCTGGCTCGGCAACGGACGCGCGTGCGAGGCATCGAGCGCCTGCCGACCGATCCACAGCACCGCGACCGCCGCGGCCACCAGGACGCCCAGTCCCGCGCCGCGTCGAAACCAGCGGGTCTCGGGCCTGGTCGACCTCGCGACGTCGCCCTCCACGCGGCTCCACACGCGATCGTGGAGCGCGGCTGGAATCTGCTCTTCGGCTCGAAACGCGCGCAGCATCGCCATCGCGTCGGGATCGAGGGAGTCGTGAGAGTCCTGCGGGGCGTCGCTCATGCCGTCTGGCTCCTCGGGGCAGCGCGCCCTTCATCGGCGGCGCGGATCCGTGTCACCGCGCGCTGGAATAGCTGCCGGGCCGCCCGCAACCGCGAGTACGCCGTGTTGAGGTTGATCCCCACCAGCTCGACGACCTCGGGCACGGGCAGCCCCTCGAGCTCGACCAGCTCGAACACCTCGCGCTTGTCGGGCTCGAGCTGCTCGAGGAAGGCTCGCACGAAGCTGGCCGCTTGCCGTCGCTGGCTGTGGACCTCGGGATCGGGCGCGGGCGCGGGCTTGGGATCGACCAGCTCGAGGCGTCGCTGCTCGCGAGCGCGACTGCGCCGTTGATTGCTCACCACGCCACGGGTGACGTGGTAGAGCCAGGTCGTGAGCGCCACGCGGCCGTCGTACTCCCGCAGGCGCCGATGCACGATCAAGAACACCTCGTGCATCACGTCCTCGACTCCGTGCTCGGGCACCCCCATGCGCCGGACGATCCGCCACACGAACCCCGAGTGGAGCGCGTAGACCTCTTCGAGGTTGCGAGGGAGCGTGGCATGGGACGACGAGATGGGGCGTGTCCCGGACTCCGGCTCCGGCTCGCGCACCCCCACGCCTGGCTTTAGTCCGCCGCTCACGAGATCCGTCTAGCGAAATCGTAGCTCCATGCCCGCGGACACGCGTCCGCCCACGGGCGGCGTGTGATAGACGAGCCCGGGGGCTGTGGGGGTTGCGCGAAAACGGGCGCGGACCAGCGCCACGAGCAGATCTGCGCCGATCCAAGGTCCTATGCGCTGGTTCCAGCGCCGGGGCCGCCACACCAGGGCCGCACCCGCCGCGAACGCCAGGCGCAGCGAGGCCACGCGCTGGGGCGAGTCCACGCCCACTCCCCGGCCATGCACCGCGCCCGCGTCGAGCCCTCCGCACAGGGGCAGCTCGAGCGGACCGGGACGCACGAGCCCGCAGCCGCGCGCCTGGACCGTCCACTGCTGGATGAGCCCGCCTGCCGCTCCACCCCCGGGGTGCGTCTCCACCGGGGTCCAGTACTGCACCCCGAGCTCGGCCCGCCATGCGCGACCCCAGGCGGTCGCGGCCGCCGAGATCGCTGCGGTAGTCGCGGGCAGCACCGACAAGCCCGCCCCTGCGCCCAGCTGCAGGCCAACGTGCAGCTCGGGCGGACGGGGCGGAGGAGTGCGGTCGTCGAGGATCGCGGGCTCTTCGATGCTCGCGGGCTCTTCGATGCTCGCGGGCTCTTCGAGGCTCGGAGGCTCTTCCAGGAGCGGAGGCTCGGGCTCGGGCGGCACGACGGGCCCGCCGCCGCCGTCCTCCGGGAGGGCGCCGGGCTCGGTCACGTCGACCGGCTCGTCCACGCGAGCGCTGGGATCCACGGCCAGCGCCACGATGAGCACGGCGGCGGTGGCCAGCTCGTTGCAGTCGCTCGCCTGCATCGTCCGCCGCCCGAGCGGTCCCTCCTCACGCTCGAGCTCCAGCGCGAGCGTGAGCACGTGGCTCGCATCTTCGGTGACCGACGCCCGCACCCGCAGCCCGCGGGGATCCGCCGCGCTGGCGGCCAAGGCTCGCGTGAGGCGAAGCTGCACCGCCTGCGCCGTGGGGCACTGGGCGGGTGCCGACCACGCGATCTCGACGTGGGGGGCGACGGCCGGCGCAGGCGCGGCCGGTCCCACGCAGAGCGCACCTAGCCAGGCCACGGTGCTCGGCCCCAGCATTCGAGGGGGGAGTCTACACCGTCCGCGCTCGCGGGCTGGAGGGCGCCCCTTCCAGAACGACAGGATCTCCAACGCCGTCGTCGGCGTCGCTCAGCGGGGCTCGCGGACGGCGAGCACATCGATCTCCCCGGCCTCGATGCGGTCGAGCGTACCCATGCCGCTGCGCCAGATCGCACCCACCTCGTCGGCCAGGGCCGGGCCCAGCTTGCGCAGCAGCGGTCGCGAGCGGCGAAACCACGTGCGTGCGCGCGCCACC
>JBFIJN010000394.1:0-8526 GCA_041600735.1 Nannocystaceae bacterium
GGCGCTGAGCCCTACCTGCTGTGGGTAGACCTCTTGTCGGGCGCCTGCCTCTCGCCGCTGTCCATCGCATTCGAGCGCCTCGACGACCTGCCCGACGGCGCGATCGGCTTCACATGGACCGTGTCGGCCGCGAGTGAGCCGCCGCCGGGAACGGATCTCGAAGATGCGATGGTCCTCGAAATCACCGAGGGCTAGCCGAGCCATGCGACTCGTGCTGGGGCTCGGGGGAGGGCTCGCGGGCTGCAACTTCAACGAGTGCGACGAGCGTCGCCGCACCCTCGATTTCGAGCCAGAAGGCCCGGGAACGGCCGCCGTGCACGTTCACGGCTCCACGCCGTCGCGCTACCAATACGTGGCCGCACGCTGGCTCGGTACCGCGACCAACCACGGGGCCGAGCCCTGTCGGCTGGGATTCTACGCGCACGTGGCCGAGCCCGACGCCGCGTCGGTGCCGGTGCTCGAGCGCAACGCGTCCGCCCCCGCGACCACGGCCGACGGCGGCACCCTCGTGTTCGAATCGCTGCTACCCGGGGCACGCGACGGGAGGGTGTTCGTCAAGGCCATCAACCAAGACCCGTTCGGGGACGAGCTCGCCTACGGGACCTATCTCGAGCGCGAAGACGACGACATCGAGCGCATCGACGTGTGGCTGACGATCGCCACCTGCGATCGTCCCGAGCTCGCCGTGACCGTCGAGATGATCGCAGAGGTGTGCGTGGGAGCGCAGCGACCCAAGGGCGACGTGAAGATCGATCAGTGGTGGCCCGAGCCGTGAGCAGGGCTCGGTGGCCCGAGCCCGAGCCGAAGCTCATGCGCCGTCACGAGCGCTACGACGGACCCCCGCGGATCGCGGTGGGGCCGTATCACCGCTGGTTCAGGTGGAATAGTGCGAAGCGGCGATGAGCATCACGGGGACTGCGTGGGGACCGTGCCCTCGCGTAGGAAGTCCTCCACCTGGTCGGAGACGACCTCGACCTTCCCCACGGCCGCGGCCAGCTCGCTTGCGACCACGGACACGGCAGCGACGTCCTCGGGAGTCGGCTCCCCCATCATCGGTTGCTCGGCGAGGACGGCTCTGCCCTGATCGTGGGCCCCCGCGGCCGCCTTGGCGGATTCGTCCAGGATCGAGCGCCAGCGCTCTACATGCGGGGTCGGAGCGCCCTCCCGCTTGGCGGCATCGATCGCCAGATCCGCCATCTTCACGCTCGTGGTCACGCTGACCTGATCGTCGAGGAGGGCGCGGAGTGCCCCGAGCTGGTCGGCTGGGCTGCGGCCCGTGTCGACCAGCGCAACGGCCTTGGAGCGGACTTGCTTGGCGCTGTGGCTGGCGCTCTGTGCGACGTCGCGCGCGCTCTGGTTGCGCCCCGAGCTCGCCCCCTGCGCTTCGAAGCTGCGCACGAGAGCCTTGGTCGCATCGCCTCGCCGCCGCTCCCATTCCGCCCGCAGGGCCATGCACCTGCGATGCAGCGCGTTACTGTTCGGGCCCGGCTCACTGGTCATGGCATCGATCGCTGCGGCTGCGAGCTCGCGTGCACCGTCTTGGACCGACACACGATGGTGTGCACACAGTCCCAGCAGTGCGGCCAGGGCCGCGAGGGAAATCCGGGGCTGCGAGCGTATGGCCGAGGTCAGCATCGAACGGACCGAGGCGGTGGGCTCGAGGGCCACGGGAGCGACCACGGGAGCGACCAGGGCCACGAGCAGCGCGGCGACGAATGCCAGCACGAACAGCGGGATGGCGGCTATCCCGTGGATCTGGGCCTGGGTACGGAAGCTCTCGTAGAGCGCAGTGCACGTGGCGTGGCCATCCAGCGCACCGGTGCCCGCCACCGAGTCCACCGGGGGCAGCTCATCGAGGCGGAGCCTAGTGTCGGCTCCCAGCGAGACGCCGACCACCAGCACGAGCGAGATCCACGCGAAGGCGCCAAGCCAGCGTCGTGACCTCCACTCGGAGCTCGGGGTCGGCTCGGGGTTGGGCAGCGGCTCGTTCGTCGTGGGCTCGTCGGGTGTGGTCGCCATTGGAATGATCTCGGGTGGTCTTCGATCCATGCTCGGATCGGGTGCCCACATCGGCCGGACGCGGGCACCCGAGCACTCGTGGCATCAGTCGTCCGCGACGCCCTTGATGTCGTAGTCGAGCTCGAAGCGCGCCTTGAAGTGGTCGGAGGAGAGCCGCCAGTCGCGGCCGAGGTCGTCGGCGTCGGACTCCGAGTTGATCCACGTGCCGACGTTGCGGGCCCCCATGACCCCCAAGATCGCCCCAGAGATGGCCTCGGACAGGGTGGTGACCCCCTTCAGCACGGCCATCCCGGGGATCACGGGGAGCGCAGCCTCGGCGGCCTGTAGCGTGGACTCGATCACCTTCTTGGCTTGCTCTTCGTTGGCGGTCAGCGTCATCGTGATCGCCCAGCCCACGGCCATCGGAATGTCCGGGAACGTCGCGATGAGCAGCCCGTCATCACCGACCCCGGCCGTTCCGGGCGCAATGAGATCGCAGCTCTTGCGAGCTTGACGACGAAACGGAATCGCCGGCAGGGGGCTGCCCGGCAAGATCCCCTTGGTGCCGTCGTAGGCCACCGCGCTGAGCACCGCACAGCCTCCAAGGCGCGTCCGATGGCCCGGCCTCCAGATGATCGAAGCTTGGGTGAGGGATAGGGTCGTGATTGGCATCGTTCGTCCTCCTGGGCGGCCGCCACCGGGAACACCGGTCGGGCTCACGGCTTTGGTAGTGCGGCGAGCAGCCACTCCCGTTGCATCGAATCCCAGGAAGATCGGGCTGTGTGGGTGCCAAGCTGCTAGCCTGGTGGCCCGCGATGTCCAGCCTCGACCCCAGCGATGTAGAGCTCTTGGAGGCATGGCAAGCTGGCGACCGCAAGGCGGGCCATGAGCTGTTCACGCGGCACTTCAAGAGCATGCGGCGATTCTTCGCCAACAAGGCTGGGGCGGACACCGAGGAGCTCGTGCAGCGGACGTTCACCCGCTGCGTCGAGGGGCGGGACCGCTTCCAGAGTCGCTCGAGCTTTCGTACGTACTTGTTCGGTATTGCCCGCAACGTGCTCCGCGAGCACTTCCGCGGCCGCGCCACGGAGTCCTTCGATCCGGAGCTGCACGCCGCGGAGGACTCGGGCGCCGGGCCCTCGACCATGCTCGGCGCAAAGCAGGAGCAGCGACTCCTCCTCGAGGCGCTGCGCCGGATCCCGCTCGAGCACCAGACCCTGCTCGAGCTGTACTTCTGGGAGCAGCTGACCGCTCCGCAGATCGCCGAGATCTTCGAGGTCCCGGAGAACACCGCGAGGACCCGGATCCGACGCGGTCGAGTGCTCGTGCGCGAGCAGCTCGCGCGGCTCGCCGACTCGCACGAGCTGCTCAGCAGCACGCTAGGAGGTCTGGACGCGTGGGCGCGGTCGCTGCGGGAGCAGCTCGAGCGCTGACCCGCCTGCGCTACGGGACTCGCTTGACGACGACCGTGAGCTTCACGGTTGGCTCGTCGGGATCGATGAGCTCCCACTCGACGAGCGAGTCGACTCGGCTCGGATACCACGCGGTCACGGTCATCACGGAGCCCCCTCCGTACTGCCAGCGCAATCCACCATCGGTGGTCGGCTTCGTGATCTTGTAGCGGGCCCAGTTTTCGAGGTGCCAGCCGGCTCCGTCGGTCACCCTGATGACGAGCGCTTCGGACCCGCTGCTCACGTCGCTCTCGATCTTGTCGATCAGGAAGTCCGTGCCATTCTTGGTGTACTTCAGCCCGCTTCCGCTCACCATCTTGATGGAGATGGTGTCTGCGGAGACGGTGTCGATCAGTTGTGGCACCGCGCTGTAGATTCTCGTTTGGACGGTCATTCCTGGTTCCTTCGTGCTCGAGCTCGACGATTCGCAAACATTCAGATCCACACTCTCTTGAAGAACGCGGACATTCCTCCGCCGAGGAACACTATGTGATAGGTGTCCCTGCTTGGAGGATCGAGGCAGTCGTCCGCTGGCGGGATCGCTTTCATCACGCCATCGGGCGCTGGAATCACGACCTCCTTCAGCCCCTGCAAGACGCCGAACAAGGCGGGCTCTCCCCCAGCGGCCCAGGTGAACACGGGCGAGCCAGAGAGGCAGCGGCGAGAGCCGGAGACCTCGATGTTCAGCCCGCTCAGGCGGCCGCCCGGCTCCACTCGGCTCTTCACCAGCCCAGGGACCACTTCCATGTTCAGCCCCCCCGCATGCCCCACGACGTACACGCGGTCACCGACAGCGACGCCTGGAGCTCCCCCCGGGAACGACATGGTCGACATCGTCGGCGCTTGGATCCTCGCGATCAAGATCGCCAAGTCGCGATCGGGCATGTCCTCATAGTGTTGAATCCCGCCCAGCTCGATCACCTGCGCGGCGGAGAATTCCTGCTCGATATCCGCTATCCCCACGACCGCTCGAACTTGCTTGCGCCACTCCTCGTCGACCGTGATGCAGTGGGCGGAGGTGGCGATGCGATGCGTGCCGTCACTGCTCTTGAACAGCACGCACGAGTGTCGAGGCGCGCGCGCCTCACCGCCCGCCATCGGCAGTGAGTACAGTCGCGTCAGCCGAGAGACGCCATTCACGCTGGAGATACGCTCCTTCTTGAACCGACGTGCGCCGCCCCCAGGAGCTCCATCGATCGCGTGGGCATCGATCAGAAGACCGACCGTTGCCCCGACCTTCGCAAGGAGCTCTCGCCGCAGCTCTTCGGAGATCTTCTCTTCGTTCATCATCACTGCCCTCCCTCGTCGGCAAGCCCCATCGCCGCCATCCACGTCTCGACCTCCGCTGCTTCCCGCTCGCGCCCCAGGGCCCGATACCCCTCGCGCGCCTGCTCGGCCAAGCCTCGGGCTCGGGCCAGGTCGCTCCCCTGCAGCGCCAGAGCTCTGGCGAGCGTCGCTGCCAGCTCGGGCCGCAGTAGTGGGTGTTCCTCGGCCGAGACACCATCCACCCGCAGCGCGACCGCTTCGAGGACGGCCACCGCCTCGGCCGCGTCCCCACGCGCGAGCCTCACCATGCCTTGCACCACATCGAGAAGCACGTGCAGCTCATCCCCCGCCGGCAGCTGCGCTCGGGCCGCGTCGATATGCTCCTGCGCCCGCTCGCACTGCTGCGTCTGGCACAGCAGCCACGCGAGGTTCTGTCGCGCTCTGGGCTGCTCGGCTTGGTTGCCGCCCACCACGTGCTCGCGCAGCAGCTTCTCGTGCAGCAAGAGGGCTTCCTCGTGGTGGCCCATCTCGACGAGGATGTTGGCGAGCAGCGCCAGCGCGCCCACCCGCTCCGAGTGGCCTTCGGGCAGCGTTTCACGCACGATCGCGGCCGCTCGACGGGCCCGGCCCATGGCTTCTTCGGATTGCCCTCGCTGCCAGGCAAGCTGCGCCATGGTCACCAGGATGCCCGCGAGCCGCCGGTCGTGCGCTCCGTAGGCGGCGCGGTAGCCAGCGAGCGCCTCGTCGCACAGGCTCCATGCTCGCTCGAGATCGGGGTGAGGCCGCTCCAGCTCATTGATGGCGAGGTTCAGGCGCCACGGGACGGTCGAGGGGTGTCCCTCGCCGAGCCGCTTGCTCTGCCGCTCGATGGCCTCGAGGTAGAGCGCGTCCGACTCGTCGAGCCGGCCTTGCTCGCCGAGCAGCTTGGCCAACGCGCTCATCAGCGCGAGCTCCTGCGCGTCGCTCTTGCCCGTCCAGGTGCGAGCGCCACTCAGCTCGTCGAGCGCGTCCGCGGGGCGGCCGAGCAGGCTCGCCAGATCGGCGCGCGCCAGCGCGAGGTCCACCCTCAGAACCTGACTCGCGTCTGGCCTGCGGGAGAGAGCGGCGGCATGGTCCAGCCATCGTCGGCCGCCCTCGGCATCTTCGAGCTCGACCACCGCCACCCGCCCCAGCGCGACGAAGCTGCGGGCCAGTTGACCGTCGTCATCGAGCTCGAAGGCCAGATCCACTGCCTCGGTCAGACTCGACAGGGCTCGCTCGCCTTCGCCGAGCAGGCCCTCGGCGCTTCCCTTCATGTGAAGCGCCTCCGCGAGCCGAGACGAGTCGCCGAGGCGTCGAGCCTCGCGAGCCGCCACCTCGGCGGCGCGATGCCCCTCGTCGAGCAGCTTCACGGCCAAGCGTGCGTGGCCGTCGGCAAGCACGCGATCGAGCTCGTCGAGCGCCGCCGAGCGAGCCACCCCCCGCGCGGCCGCGCCCCTGAGGGCTTGGGTGCTCGTGCATGGATCCACGGGCTCGAGCGCGTCGACGAGGTCGGTGGCCCCGACCCAGACCTCCGTCCGGCCCTCGACCAGCAGCTCCACCGCCACCGCGAGCCCACCCCGACGCCGATCGAGGCACGCGATGCTGAGATCGAGCTGCTCTTGCGACTGCCTGCCGTGGACCTTGGTGGCCTCGCACGTCGCCTGCCTCGCCTCGAGCCAGCCCGCGGCATAGGCATCGAGCCCGGTCTCGACCTCACGCCAGGTCTCGGCGGCGAAGTCCAGCTTCGACGCGCTCACGAGCGTGTCGACTTGCTCGCGTCGCTCTTCGTCCCACGCCCCCCCAAGCTCCGCTGCGGCGCTGGGGCACGGCGACGGAAGGTCGGCCGGCCACGCGAACCACCCTCCCAGTCCCAGCCCGACCACACCGAGCGAGGCGATCATCCGCCTCTGCTGGACGGGCGTCCGCGTCAGGACGGTCAGCAGCGCCTCCATACTTGGCCAGCGAAGCTCGGGATCGATCGCCAACCCGCGCCGGAGGGCACGAGCCAGCCACCGCGGCCCGGCGGGTCGACCGTGGACGGGCAAGGGTTCGCTGGGCTCGAGAAGGGCCCTTCGCAGGCGCTCCGGACGAAAGGGCCTGGTCCCAGCCAGCGCCTCCCAGAGCGCCACGCAGAAGCTGAACACATCGGTGCGAGCGTCGAGCTCCTTCCCCTCGAGCTGCTCCGGAGACATGTACGCGGGCGTGCCGACCACCCTACCCGAGCGGGTGATGGTTCCGAGCAAGGGACCCGTGGAGGCGTCGCGGCTCTCGTCGCCAAGCCGCTCGTGCTCGCTCGAGGCCTCCCGCGCGAGGCCGAAGTCCGCCACACGCACCCGCCCGTCGCGGTCGATGAGCACATTGGTGGGTTTGAAATCGCGGTGCACGATGCCCACGCGATGGGCGGCGGCCAAGCCCGCGCCCGCCTGGAGGTACTTGTCGAGGATTTCCCGCCAGGTTCGCGGACGCTCCGCCAACCAGTCCCTCAGCGATCCTCCGTCCACGTACTCCATGGCTAGGAACACCTGGCCCTCGTGCTCTCCGACCTCGTAGACCTGCACCACGTGGGGGTGATTGAGGCGGGCGAGCGCCAGCGCCTCCTGCTCGAGCCGCCGCGCAACGGTTGGGTCCTCCGTGGACCGCAGGAGCTTGAGCGCGACCGAGCGGCCGAGCTTGGGATCGCGCGCCTGGACCACGACCCCCATCCCACCCGCGCCGATCGTGGACATCACCTCGAAGCGACCGATGGCCGCGGGCGCCACCACCTCGTCGAAGAGGCGAAGCGAGAGCCGCCGCCACATCGCCTGCGCTCCGAGCTCGTCAGAGGGCGGCGGATGCTCCAGGCCGTCGCCGGGGAGTGCGTCTTCGTGGTCGGATGGATCCATCGAGCCTCTGGCGCAGTTGATAGTGAGAGTCGATGGACGACCCGTTGCGATCATCTCGCAATTGATCGTGGGGCGGTGAGATGATCCGTGCACGGTGGGCCGACCGGCCGACTCCTCGTCGGCCCAAACGACGGCCCAATCGCCGATACCCTCGCGTAGGCGCTCGTTCGGGCCTGTCCGCCGCGCTGCCATCCCAGCATCATGCTGCTCCGCAGCTAGCCTGCCGTGCGCCGGAATCGAGCCATGGAAGCGAGCACCCGGGCTCGCGCGTAGGCCCCCCCGATGAGGACGCCGCTGACCGCCCTGCTCGCCGCGCTGACCGTGTCTGCCTGCACCGCGCCCCCGCAGGCCGAGGACCTCGAGCTCGACGACGACGAGCTCGACTGGTCGCAGGGCTACTCGGCCGTGCCCGACGCCAAGCCGCGCACCGCGGTCGAGCCTCCGCGTACGGAGCCCGAGCCCGAGCCGCAGCTCATGCGCCATCCCGAGCGCTACGACGGACCTCCGCGGATCGCGGTGGGGCCGTATCACCGCTGGGCCGCGGAGGAATTCCAGGGCGCGGCGACGTGTCCGTTCGAGGTGCAGGCGCTGGGCTTTCCCGCGGTCACGGTCGACGGCGACGTGGTCGTCAGTGCGAGGGCGGAGGCGCTGAGCAACTCCGACGGCGAGGACGAGGTCATGCACGTCACGTGGCGCACGGTGGACACCGATGCCGTTGCAGAGTGGATCCAGATCTTCGACGGCATGGACGAAGGCGGCTGGAATGCAGAGCAGCACGCGCACTGCCGCGGGCTGTGGGAGGGCAGCAAGGCCAAGGCTGCGCAGATCAACGCCCGTCTCGCGGAGCAGAGCTGGCGCGCGCTCGAGCCGCTCGACATCGCGATCCACGATCCGCACACGTACGACTA
>JBFIJN010000395.1:0-8503 GCA_041600735.1 Nannocystaceae bacterium
AGCAGGCGCGGATCGAGCGACTCCGCGTGGACGCCCAGATAGTCGTAGAACGCGGCCTGCGGCTCCTCGAGCAGGCGCACTGCGCCCAGGCCCGCGGCCGCGGCCGCGTCGGTGGTGAGCGTGCGCGCGCCCTCGTCGAACGAGGCGGGCACCGTCACCACTACGTCTTGCTCGGACAGCGGAGCCTCGGGATGGAGCTGATCCCACGTGGATCGCAAGTGGGACAAATAGGCCACCTGCGCTTCGAATGGTGAGATGTGGGGCTCGTCATCGGGCGAGTTCCACGGCAGGATCGGCGCGCGCCGATTCACGCCGCCGTGGCACACCCAGCTCTTGGCCGAGGCCACCAGGCGCCCGGGCACCTTGGCCCCGAGCCGTCGCGCCGCCTCGCCCACCACGTGCGCCTGCGGGCCCCACGGCAGCGTGCGATCGGCCTCGGAGAGCTCGCCGGGCGCAGGCAGGTAGGTGAACGAGGGCAGCAGCGGACGCTCGCCGACCTCGCCCGGCGCGATGAGCTGAGGCACGGACAAGAGCCGCACCTGCGGGTGCTCGAGCCGCGCGGCCGAGATCGCGCAGTGCGTGGTGCCCAGGTCGATGCCGACCGCGTAGCGAGGCTCGCTCATGCAGTCCTACCCCTGCCCTCGCACGTCGAAGCTGAGCTTCCAGCGGCGCTCGGCCCCATCCTCGACCGCGGCTAGCTCGAGCGTGCCCACCTCGGTCACGCGCGCGTGCAGGCGCACGTGCACCAGCTCGCCGGGCGCGCCCTCGAGCGGGTCGGCCGGCGCCGCCGCAGCGGGCTCGCGCAGAGCCTCGAGCGTGGTCTCGATCGGCGCGAGCTCCAGCAGCGACGCGGGTGCGACCGTGGTGCCGACCTCGTCCTCGCGACGACTCGACGAGCCGAAGAAGCGGAACGAGACCGGCTCGCCCACCACCAGGCCGAACACCTGCGGCAGCGAGACCTCCGAGCCCTCCTCCATGCCGAACGGGGCCACGCAGACCGCGTCGACGCGGGGGGGAATGCCGGGCACGGCGAGCTCGGAGCGCTCGATGCCCACGTAGAACGCCTGCACCGTGCCGCCGCGGATCCGCACCCCGCCGTCGCGTCGCATCCGCGCGTAGTAGGCCGCGCCATGGCTCACCGCGAGCTCGGCGTCGATGCCCTCGAGCAGCTTGGGCGCCGCGCCGCCCTCGGCGGTGATCCACTGGGTGAGGATCGCGGTGATGCGCTCGCGCAGCAGCGGCGAGCGCGTGACGCCGCCGTTGAACAAGATCGCGGTGGGATGCACGAAGCTGTGCGTGGCCGCGCTCGCGCTCGCGCGCGCGAGGAAGGCGGCGAGGTGGCGAGTGATCGCAGCATCGGCCGGGTACGGCAGCCCGAGCGTGGTGAGGCCCATGCGACGCGGCGCCTGCGGACGCGCATCGGCGGCGACCTCCGGGAAGAAGCCCTCCAGCAGCACGCTCTCGAGCTCGCTGCGGCGCAGCTCGGTGCGCAGCGTGCCGCCGATGAGTCGGCTGCCGCGGCCGGGGATCACCAGCGGCGCGGCCTCGGGCGCCGCGGCCGAGTCGCCGAGCAGCGCCTCCTTGGCCGCGCGACAGCCGTGCGTGAGCGCGCGCAGCTGCCAGTCGTCGAGCGCGGTGCCCTCGGCCTCCATGCGCGCGCGCACGGTGTAGGCCAGCGCGAGATCCATGTTGTCGCCGCCGAGCAGGATGTGATCGCCCACCGCCACGCGCTCGAGCTGGAGCACGCCCTCCTCCTCGCGCACGGCGATCAGCGAGAAGTCGGTGGTGCCGCCGCCGATGTCGACCACGAGGATCACGTCGCCTACGCCGACCTCGCTGCGCCAGGTCGCGCCGCGCTGGGCCACCCACGCGTAGAGGGCCGCCTGCGGCTCCTCGAGCAGGCGCGGCGGCTCGTCGAAGCCCGCGAGCGCAGCGGCCTCGAGCGTGAGCTCGCGAGCGACCGGATCGAACGAGGCGGGCACGGTGAGCACCACGTCTTGCTCGTCGAGCGGCGCCTCGGGGTGCGCATGATCCCAGGCCGCGCGCAGGTGCCCGAGGTAGCGCGCGGTGGCCTGGAGCGGCGACACCCGCGGCACGCCCTCGGGGGCCTCCCACGGCAGGATCTCGCCGCGGCGATCGACACCCGCGTGCGAGAGCCAGCTCTTGGCCGAAGACACCAGGCGCCCCGGCGTGGACGCACCCTGGCTGCGGGCGAGCGTCCCCACCACGTCGCGCGCCTGGGGGTACCACGCGAGCGCGAGCGAGCCCGGCGGGAACTGGGACTCTGCGGGCAGGTAGAGGAACGACGGCATCAGCGGCCGCGTGTCCACCTCGCCGGGCGCGACCACCTGGGGGATCGGCAGCGGCAGCGGCGGAGCCTCGGCATCCGTCGCAAACGACAGCGCGCAGTTGGTGGTGCCGAGATCGATGCCGACCGCGTACGTCACAGCTCGACCTCGGCCGGCGCGATGATCGTGGGATCGTGGCCCGCCGACAGCTCGGGGAGCCGAATGCTCTCCACGCGCCAGCCGTGATGCGCGAGCGTGCCCGTGAACGGCGGCTCGCCCGTCACGTTGCCGGTGACCCGCGTGCGCTTGGCATCGAAGCCCACCGCCAGCTCGACCTTGGCGCCCTCGCTCTCGCTACGCACGGGCTCGAGCTTCAGCACGTCCTTCAGCCCGCGCGTGCAGCCCTCGTGCACCACGCGAGCGGCCGCGCCGATGTCGGCATCGGAGAAGCTCGACACGTCTTCTTGCAGGAAGTCGACGAAGCGACCCTCGCGCTGGAGGATCGCCAGCAGCTGCAGCGCCGGGGTGAAGTCGGCCTCGGGCGCGATCTCCTTGGGCGCGGGCTTGGCTGCGGCCGCGGCCTTGGCCTCGGCCTTGGCCTCGATCGCCTTGCGCTGCGTCTCGAGCTCTTGCTTGTTCTGGGCCTTGGCCTCGGCGAGCGAGACCAGCTCGCCGCGGATCGCCTGCATGATGCGGGCGGCGAGCGCTCCATTGAAGAGCAGCCGCAGCGGGAGCGTGAAGGCGAGCCAGAGGCGAGCGCCGAATGCGAGTGGTTCCACGTCGGTGACCTCCTGCGAGGGGTCGTGATAGCGCTGTCTTCGGCGCGCAGGTAGGGCTGGGCTCGGAGCGGCCGTAGCAGGGCCGGAGCGGGCCGAAACGCGGGATCGTGGGGCTTGGCAGGGCTGGGCTCGCGGCGTGCGGCCCAGCCCCGAGGGCTGGGCCGCCGCGAACACCGACTAGCTCGGGGGGCGAGTCGTCGGGATCGGCACGCATGCTGCGGCCGCGGCCGGCAGGGTGATGAACGCCGTCAACGGGCTCACGATCGACGCCACGATCAGCAGCGCCGCCGCCACGAACTGCGGGATGGTGATGGTCACGTAGATGCCGTGGCCCCGATCGATCGCGCCGAGCAGCCCCGCGCTCGCCGCCAGGAACGCGGAGGAGAAGCCCGCCACGCCCGTGATCACGGCCGTCACCGCCGACGCGGGGACCAAGCCCGCGAGTCCCGTCAGCGCGGAGATCGTTCCGGTCGCGGCCGCGAACGCAGCGAGCACTCCGGCCGAGATATTGATGCCGTTGATGACGTCCTGGACCGCGGAGTGGTCGAGCACGAGCACGATCCGCACGTCCTCGCAGACGACGTTGACCCCGGGCGACGCGGTCCCTACGGACTGGGCCGGGGCATGGCCCGCGCCGACCGCCGCGGCCACGTAGGAGAGCTCGGCCGCGAGCTTCTTGGTCTCCGCCGACGCCTTGCCGTTGGCGAGGGTCGGTACCAGGCCCTCGATCGTCGAGCCGGGGTTGCGAAACATCTCGTTCCAGTCCACTTCGCGCATGGCCTCGCCAAAGGCGACCAGTGAAGGGTTGGCAATGACCTCGTCGAATCCTGCTCGTTGCATGTGTGTTGCTCCTGTGTGCGGCAGCGGTCGTGTCCGCGTGCTCGAGTTGGTTGTTACGGGCGCCGAGCAACCGATCATCGATTGTTCGATCTTTCTCGCCCGTGCCCAGGAACCCGAGCCCGGGGGCGAAATTCGCGGCTTCCAGCTTTCGTCGATCGGTTGGTGCGCTCGATCGACTACCCTCGGAGTCGAGCCCGGTGCCCAACGTAGACAGCGATGATCCGCCGCCGACCCCCGCGTCGACGGACGCTTCGCAGCGACCCGGGCTGCCGCTCGACTCGCTGGCGCATCGCCTGCTCGAGGCGAGGCTGCTCCGCCGCTTGGTCGGTGACGAGGGCCAGCTGGTGAAGGTCGATCGCTTCGTGATCGAGCGCGAGCTGGGCGCGGGCGGCATGGGCACGATCTACTCGGCGTGGGACGAGCAGCTGCAGCGCCGCGTCGCGCTCAAGTTCCTGCACCAGACCGGCACCGATGCGGCGAGCGAGCAGCGGCTGTTTCGCGAGGCGCAGGCGCTGGCCCAGCTGTCGCACCCCAACGTCGTCCCGATCTTCGACGTGGGGCGCCATGAAGGACGGGTGTGGCTGGCCATGGAGCACATCCCCGGCCAGACCCTGCGCGACTGGGCGAAGGAGCGACCGCGCAGCCAGGCCGAGCGGCTCGAGGCATGGATGGCCGCGGGGCGCGGGCTCGCGGGGATCCACGCGGCCGGCCTCGTGCACCGCGACATCAAGCCCGCCAACGTCATGCTCGGCGAGGACGGGCGCGTGCGCATCGTCGACTTTGGGCTCGTGCGCATCGCCAACGCCTCGGGTCCGGGGTCGAGCGAGACCGGGCTCTCCACCGCCGCGGGGTGGGCCGAAGGTCTCACCGAGCCGGACCGCTTCGTGGGTACGCCCGCCTACGCGGCGCCCGAGCAGCTCACCGGCGAGGTGATCGATGCGCGCAGCGACCAGTTCTCGTTCTGCGTGTCGCTGTGGGAGGCGCTCTGCGGGAGGCGCCCGAGCCGAGCGCGAGGTCCCGATGGGCGACCCGAGCGCAATGAGGGTGAGCGCTTGCCCGCTCGCATCCATCGCGCGCTGTCCCGCGGGCTGGCCCTCGCTCCCCAAGACCGCTTCGAAGACATGCACGCTCTGCTCGCCGCGCTCGCGCCCCCGCGCCGACGGTGGCTCGTGCCGAGCGTGGTGGGCTCGGGCGCCGCGCTGCTCGGCCTCGCGATCGGGATGATGGCGCTGCGCGAGCCCGCCGCGGTCGTCGTCGATCCGTGTGCGCAGGCCGGGGCGAAGGTCGACGAGACATGGACGGCGCAGTCGCTGCAGCCGCTGCGGGCCACGCTCTCCGAGCCGGCGATCGAGCGCACGCAGGCGCTGCTCGACGGCTGGGTCGAAGGCTGGCGCCACGCCGCGCGCGAGACCTGCGAGGACGTGCACGTGCGACAGCAGCGCTCGCCCGAGAGCCTCGATCGCCGCGGCGTGTGTCTCGATCGCCGACTCGCGGGGCTCACCGCGCTGCGGGCCGCGATCGACAGCGGGCAGCTCACGAAGGACGAGCAGCTCGTTGCATGGCTTGGTGAGCTGGAGGATCCGAGGGACTGTCTGAGCGAGTCGGTCCTCGGCAGCAACATCGAAGCGGTGGCCCCCGCCCACGCCGATGAGGTCGCGCAGGTGCGTCGGGATCTGGTGCGAGTGCAGCTCGACCGCGATCGACAGAGCTTCGCGGCTCGGATCGCCGAAGCCAAGCAGCTGCTGTCGCGGGCGCGGGTGCTCGACTGGCCGCCGCTCCGCGGAGAAGCAGCCCTCGCGCTGGGCCGCCTCCACACGATCGCGGGCGACGGTGCGGCGGCACGACTACGCCTGGGCGAGGCGCTCGACGCGGGCGATCGCGTGCACGACCTCGAGCTCCAGGCCCATGCCTGGAGCGCGCTCAATCAGGTCGAGCGACTCGTGGAGCTCGATGTGGAGCGCGCTCGCTGGGCCAGGGAGCGCCATGCGGCGGTCTTCATGGTATTCGAGCCCTCGCCGCGACAGCGGGCGCAGCTCGTGGCGGACCAGGGCATGACCCAAGAGCTGGCCGGGGAGCTCGAGGAGGCCGAGAGCTCGCTCCGCGAGGCGCTCGCGCTGCTCGAGCGCGAAGGGCCCACCGCGGCTTGGGAGCAGGCCACGGTGCTCCGAAACCTGGGCAACCTCTTGGTCTACAGCGGACGCGCCACCGAGGGCCGGGGTCTCTTCGATCGCGCTCGGGATCTCGAGCTGGGCGCCCCGCTCGAGCCGCAGGCACGCCGCCCCGCGCCGAGCGAAGCGGCCCGAGCTCTCGACGAGGGCATCGCCATGATCGCCGCTGGCGACCCCGAGGCCGCCGTGGCCCAGCTGCAGCGCACCCTCACCACCGCCACCCAGGCGCACGGTCCCCGCAGCGAGCTCGTCGCGCGAGTGCACGTGGCCCTCACCGCGGCCTACGACTACCTTGGCCAGACCGACATGGTGCGCATGCACGCGGAGCTGGCCGACTCGATCTCCATGGAGGCGCTGGGCCCGAGCCACCCCTTGCGCGTGGACGTACTCTCGGCGGTGGGAGTGTCTGCCTACCATGATGGACGCACCGCCGATGCCGTGCTCGCCTTCGAGCGCGCGCTTCAGCTCGTGCGCCGGGTGAAGCCCGCCGACTCGATCGCGGTCGCGCTGGCCGAGCACAACCTCGCCGACGCGCTCCACCGGGACGGCCAAGACGAGCACGCAGAGCCCCTGCTCGGGCATGCGGTCCCGATCCTCGAGCGTCAGCTGGGCTCCGCGGATCCGCGGGTCACCGACGCACGAGCCCTCCACCAACGACTTCGCTCTACCACTGCCCAGGGACCAAGACCATGACCACCACCACGACCACCAAGCAGACCGAACCGACTCGAGAACCCCGGACGCACGAAGTCGTGATCAAGTCCGAGCACGGCTTCGAGTGCGTGATCACGTGCAATCGAGGCGAGCGCGAGACGATCGAGGACTATCCCCCCTATCGCGTGATCATCAAGAACCAACTGCAAGAATGCAACAGATCCGTCGGCGGCGAGGTCTCCTATAGTCTGAACAATTCGACGCCCTCCGCGATCGGTAGCACCTTCACGTTCGACAAGACGAGCTCGACCGATGACATACTCCAGCTCTGGTACAACGAGTGTTTCAATGATGGAACCGCCCGGACCGGCGAGCTACCCAAGGTGCCCCGCGTGACCCTCACCTTGACCAAGAAGGGCGACGACTGAGCGCTCCCGCGAGGGCGCGCAGGCCACCCCGCGCGCCCGCTCAGCTGCTACCATCGCCCCGTGGCCACCGACGACCGCGAGCTCGTCCTCGCCTGGAAGGCCGGCGATCGCTCCGCCGGCACCACCCTCATTCGGCGGCACCTC
Source organism: Nannocystaceae bacterium (assembly GCA_041600735.1). GTDB lineage: Bacteria > Myxococcota_A > Polyangia > Nannocystales > Nannocystaceae > Paraliomyxa. The sequence continues at coordinate 7,302 of JBFIJN010000395.1, forward strand.
CCCTCGCTGCACCGCTTCTTCGTCAACAAGGTCTTCGCCCCCTCCGACGTCGAGGAGCTGGCGCAGCGCACCCTCACCGCCTGCGCCGAGGGCATCGATCGCTTCCGCGCCGAGGCTAGCTTCCGCAGCTGGATGTTCGCGATCGCTCGCAACATCCTGGGCCTGTGGATCCGCGCGCGACAGCGCGTCGAGGTCGACCTCGACGACATGTCCCTGGTCGATCTGGGCGCGGGCCCCAGCACGGCCCTCGCGGCCGCCCGCGAGCAGAAGCTGCTGCTCCACGCGCTGCGCCGGATCCCGCTCGAGTCGCAGACCCTGCTCGAGCTCTACTACTGGGAGAACCTGTCTGCGGCCAAGCTCGGCGAGGTCTTCGAGCTCCCCGAGGGCACGATCCGCGGCCGCATCCGCGCGGCCAAGCTCGATCTGCGCGCGGCCCTCGACACGCTCGCAAAGTCTGGCGAGGACATCGAGTCGACCCTCGCGGGGCTCGAGGACTGGGCGCGCTCGCTACGAGCGCTCGGCGGCTGAGGCCGGGCGGGCGGGCGCGTGGTCCGTGCGCGCACGATGCCCTACCCTCCCCCCGAGCGACGTTCCATGGCCAGCAACATCGAATTCTACAACCGCTACCGCGGCGCCCTCGAGACCGAGCAGGTCTACGGCGAAGGCTACCTCCGCTTCGTCTACGGCAACCCTCTGGGGCGGATGTTGTTGTTCGCGCTCATCAAGCGCAGCTTCTTCTCGCGCGCCTACGGCTGGCTCATGTCGCGACCGAGGAGTCGCCGCAAGATCGCGCCCTTCATCGCGCAGTACGGCCTCGACACCACCGAGTTCGCCGACCCGGTCGAGGCGTTCGGCTGCTTCAACGAGTTCTTCACCCGCCGGCTAGACCCCGAGGCGCGCCCGATCTGCCCCGACGACGCCGCGCTCGTGTTCCCGGCCGACGGTCGCCACTTGGTGTTCCCCGAGCTGTCGCAGGCCAAGCCCGAGTACGTGAAGAGCTGTGCGTTCGCGCTCGAGCGCTTCGTGGGGAGCACCGAGCTGGCCGAGGCCTACCGCCACGGCGCAATGTTGATCTCGCGGCTGTGCCCCACCGACTACCACCGCTTTCACTTTCCAACCGAGGGGATCGCGAGCGCGCCCGAGCGGATCGGCGGCGACCTGTACTCGGTCTCCCCCATCGGCCTGGAGCGGGTGACCACCAC
>JBFIJN010000396.1:0-8479 GCA_041600735.1 Nannocystaceae bacterium
AGCGTGTACGAGGACCGCGTCGGGCCCGGCTTCAAGCGGATCCACGTGCGTGAGCGCATCGTATCCCCGCTGGAAGACGTGCAGCTCGGCGTCGACGACCTCGCACGCGCGCTGGGCAACCCCCCGCGCCGCGACCTCACCGTCTACCAAGACCCGGGCGGCATCGTGACCGGCGGGTTCGCGTTCTCGATGGAAGAAGGCGTCGTCTACGGGCGCGAGGACGCAGGTCACGTGCTCGCACTAGGCGTGGATGGCGAGCTACCCGCCGAGCTCGCCGAGCTCGCCGATCACCACGCGCTCCTCGTCGTCGATTGGTGTCGCGCCGCGGTTCGCCAACCGACGTGAGCGACCACCCGTCCAACGCTGGCGACCATCGACGATACCGACTAAGAGTCGTTCCATGGAGCAGCTCCACAGCCCGCCGTCATCATGAATGGGTACATCGAGTGCCCATTCGCCGGCCTCCTCGAACGGTCCGAACGGGTCACGAAGTTCATGTCACGCTGTCCGCCGTGACGGGTCAGCGGATCGTCCTCGGCGGACGGACGTATCTCATCGCCCGGCGCCAGGACCTGCGCTCGGTCGATGACGTGCAGTTGCGGCGCGAGATCGTGGGCGCGTGCCTCGACGATCTCGCGCGTCGCTCCGCGGCGAGTCGGTTGGTCGAGAGCATCACGGGCGGGTCCTTGCTCGGCGCCGCCGAGATCGCGCGGGCGCTCGAGCGCCTGCTCGAGCGTGGGGCGATCATCGCCGTGCGTGAGCGCCCGCCCGAGCGGCTCCTCGATGCTCCCGCGGTCTCGGACCTCCGCAACCTCGAACCCGACGATCCCACGCCCGTCACGCCGGACCCGCGCCCCACGTGGATCGAGCTTCGCGTGGTGGGTGAAGCCGGGCTGTCTGCCGAGGGGACCGAGGTCCGACTGCGCCTGCCCGATGGAGAGCAACGCTCGATGCGCCTCGATGCGCTCGCGACCTTCTACGCGGACGAGATCCTCCGGCACGGGACGTGTCGCGTGGAGATCGTGGGACCGGTCGAGCTGACCGCGGCGGCGCAGCCCCCGGGGGTCGGGTCGAGCGGGGCCCAGATCTCCATTGCGGCCGTCGTTGGCGGAAACCTCGAGCTTACGACGGGAGCCTCGCACCTCGTCGTGGCGCGCCGTCCCGTCGCTCGCGTGCTGGAGCTGGAGGATGCGTGCTTCGACACGGCCGGCGTCGTCTTCCGGCCGGAGGCGGCCGTCGTCCGCGGCGATGCTTCCGAGACCACGATCTCGGGCTTGCTCGGCATCGGTCGCGAACCCCTGGATCCAATGACTTCGATGGAAGTGGCAGCCCAGCCAGCGTCGCGAGTGATCTCGCGGCCGCAGTCAACGACCCGAAGAACGCATGCGCCGCTTTCGTTGTCGCGAACGCAATTGGCAACGAAATTAGGCTCGAAGCTCGGTCGCCAGGTAGCGACGTCGCGGTTAACTCCCCTCCGCCCGGGACCTTCTACCAGGAAGAGTGGGGTGGCAACATCGCTCCATCCGAGGTGGATTTCGTCGCCGACTGGCTCGGAAAGCAGCTCGGTGCGACGTATCGGATGAAGGCCCATGAGTAGACCGACGACCACTCGGATCGCGCTCGCGGGCGTACTGCTCAGCGCGACCGCCGGCTGCCGACCTCCCGAACTGCCCGCGCTGCTCGTCCCCGCGCCCGAGGCCGTGGTTGCACCCACGGTCACGCGGATCCCACTCGCGCTCGACGAAGAACAGCTCCGCATGTACGAGCTGAGGGAGGCGTCGATCGTTGGTCTCTGGAAGTGGCGCCGAGAGGAAACGGCGGTGGTGAGCTTCGCCGGGACGATGACCCCGCTCGAGAGCTTCGTCTACGACACGAGCCGTGATCGCTTCATCGTGCCAGGCTTCTGGGCACTGTCACGCGCGGGCGAGCTAACATTCGATCCTCCGCCGCTGGCGGCGCCTGCCGGCGTATCGCAGCAATCGAATGCCGAGCTGCGCAGGGAGGTGGACTACTCGGGCTGCGAGGGGATCATCGCAGTTCGATATGAGATGGACACCATCACCGTTCTCTGTGCGGACACTTCGTCCACTCGAGGCCACCACGGACGCCGATATCCTGATGTGCTCAACCTGGGGCGGATCGATGCTCGTAGTCTCGAGCTCGTCGAGTGGCTTGCGCTTCCTCCTGCACCCGGCTGGAATTCCTGGAGCACGCTCGAGCACTTCCTCGAGTCCGGTGACGTGGTCATTGGGATCGAGGCGTCGGCCCGCCAGCGCCGGTGGATGACGATCCCGAGAACACAGGGAAGGCGTCGCGCCACCGTGCGGATCGATCCCAGCGGCGAGGTGGACGTCATTTCGCGCGGCCAGTGGTACAGCGCGGGTGTGACCCGCCAAGGCGAGGTCGTCGGTGTGACCTCCCGCGGGCGGCGAGCCGCCTTGCTCTGGCTCGATCGTGATGGTGCGCAGAGAGCTCGGATCCCGCTCGACTACGCTGGCTCCACGGCGACTTACGCCGACGGGGTCTGCACGCTCGAACAGGTCGAGCGCAAGATCGGAGGCACGTTCACGTGCTTCGATCGCGACGGGCGGCTGCTCTGGCGTCGATTCACACATGGCTGGATCATCAGCTGGGTTGTCGACGACGAGGGCTGGAGCTACTTCCTCGGACAGTACGAGCAAGACCCCGTCTACACCCTTGTGGCCGTGGGGCCCGACGGGATGATCGCATGGAGGGTGCCCATGGGCCCGCTCGTGGGCACCCTGCTCGTGGCCGGCGATGACCTGTGCTTCGTGGCTGAGCATTCGCCCGACTCGGAGCTCCTCGCACCGGAGCTGGTGTGCGTCGGCCCGCGGCACGGACCGCTGCGCACAGAGGAAGAGGCTCGAGTCCAGCTCGACGCAACGTATCGGATGAACATCCATGAGTAGAACCTCGACCACTCGGATCGCGCTCGCGGGCGCACTGCTCAACGCAACTTGGGCACCGCGACGCTGGTCGGCCAGGCCCCGGGCCCCGCCAGCTTGCGGCGCACGACGTCGCGGTAGGGGTCGTCGCGCTCGCGCTCGGGCTCGGGCTCCGACCCGGGCGGTGCGAACGGCCACACGCCGGCGAGCGCCTCCCACAGCACCACGCAGAACGCATACTGATCGACGGCGGCATCGAGCGGCTCGCCGCAGTGCTGCTCGGGCGCCATGTACTTGGGCGTGCCGATCACGGTGCCGGCATGGGTGAGCTCGTCGGCGATCGAGACCTCGCTCGACTCGAGCAGCGAGGGATCCACGCTCGGAAACGACGCCGACGCGCGCTGGATCGAGGCGGGCCCGTCGGGCGCCGACTTGGCCAGGCCAAAGTCGGTGACCTTCACGCGACCATCGCTCGCCACGAGCACGTTGGCGGGCTTGAAGTCGCGGTGCAGCAGCCCCTGCGCGTGCGCGGCCGCGAGCCCGCGCCCGGCATCCACGAAGCTCGCCAGCACCTCGCGCCACGCTCGCTCGGTGCGCAGCCAGCGTTGGAGCGTGACCCCGTCGACGAGCTCCATCACCAGCACCACGCCGCGCGGGGTGTCCTCCACGTCGTACACGGCCACGACGTTGGGATGGGAGAGCCGCGCCATCGCCTGGGCCTCGCGCACGAGCCGAGCATGGCCCTCGCCGCGCAGCATCTCGCCGCGCAGCACCTTGAGCGCGACCTCGCGCTGGAGCTTGGGATCGTAGGCCCGCAGCACGCGACCCATGCCGCCGCGACCCACCTCTTCGAGCACCACGAAGCGACCCAGCGTGGTGCCTGCGCCCGCCTCGGGCTCGATTGGCCCCGCCGCGCCCGCCGTGCCCTCCATGCCCACCGTCTCCATGTCGGCCCCGGAGGAGCTCGAGGAGCCCAGCGTGGGCGACTGGCGGGTCATCGCGGGCAGTATGGCGGCAGCGCCGGGGCGGCGGCTACTGCAAAATCCCTGCGGCTCGGCCCCGTGCGATCCTCGGGGCGTCGATGTCCGATCCACCCGCCGCGCTCGCTCGCGTCCGCAAGCTGCTCGCGCTCGCGACCTCGCCCAACCCGCACGAGGCCGCGGTCGCGGCTGCGCGCGCGCAGGCGCTGATCGATGCGCACCGCTTGCAGGCATGGATCGACGCCGAGCACCAAGTGGAGGCCGACCCGGATCCGATCGTGGATGCCCGCGAAGAGCCGCTCGAGGTGGCCCGACGACCGCGCAAGTGGAAGGTGGTGCTCGCCTCGACGCTGGCCGAGGCCAACGACTGCATCGCCTACACGCGCGCGCAGGGGCGCGAGCAGGCGATCGTGCTGGTGGGGCGCGGCCGTGATCGCGCGGCGGTCGCAGAGCTGTGGGGTTGGCTGGTCAAGCGCATCGAGTGGCTCTCGGCCACGCACGGCGAGGGCAAGTCGCGACAGTGGCACGAGGCCTTTCGCATCGGGGTGGTGGACGCGATCGCACAGCGACTGGTGAAGGGCGCGGCCGAGGTGCGCGCGGGGCTCGACAGCACCGCGCTGGTGATCGTGGAGCCCGCCCGAGCCGCGCACCGCGAGGCGCTCGATCGCGTGGCGCAGAGCCTGCGGCTCGGCCCCGGGCGAGGCGTGCGGGTCGATGCGCGCGCGTGGCAGCGCGGGCGTGCGGCGGGCAGTGACTTCGAGCTGCCGTGAGGCCGCGGCCGGGAGTCAGATGTAGCGCGCCCAGCCCTGCGGGTGCGCGCGCTTGTACCCGCGGTACCACCGACACAGCGGGATCATCACGATCAACACGATCCCCGCGGCGAGGTACGCGGTGCCGAGCCCCCCGCGGTGGAACAATCCGAACAACACGGCCGGCAGCCCGAGCAGCGGCCAGTGCAGCAGGTAGAAGAACAGCGCGGTCTGCCCGTAGATCAATACCGGTGAATTCGGTCGCGAGCGCACCCGCGGCTCGATCCACAGGAGCAACGCGAGCATCGACATCACCAAGCCGAGCTCGAGCCCCATGAACGCGAGGCTCGGCGGGTACTTGCTCACGTGGAGCCACTGCTCGAGCGAGGAATCCTCGCGCAGCAAGAACATGTTGCCGTAGCCGTCGAGGCCGCGCACCAGCGCGAACAGCCCGAGCCCGGCGACGCCGGCGAGCGCCAGCACGCGCACGGGCGACCAGCTCGCTCGCCCCGCGTGCCAGCGCGCCATGTGCTCGCCGAGCACCCAGCCGAGCATCATGATCGCGAGCCACGGCAGCGCGGGGTAGAGGATCGTGCCGACGTCGCCCTTCCAGTAGCCCAGCAGCAGCGCGAGCGCGGGCGAGCTCGAGCCCCACACGAGCGCGGTGATCTGCTCGTCGACCAGCATCCACGCGAGCGCCATTACCAGCACCCAGCGCGGGCCGAGCCGTCGCAGGGGGACGAGCGCGATCATGCCGATCCCGAGCGCGTAGAGCACCTGCAGCAGCAGTGCGCCGCTGAGCCCCGACATGTACACGAGGTCCAGCGCAACGAGCACGAGACCGCGGATCAACAAGTGCCGATCGAACGCACGCGCCTCCTCCCGCCCCTGCTTGCGCGCCCCGGCGAGCGCGATCGACATCCCTGCGAGCAGCACGAACGCCGGGGCGCACAGATGCGTGATCCACCGCGTGAAGAACTGCGCAGTCGGCAGCGCGCTGCCCGCGACGTACAAGAGTGCGTTGTCCTCGGCAACGCGCTCGGCATTGTAGATCGCCGACGCATGATCGATCGCCATCAGGATCATCACGATCCCCCGCAACCAGTCGAGCGCACGAAGCCGACCAGGATTGGCGCGCGCGGCGGTGGTGACCTTCATCGTTGAGCGCGCGAGAACGCGGGGCTATACTGTCGCAGATTCACCGGTCCGGCCCATGCCCAATCCCCACGAAGCAACTCCCATGGCCACAGAAGAGCGCCCCGAGGGCGAAGAGTTCATGTCGGCCGCGGTGGAGGCCGTAGAGGCGGCCATCGACGACCTCCACGAGCGAGGCATCGCGACCACCCACTGGGTCGACGGGCGCCTCGTGCGAGTTCACCCGGACGGGCGCCACGAAGACCTCGGCGCGCTCGACCGCTCATGACCCCAGCAGAGCTCGCAGCGGTGGCGACTCGCCCCCCCGAGCTCGTCCTCGTGGCGGGACCCAACGGCTCGGGCAAGTCCACGATCGCCGAAGCCTACGTGCACCAGCGGTTTCCGCTGGTGCCCAAGATCAACGCCGATCGGCTCCTCCTCGCGCTCCAGCGAGCGAACGCCCTGGAACCCACCCCAAACCCGGCCCTCCAGGCCGCGCAGATGGTGGATGTCACAGCAACCTGCCTGGCGCTGTTGCATGTTGCATGAGCCATTCGTGCTCGAGACCGTGCTCTCGTCCACCAAGTATCAGGCCCTCGTATCCAGGGCACAGCAGGTCGGTCTCATCTTTCGCCTCGTGTACATCACCACCGTGAGCCCGGAGATCAACGTCGAGCGCGTTCGCCAGCGTGTCTCGAGCGGAGGGCACGATGTGCCCAAGGATCGGATCCATCAGCGCTGGCATCGCTCGATGGACAACCTCGAGTGGTTCGCAGCACGTGCCGATCGCGTGGTGGTGGCAGACAACTCGGGGCACGAGCCCGTCCTCGTGGCGCTGCGACACATGGGCGGCGTGCTGGAGGTCCACGATCGGCTCCACCCTGCGGGCCGACGCCTAGAGCCGCTCGTTGGGCAAGCCACGCAGGCGATCTAGCGAGCCCGGCTATCCGCCGTAGGCCCCTCGCAGCGCGTCTGCGGTGGCTTCGTCGAGCTCCCCGGTCACCTCGAGCCCCTTGCTCTGCTGGAACCGCCGCAGCGCGGCCTGCAGCGCGGGCCCGGCCTCGCCGTCGACGTTGCCGAAGTAGACCCCGAGGTTGCGCAGTCGGCCTTGCGCCCCGCTCGCGGTGTCGGCGGGATCCAGATCACCGACGGCGAGCTCGTACTGCTCGGCGCCGTCCTTCAGGCCCAGCACGGCCTTGCGCACGGTGAGCGGCAGGGGCTGGTCGACCCAGCCGTCGCCATCGGTGCTGCCCTCGAGCACCTGGCCGTCGTCGTACTCCAAGCGGTAGGGCTCGGCGGCGCGCGGCTCCTCGTCGCACAGCAGGCGCAGGCGCAGCTTGGCCGGCACGACCGCGAGCTGGAAGGTGCCCACACCGTCGGTGGGCACCCGCTCGTCGCGTGGCCGTCGCGCGGGCACCTCCACGACGTCGCCGGGCAGCAAGCTGTGCATGTCCTTGCGTAGCTCCTTGAGGCTCGCGTTCTGCGGCTGGTCCCACAGCGTCTCCGGCCGCCACCCATGCTGCGCGGCAATCGTCACCAGGCACTCGCCCTGCTTCACCACGTGTGCGCTCATCAGGCCCCGCCCCCCAGCACATGCCGCATGATGTCGAACAAGCACGCCTCGGCCTCGGGATGGTGGCAGATCACGTCGTGCACCGCCCCATCACCCGTCACGCGAAACTGTCGCTTGATCGCGTAGTCGGTGGTGTGTTCCTCGACCGCGTTGGCCTCCCCCGGAAACAGGGCCTGGGCGCTCGGGGCCGGCACGGTCCCGTCGCCGTCCTCGCGTCGCACGAGATCGAACCCGCGATCGGCCGGGTTCGGGCGGTTGTAGTGAAAGGTTCGCCCGTCGCTGCGCCGCGCCACGTAGCTCGGCGGCCCGCCTCCGTCGTGCGCGAATCCTCCCCCCACCATGCGATAGTCGCGATCGTCGCGTGGTGGTAGATCGAAGTGCGCCCCCATGTCGGTCTCGACCCCGTCGCCGAAGATCGACCAGGTCTTGGGGTGCTTGTACACGCCGATCCAGTCGTGGAAGCGCTGCGCATCGCCGATGCGGGCGCGCATGTCCTGGTCGCGCGCAGGCGGCAACGCAAAGCGCTCGTTGGCCGCCGCGAGCAGCCCGGGCGGCGAGTCGGGCTGTAGATACATCCCCCAGCTCACGCCCTCCACGTCTTGGCGCACCGCGGTCTCGAACGGGGTGATGCCCAGCCACGGGCGCCCGCCCGTGTCGCGGTAGCGCGGCGTGACCATCAGCTGCATCGGCCCGGGCAGCGCGCTCAAGATCGTCTGGAAGCTCTCTCGCGTGGTGCCCATGATGTTGCGAAACACGATCCCCGGAGGGCTGAGCGCGCCGCCGTCGACCCCCGCGCGGGCGCCCATGAACATGCGTCGATAGAACACCGCGGCGCCCAGCGCAGGCTGGGCAATGTGGACCACCCCGAGGGCCTTGCTCGCGATCCCGCCGTCTTGGTGGAGCATAGCCCGCGTCACCAGGCCGCCCATGCTGTGGCTGACGAGGATGTAGCGCTGGGCGCCGAGCTCCGCGAGGATCTCGCCGATGCGCGTGGCCACGGCGCGCCCCGAGGCGCGATTGTCTTGGCGCCAGTCGTAGCCCACCGCGTACACCGGGGTGGAGAACGAGCCAAAGCGCTGCGCCTCGATGTCGCGAAGGAACTTGCCGTAGAACGCCCAGGCGACCCCAGCCCAGCCC
>JBFIJN010000397.1:0-8478 GCA_041600735.1 Nannocystaceae bacterium
CTGGTCGCCGGTCTGCACGACGACCAAGGATCCCCCTACCCAGTGATCTCGGTCGTCGATCGCCCCCCCGAGCCGCAGCGCCCGGCGGGTGGCGGCGAGATCTCCGTGCACATCGCCGAAGGCCACCAGCCGTGCGGGCGCGGGGAAGCGGGTCGGTAGTGACGGGGCAGGGGTGGACCCCGACACGCCGGCCGACCCGGGCTTCGCGGGCGACACGACCTTCGGGCGTGACGAGACCGCGCTCGAACTGTCCTGGTTCGGGCCAGCAGCGGGTTCCCCACCGGGAGGGGGCGCTTCCATCCGACACGCACCTGCAAGGACGAGCAGGACGACACCCACCCCGCACGAGCGCCCGATCGACGAAATCACGGTGCGGATGGTACCAGCTGCGACCTTGCCCAGCCCCGCGTCGATCTGCGTCGCGCCCCGCAAATGCCCCCCGATTCGCTCTGAACACGGTACCATTTGCCCGCGGGGGTCATGGGCGCGCCGAATCACGAGGGTATTGCCGCGAGAATCCTCGTCGTCGACGATGAGGCCGGGGTGCGTCGGGTGCTCACGCGCCTGCTCACGAGCGAGGGCTATGAGGTCCTCGAAGCCTCGAGCGGCCAAGAGGGGCTCGAGCTGCTGTGGACGCACGGCGCCGATACGGTGCTGCTGGACGTCATGATGCCCCGCATGGACGGCCTCGAGGTCTGCCGCCGCATCCGCAAGAACAGTCGTACTGCGCATACGCCAGTCGTGTTCATCACTGCGGCGGTCGATCGTCAATTCCGTCGCCAAGCCCGCAAGGCGGGGGCCGATGACTTCCTCTCCAAGCCGTTCGACGAGGTCGAGCTGCTGGCCCGTGTGAACAACACGGTGCGGATGAAGCTCTATTATGACGGCCTCACCCGCGAGCGCAACCGCTTGCGCAACGAGGTCGATGGCCGCACGCGCGCGCTCGACGAGGCCACCGAGCGCCTCGAGCGACTGCAAGACGATCTCCGGGTCGCGCGCGAAGAGACGATCATTCGCCTCGCGCGCGCCGCCGAGTTCCGCGACGACGAGACCGCGGCGCACCTGCAGCGGATGAGCCACTACTGCTACCTCATCGGCAAGAAGAAGAACCTCGACGACTACACCTGCGAGATGCTGCGCATCGCCAGCCCGATGCACGACGTGGGCAAGATCGGAATCCCCGATCACATCCTGCTCAAGCCGGGTCGGCTCACGCCCGACGAGTACACGATCATGAAGCAGCACGCCGAGATCGGGTACCAGATCCTCTCGGGTTCGGAGTCGCCGCTCGTGAAGCTCGCCGCCAATATTGCGCACACGCACCACGAGAAGTGGGATGGCTCGGGCTATCCGCGCGGGCTCGAGGGCGACACGATTCCCATCGAGGGTCGCATCGCCGCGGTGGCCGATGTGTTCGACGCGCTGACGAGCGAGCGCCCGTACAAGAAGGCGTGGCCGCTCGAGGACGCGGTCTCGCTGCTCGAGCGCGGCCGGGGCGCGCACTTCGACCCCGAGCTGGTCGACCTGTTCCTCGCCTCGATGGACGACGTGCTCGAGATCAAGCACGAGTTCATGGATCTGCACGGCGGCGGCGGCCGCTTGCAGTAGCGCGACGCTCGAGCGGCCCGCAGATCCGCTAGTACGCTTCGCTGTCTTCGCGAGCGTGCCCCGCGATCGCCGTGCGCGCCTGCTGCTTCTCGAGCTGCTCTTGGGCCTCGACCGTGTAGCGCGTGGTGGGCTCGGCGCGCAGGCGAGCAAACGGAATCTCGTCGTCGGTCTCCTCGCAGATCCCGTAGCTGCCCTCCTCCATGCGGCGCAGCGCAGCCTCGACCTCGTTGATGCGGACATCGTCGTGCTCGCGACGCTGCATCGCCACCGTGCGGCGCGCCTCCTCCGAGGCCCGATCTTGGATGTCGCCGGGCTCGAGCTGCACGGTGTTGGCGTCGTCGTCGTCGCTGGCGTGTCGCGCTCGCAGCTGCGCGAGCTCCTCCTCGAGTTGCTTGCGGAGCTCGGCTCGCTGGGCAGCGCTCAGGTGGTCCATGCCCCATGGATTGACACCTGGGGCCGTGCGCGGCAAGTCCCGCCGGGCTCGAGGCCTTGCGGTAGCATCCGAGCGCATGTCGGACGGATTCGACTACGACGTCATCATCGTGGGCTCGGGCTTTGGTGGCAGCCCCACCGCGCTGCGACTGGTCGAGAAGGGCTACTCGGTGTTGATGCTCGAGAAGGGCTCCGAGCTCGGCCCCGAAGAGTTCCCCAAGAGCAACTGGAACCTGCGCCGCTGGATGTGGGCGCCGTGGCTCGGGGCCCGCGGCCTGTTCAAGATGACGTTCTTTCGCCACGTGACCGTGCTGTCGGGCGTGGGCGTGGGCGGCGGCTCGCTCGTCTACGCGAGCACGCACCCCGTCCCCAAGGCCTCGTTCTTCACCAGCGGGAGCTGGGCCGGGCTGGCCGCGTGGGAAGACGAGCTGCGGCCGTACTACGCCGAGGTCAAGCGCATGCTGGGCGTGGTCACCACGCCCATGCTCACCGCGCCCGATCGGATCCTCAAGACGATCGCCGAGGCGCGCGGCCAGGGCGACGACTTCCACCCCACCGATGTGGCGATCCACTTCGGCACTCCGGGCAAGACCGTCGACGATCCCTACTTCGCTGGCGAGGGCCCGCCCCGCACCGGGTGCATTCGCTGCGGCGGCTGCATGCTCGGGTGCCGGCACGGGGCCAAGAACACGCTCGACAAGAACTACCTGTGGCTCGCGCGCAAGCTGGGCCTGCGGATCCAAGCCGACACCGAGGCCACCGCCGTGCGCCCGCTGCCCGACGGCGGCTACCGGGTCGAGGCCAAGCGGGGGCGCCACCCGCTGTGGCGCACGCGCGAGGTGTTCACCGCCCGCCGCGTGGTGCTCGCGGGCGGCGTGCTCGGTAGCGTCGATCTGCTCACCAAGATGAAGCGCGATCCCAAGGGGCTGCCCGCGCTCTCCGAGCGGCTGGGCTCGGCGATCCGCACCAACTCCGAGTCGCTCATCGGCGTGCTCACGCCCAAGCGCGACGTGGACTACTCCAAGGGGGTGGCGATCGGCTCGATCTTCCAGATCGACGAGCACGCGCACCTCGAGCCGGTGCGCTACCCCGCGGGCTCGGGGGCGTTTCGCACCGCGCTCGCGCCCCACGTGGCCGGCGAGAACGCGCTGATCCGCCTGCTGCGCGTGGCCGGCACGATCCTGCGCCATCCGATCGCGATGCTGCGCGCGCTGTTCGTGCGCGATCTCGCCAAGCAGAGCGCGATCCTGCTGTACATGCGGACCGCCGAGGGCACGCTCGAGCTCGGACGCCGCCCGTGGGGCCTTGGCTCGCGCCGCGAGGATGGGCCGGCCCCCACCGCCTCGATCCCCGAGGCCACCGAGCTCGCCAACGCGTTCGCAAAGGAGATGGGCGGCATGCCGTTCTCGCTCATCACCGAGACCGCGCTCAACATCCCCACGACCGCGCACATCCTGGGCGGCTGCTGCATGGGCGAGAGCGCGGCCACCGGGGTGATCGACGCCGACCACCGCGTGTTCGGCTACGAGGGGCTGTACGTGATCGACGGCTCGGCGGTCTCGGCCAACCCCGGCGTGAATCCCTCGCTCACCATCGCCGCGATGGCGGAGCGCGCGGTCGCCAAGTGGCCGGCGAAGACGAAGCCGGTGGAGACGAAGCCGCAGGCGCTGGAGGAGAGCCGCGAGGCGAGCGCGAGCGCGAGCGCCCGGCTGCTAGACTCTGCGTGATGGCCGGGCTCTTGCGTCACCTCCCTCTGGTCGCGGCGTTCGTGCTGGGGGCCTGTGCGGCGACGGCCGTGCAGTCTTCGGCGAGCCCGACGGTCGCAACTCCGCCTCCGACTGCGTCCGCCGACCCCGAGCCGCGCGAGTGGCCCGCGCTGACCCCGTTGGCCGCGGCCGAGCGGCGCGTGGCGCCCAACGGCAAGGCACGCGTCACGATCCTCGCGCGGGGCCACGAAGCCTTCGTCGCTCGCCTCGAGATGGATCCCCGCGCCGCGGTGCCCGAGCATCGCGACGCGACCGAGGAGTACATCCATGTGCTCGAGGGCTCGGGCACCATCACCATCGACGATCGCGTGTACCCGCTGGCCGCGGGCGACACCGTGTACATGGCCGCCGACGCCAAGGTGAGCTTCGAGAATGGCGACGCGCCGCTGGTGGGCCTGCAGGTGTTCGCCGGGCCCGAGCCGGCCGCCAAGTACGACGCCTGGACGCCGCTGCGTTAGCGAGAGAAGCGAACCGCTAGCCGTCGACGCCGAGCAGCCCGTCGGGGTCGCGGCTCACCCGTCGCGCGCCGTACATCAGCAACAATCCGCCCAGGGCGATCGGCACCGCCATGCCCGCGACCGCGAGGCCAAGGTGCCAGTGCTCGCTCACCAGGCCCATCAGCGGCGGAGAGATCGCGTCGCCGAATGCGTGGATGCAGAACACGTTCACCGCCATCGCGCGGGCCCGCATCGAGGCCGGCACGCTGCCCATGAGCGCGGCGTTGAGCGGCCCCGTGTTGAGGAACAAGAACAGCTCGGCCAAGAAGGCGATCGCGAACGTGCTGGTGACGTCGGGCATCATCGGCAGCAGCAGCGCGAACGGTGCCCCGAGCAGCAGGCCCGTGCCGCTCACCCAGAAGTAGCCGCCCGCGCCGCGGGCCTGCGCTCGATCGCCGAGCCAGCCCCCGAGCAGCGTGCCCACCAGCCCCGCCACCACCGTCACCGCACCAAAGCCGATGCCCGCCTCGCCGAGGCTCAGGTGGTGCGCGCGCTGCAGGTAGGTAGGCATCCACGCGGCCAGGCCACCGAGCGCAAACGTCATGAGGGTGGTGCCGGCCGTGTTGATGCGCCACGCGGGGCTGTGGAGCAGCCGCCGCACCGCAGCCACGGTGCGCAGCGGGGCCACGGCACGCTCCGAGCGCTCGACCCCCTCGTCCATGGCCCCGCGCGCGGGCTCGGGCAGCAGCAAGACCACGACCGCGAGCACCAAGCCCGGGCCGCCCGCCACGAAGAACGCGGTGCGCCAGCCATGGGCATCCCCTACCGCACCGCCGACGAGGTAGCCCAGCGCGCTGCCCATGGGCGTGGCCAGGTAGAAGTACGCGAGCCGACGGCCACGCTCGCCGGCGCGGAACAGATCGACGATCACCGTCGGAGCGACCGCGGCAAACCCCGCCTCGCCGATGCCGACCACCACGCGCATGGCAAACAGCGTGGCGTAGTCGGGTGCGAGGCCCGAGCCCACCGTGGCCAGGCTCCACAGCGTGAGCGAGGCCGCGATGATGCGCTTGCGCGAGACTCGATCGCCGAGCGGCCCCACGATCGGCGAGGTGACCATGTACGCGACGAGGAAGACCGTCGCCAAGAGCCCGGCCTCGGCGTCGCTGGCCCCGAGCTCCAGGCGCATGGGCTCGAGCACCGCGAACACCACCTGGCGATCGAGGTAGTTGACGAAGTTGATCGCCGTGAGGACCAGCGCGATCGCGAATGCGAGGCGCCGCGTGGGCGCCGAGCCCTGCTCCATCGGCGGCATGCTAGCCCGGCCCACCCGCACGATCGCGCGCGTACGGCAGATCCGGCGGTCTTTCCGCAACGCCCGAGCCGACGCCCGGGTAGAATTCTGCGCCCCAGGCTAGGAAAAGCCGACGAAGCTGGGTATACGTCCAGTATCGAGAAACGGCGGGAGAGACGAAACTCCCCCGCAACCGATCCGCCGGAAAGCGGCGCGCGTAACTCTCTACGCGAACGGACGATTACCCTGCCGTCCCTCTCAGCGGAACGACAGACCAGGAGAAGAAGAAAAATGGCGAACCTCAAGGACATTGCAGCCACCCTCGCGATTCTCGGTTCCGGCGCGCTCGTCATGAGCGGCTGTGGCAAGGACGCACCCGCCACCGAGGTGCCCGGCGACGCCGGCGCTGGTGACAAGGCCGAGGGCTCCTGCTCCGGCGAGAAGGCCGAGGGCTCCTGCTCCGGCGAGAAGGCCGAGGGCTCCTGCTCCGGCGAGAAGGCCGAGGGCTCCTGCTCCGGCGAGAAGGAAGAGGGCGAGGCTGCCTGCGGCGGCCGCTAGTCGGCTCTTGCAACTGAATCGCTGGGCGCCCACGGGCGCTCGGCAAGGAGCCTAGAGTAGGCTCCCTGTGACCCGCGGCGAGGAGCCTTCCTACCGCGGGTCTCTTGTTTCTGCCGCCTGGCACCACGGCGGCGCGACGAGCCTCGCTCGGTATACTGCCGGAGCCCGATGAGCATGCTGCACGAGATCCAGAGCACCCGCGCCGTCCCCACGGGGATCGGGCTCGGCCTGCGCGCGCGCTTCCTCGATCGCGTGGCCCAAGGCGAAGCCGACGGGGTACCCGCGTTCGTGGAGCTCTCGCCCGAGAACTACATGCACCGCGGCGGCCGCAACCCGGCGCGACTCGAGGAGGTGGCCGACCGCTTCCCCGTGATCTGCCACGGCTTGATGATGTCGCTGGGCAGCACCGATCCGTTCGACCCCGGGTACTTCGAGTTCCTCAAGGGCTTCCTCGACCGCTACGACCCGCCGTGGCACTCCGACCACGTGTGCTGGAGCGGGCTCGACGGCGTGCTGCTCCACGACCTGCTGCCCGTGCCGTTCACCTCGGCGGTCGCGAAGCGGGTGGCGGGGCGCGTCGTCGAGGCCCGCGATCGCATCGAGCGGCCGATGGCGATCGAGAACATCAGCTGGTACATGCGCGTCGGCGCGCAGCAGATGGACGAGCCCGAGTTCCTGACCGAGATCCTCGAGCGGGCCGACTGCGGGCTGCTGCTCGACGTCAACAACGTGTTCGTGAACGCGCAGAACCACGGGTTCGACCCCCAGGCGTGGCTCGAGCGCATCCCCCTCGATCGCGTGGTGCAGCTGCACGTGGCCGGTCACGAGCCGTGGGACGAGACCCTGCTCGTCGACACGCACGGCGCCACCGTGCGCGACGAGGTCTACGAGATGATGGCGTGGGTCATCGAGCGCACGGGGCCACGCCCGGTGTTGCTCGAGCGCGATACCAACATCCCACCGCTGCCCGAGCTGCTCGACGAGGTCCGCCGTCTCGATGGCGTGTACCAGGCCGCGGTGGAGCGGTGGCACGCGGGCCATGCCGGCAAGGCCGTGGCGGGCGCGGGCGCGACGCTGGAGGCGAGCCCATGACGATCGAGGCCCCTACCGCTGCGCTGGCGGCGGTGATCCGTCAGCAGGGCGCCGCGAAATCCATGGAGGAGGATCTCGCGGGCTACCTCGGTGCACACGGGGTGGAGGGCGAAGATCTGCAGGCGATGCTCGCGGTGGGGAGCGAGCGCATGCTCGTGTACCGCCAGCTCGTGCACAATCGGCTGCGCGGCACCACCACCGAGTTCCTCCGGCGCACGATCGCGCGGCGCGGGGTGGCCGGCTTCCGCGCGGACTTCGACGCATTCATCGAGCTCCACGCGCCGCGCTCGGCGTACCTGCGCGACGTGCCGGTCGAGTTCGTCGAGTGGGTCACGCCACGCTGGGCCGCCGATCCGGAGGTGCCCGCCTACCTACCCGCGCTCGCGCGTCACGAGCTGCTCGACTTTGCGGTGCGCAACGATCCACGCGGCGGCGAGCCAGCGACCGGGCTGGCGCTCGCGCTCGATCGACCGCTGCGCTTCGATGGCGCCTGCCGCCTGGTCCGCTACGAGTTCGCCGTGCACCGCCTGCCCAAGGAAAAGCGCGATCGCAGCGAGCCCGACGCCGAGCCCACGCGATTGCTCGTGTACCGCGACGCGGAGCACAAGGCGCGCTACTTGGCGCTCACGCCGTTCGCGTACGCGCTGACCCACGAGCTACTGATCGAGCGCAAGGCGGTGCAGCCCGCCCTGATCGCTGCCGCAGCCGCGCTCGGGGAGCCGCTCGACGACGACAAGCTCGGCTCGGCCGCCCAGCTGTTCGCCGATCTCGCAGAGCGCGGCGCGTGCCTGGGCGCCGAGCCCGACGAGCCCTAGCCCCAGCGCGGCATCACTGGCCCACTTCGGCGTGGCCGGCCTGATCGGGGGTGTAGCCGCCCATCGTCAGGCCATCGATGTCGCAGTAGACCCACGTGACGCCGCTATCGCCAGAGATGCGCGGCGCATAGTCGTAGATCCCGGCCGTGTCGATCGAGAGATCGTACTGATACTCGTCGTTGGCGGCGCCGTAGCCCGGCGCACCCGGACCGTAGCCCGCGTTGGGCACCGCGGTGAACCAAGTCCACGGGGCTCCGAAGCCGATCGAGGGATCGCTGCCGTCGAGGCCGTAGCCCACCTCCACCACGAGCTCGGGCGCGGGGTCGGTGACCCCGGTCTGATCGGTGAGGCCAGGGGCGTAGAGTCGCACGTAGACGGTGAAGGCCTCGTCGACCGCGACCCCGACCGTGGGCGGGTACTGCAGGTTGCACCACTGCACGTCGTAGACGGTCGACCCACCGTCCGATGAGGAGCTC
>JBFIJN010000398.1:0-8476 GCA_041600735.1 Nannocystaceae bacterium
CGGGGCCGTCGCGGCCAGCGCATGCGCAGCGTGTTGCCGTCGACCTTCTCGATGTGCGAGAGCCACGCCCGCAGCGCGACCGCCACCAAGCCACCGGAGAAATCGAAGTAGCGGGTGAACAGCCGCGCCTGTCGCCACGGGGCGAGCTCGGCCTCGGCGGTGCCGGCGAGCTCGAGCTCCATCCCGGTGGAGCCGTGGCGCAGCGAGATGATCGACTTGAGCGCCTCGGCGGGCAGCGGCTCGCACTCGATCACGGCCAGCGCGTGCTCGGGGAGCCGCACGAAGCTGCGCAGCACCCTCCAGGCGTGCACGTTGAGGTTGGCCACGAACACGCAGCGTCGGCCGTGCTCGCGCATCAGCGAGAGGATGCGCTCGAGTACCACCTGCCCGCCCGCGCTGCGCTCCCACCACAGCTCGAGATCATCGAGGATCACCACCGCGCCGTCGGGCACCCGGCGCATCAGCTCGTCGATCTCGCCGCGCTCCTTGAGCTCGCTCTCGAGCGCCAGGCGGAACATGGCCAGATCGATCGAGCCCCCGGGCGGCGGCGCGATGCGGATCGCGGTGCGCCGCGCGAGCAGCTTGGTGACGATCGCGTGGCACAGCGCGGTCTTGCCCGAGCCGACCTCGCCGATCACGAACAGCGCGCCCTCGCCCCCGTGCTCGAAGCGCTTGATCGCCGCGCGGGCGCGCTCGAGCTCGAGCTCGCGGCCCACCCAGAACGTGTCGCTGATCGTGGCCTGCCCGGAGAACAGCTGGCGATAGTAGAAGGGCAGCGCGCGTAGCTGCTCGCGCCGGGGCATCAGCGCGTGGGTCAGCGTCGTGATGCGATCGACGACCGTGCCGGCGGAGCGAGCCTCCTCGCGACGCAGCCGCCGCGCCAGCAGCACGCCCGAGCTGCGCCGATACAAGAGCGCCACGAACCCGGCCCGCACGAGCTCCGCGGCCCGCTGCGCGCCCTCGCGCAGCCGCGAGACGGCCTTGTGGCTGCCGCGGCTGCGGATGTAGTGGGCCAGGCGATCCGAGCGACTGGTGAGGGCATAGGGCGCGGTCTCCTCGCGCAGGCTGTCGAGCTGCTGGGCCACGCGGCGCACGAAGGCATCGACGTTGCCGCCCAGCACCCCGAGCTCGGCCTCGAGCCGGCCCGCGCCTTCCTTGGCCACCCCCAGGCACTGCTTGCGGAACTCGGGGTTGTCCCAGCCGCCCATCACCTCGAGGTCGCCCATCGTGAACGAGAGCAGCCGCATCACGTCGCGTGCGACCCCGACCGTGCGCTGCTCCTGCAGCGGGATGCTCGAGAGCTCTTGGTTGACGACGTCGAGGAACTCGGTCTCGACCAGGTACTTCACCAGCGGCCGCACCGAGACCGCGACCTCCTCGGCCTCGGTGGCCACGCCGCTCTCGAGCGCGGCGATGGCCTCGTCGTGGAGCGTGGTCGCCGTCTCGGGCAGCTCGGCGACCTGCTCGTCCACGTCGCGGGCGATGGCCTCGAGCGCGGCGTGGCCGTCGAAGCGCGCCTTCAGCTCGCGCTCGACCGGCGGCTTGGGGCTCTCCCCGCGCTCGACCTGGGCCACGAACCCCTGCAGGCCCTCGAGCAGCTTGCCCGCGTCGCCGAGCACCGAGCTGCGAATGCGGTGCGCGATGTCGTTGCGTGCCTTCCAGGCGGCGGCGGAGAAGCGGTGCTGGAACGCGGCGATCTGCAGGCCCAGCTGGGCGCGGTGCAGCAGCAGCACCTGGTGGTGTCGCCAGGTCTCGGGGCTGGCCCGCAGCGCGGTGAAGCGGGCGCTCGCGCGGCTCGGCTTGGGCGGGCGCCGCTCGCCCTTCACCAACCGCGGCAGATCGAGCCGCTCGATGTCGCGGGCAAAGCCCTGGCTGAGCGCGTGGGTGCGCTCGGCCAGCCGCGCCGCGGTGCCCTCGGTGAGATCGTGCGCGAGCTCGGTGGCCGCGTCGACGTGCGAGACCAGCCGGCGCTTGCGCTCCTCCACGCCGTCGGCGTCGATCTCTCGCCGATCGATCGCCGAGATCACGGTCGAGAGCTCGGTGGCCGCCTCGTTGAGGATCTTGCCCAGCTGCACCGCGAGGCGGTGGCTGCTCGACTCGATTCTGCGCAGGGTCTGCTCGAGCAGCTCGGCGCCCGCGTGGTCGACCGCCCAGGCTCGCAGCGCGCCCACCGGCGCGTCGTAGGCGGGGGCGCGGCGGGTGATCGCGGTGATCCAGCGACGCTTGCGCTTGAAGCTGCGCAGCGCCGCGCTGTCGTCGGGTCGGCGCTGGATCTGATCCGGCGCGAGCTCGACCCGCACGGTCTTGGGGCCCACCCGCAGCCGCGCGAGCTCCTCGACGAACGCCTCCACGTGGGCCTGCAGCGCCTTGGCCTGGGCGGGGAGCTCGTCCTCCTCGAAGGTGGTCACGAGCTTGCGCGCCTGGAACAGGAACCCACCCTGGGCGCGCCCGGCCGGCTTGCGTGCCCGGGCGAGCTCGGTCTCGCCCAGCCCCTTGCGCACGATCTCGAGCTGCCGCACCACGAGCTGCTTGAGGTCGGCGAGCAGCGACTCCTGGCGCGCCAGCACCGGGGCCAGACCGCTGCGATAGAGCTCGTCGGTGGCGCGCCCGAGGCTCGCGGCAAACGCCGCCGCGGGCTCCTCGAGCACGGGGTTGGTGGGCAGGTGCAGCGGTCGCAGCTCGGTGCTGCTGGCCTGCGCGCGCTCGAGCGCCTCGGAGAGCCCGGTGCGGCGCCCTACCGGCAGCACCTCGCCGAACAGCGAGGAGCCGCGCAGCAGCAGCGTGGTGCCGAGCCCGGTGACCAGCGCGTCGAGCCGCTCGAGCTGCTTCTCGTCGAGCTGCTGGCGCGGCAGCCCCAGCACCACCAGATCGGCGTCGGCCGACTCCTGGCGCACGGTGCTCTCGAACCCGTGCGCCTGCGAGGGGCTCGCGACCACCTTGACCTTGGCCTCCACGCGCGCCTCGGCCAGCACCCCACGCATGGCGTGCAGCAAGTCATCGCTAAAGGAGGTGTCCTCGAGCACCAGCAAGAAGCGCAGGCTCGCCCCCTGCCAGCGCTCGAAGCGGGTCAAGAACCGCATCAGCGAGAGCGAGAGCGCCACGTTGCCCTGCTGCGGCCGCCACCACACGTCGATGCGGCGTCGCTGCCCCCAGCCGCGCTCCTCGTCGTAGTGCAGCAGCAGCAGGTTGAAGTCTTGCTCGGTGGTCTCGCGCACGAGCTTGCACAGCGCGTCGGGTCGCTTGCGCCCCACCGCCCACGGCAGCAGCACGGTGTTGGGATCGAGCCCCGAGAACCCGTGATGGCTGCACGCCGCCGCCACCGTCTCGTAGAAGTCGCGGCTGGCCGTGCGCCGGCGAAACACCCCCACCGGGTTGGGCTCTTCGCTCTCGGGCGGGAGCGAGGGGCTGGTGCCGCTGCGCGAGAGCTCGACCAGCTCGAAGTCGGTGAGCAGGCCATTGCCGGTGATGAGCGCGCGCGAGAGCTCGAGCAGCTGCGGGCGCAGCGGGCTGCCCGCGTGGCTGAACGCGAGCACGTTGGGCCGCCAGTTGCGTCGCTGCCCGCGAGCTTGGCTCAGGCGATGCAATCCGGTGCGAACGATCGACGACCAGATGCCCTCCCACGTGTCGCCGGCGTCGAGGGTGAGCTGCCGCCGCGTGAGCAGCAAGAACAACCCCGCGAGCAGCACGGTGGCCGCCGCCATCGCCACGAAGTCGAGCTGGATCATCACGACCACCGCCGTGACCGCACCCGCCACGCTCACCAGCCGTGGGATGCGAAACGCGGGGCGAAAGTCGGGGCTGGCCCAGCTCTCGATCGCCGAGCTGATGTTGAGGAACCCGTAGGTCGCCAGGAACACCATCGAGACCACGCGCGCGATGATGTCGAGCTCGGCGATGAGGATCCCGCCCTCGCCGATCAAGAACGCGAGCAGCAGGGCATTGCGCGGCTCGTTGGTCTTGCCGGTGCCCTTGGCGAAGAACCGCGGCATGATCTGATCGACCGAGAGCGCCTGCAGGATGCGCGGGGCCCCGAGGATGCAGCCGAGCGCCGAGGACAGCGTCGCGCCCCAGATCCCCGCCAGCACCGCCGGCTTCCACAGCGCGATGTTCGAGAGCACGTCGGTGTCGGTGCGCAGCGCCTCGGGGTCGACGCGGAACGCGAGGAACACGGCCAGCGCCACGTAGACGACCAGCCCCGCGCCGATCGCCGCGAGCGTGCCCACCGGGATCGAGCGCTTGGCGTCCTTGAGGTCGCCCGACATGTTCACGCCCGCCGTGAACCCGGTGACGGCGGGGAAGAAGATCCCGAACATCAGGCCCAGCGAGGGAGCGCCGGCCGCAGGCTCCAAGTGAGCGACCGACGGCGCGGGCTCGCTATGGCCCAGGAACACCGAGAGCAGCGAGAGCGCGATGAGGCCCAGGATCACGAACTGCGTCTTGATCGCGAACGCGGTCGAGATGAACGTGATGATCGTGACCGCGAAGATCGTGATCGTGCCCGCGATGCGCAGGTTGGTCGGGTCGACCGGCAGCCCCAGCGTGACCAGGAAGCTCTCGGAGAACCCGATGATGTAGAGGCTGATGCTGAACGACAGCCCCACGAACAGCGCCACGCCGAGCGTGCCGCCGATCGGCAGCCCCAGGCTGCGGGAGACGATGTAGTAGGGCCCGCCCGCGCCCACGTTCTTGTCGGTGGCGATCGACGAGATCGACAGACCGGTGGTGATCGAGATGACATGCGCCACCACGATGATGCCCAGCCCCGTCCACAGGCCCGCCTGGCCCACCACCCACGGCAGCCGCAGGTACATGATCACGCCGAGGATCGTCAGCAGCGACGGCGTGAATACGCCCCCGAAGGTCCCGAATTTTCCGTCCTTGCTCATCGAGCGAGTGACTGAGCATGCCCCACGGGACCCGCGCCTGGCCACCTCCAGGGGCTCGCGGGGGCACATTTGCCGGCGCTAGGCTGTCGTCGACGTCATCGCGAACACGTGCTCGACCGGCACGCGGCACAGTTCACCACAGAGATCTAGCGATGTGATCTAAGGATCGCGGCGCTTCATTACCATCACGCCGGCCGAGAACAGCACGATCGCGATCGCCAGAAGGATCCCCAGCGCCGGCAACATCTGCGCGAGCGTGAAGTCGCGCCACACCGCCCCCTCGATCGCGATGATGGCCCACTTGAACGGGCTCGCATGGCTCGCGGTGAGCAGCCACGGAGGCATGGCGATGAGCGGGATCATGCCGCCGCCGATCATCGCGAGCGGCATCATCACCACCCACGAGCCTCCGGCCACGGCCGACTCGGTCTTCCCGATCACCGACATCACCAGCATGATCCCGGTGAAGCACGCAGCGGCGCCGCCGAGGGCCAGCAACAGCAAGATCGGGTCGCCCACGCGCACGCCGAGCGCAACCACGCCAAAGCCCAGCAAGAGCGCGCTGGTGATCAGGCCGGCGAGCATGCAGGCCAGCCCCTTGCCCGCGAGGATGTGCGCGCGCGACAGCGGCGAGACCCGCAGGCGCAGGAGCGTGCCCGCCCGACGCTCGCGCACCATCGAGGTGGCGAACGCAGTCGCGCAGCCCATCAGGCCCCACACGATCGAGGAGGGAAACGTGACGTCGAACGGGGAGCGCGGCTGCCCGCCCTCGCTGCGGATCACGTCGACGGACTCGAGCATGCCCTCGGTGGAGAAGCCACCCGCGGAGGCCGTGGGGGTGGGGTCGGTGGCGACGAGGGCCTGGCTGCGGCTCACCCCGTCGAGCGCGTCCATCAGCGCCACCAGGCTCTCGCGGCGCTCGGGGTCGAGCTCGGCGGCCGAGGCCAGCCCCGCGCGCGCCTCCTGGGTCTGCACGAGCATGCGGGTGGGATCCGACATCTGCTCGGTCATCCCGGAGAACAGGGCCTGGGTCACGAGCCCTTGCAGCAGGCCCTTCTCGGCCGAGCGCCCCGGGTCGACCCCAACGGCCAGCGCGGGGGCATCATCGCGGCCGCGCCCGAACATCGCAAAGCCGCCGTCGCGAAAGCCCGGGCGCACGTGCACGAACGCCACCCGCTTGCCCGCGCGCACCAGATCGCGAGCCTGATCGAGCGTGGCCACGGTGTCGACCTCGAGGCCCTCCGAGGCGTCGAGTCGCCGGATGAACGACGCCCCTTCGCCCGGCGACTCGTCGACGACCACCACCCCCATCGCCGAGCGCTCGCCCCCGTCGCCCCCGAACAGCGAGCCAAAGAACAGCGCCATCAGCAGCGGGAACGCCAGCACCCAGAACAGCGAGACGCGATCCCGCACCAGCAGGCGCAGGTCCTTGACGGCCAGGGTCCATACTGCGCGCATCAGTCTCTCAAGCTCCGTCCGGTGAGGTGCAGGAACACGCGCTCGAGATCGGGACGATCGATGCGCAAGCGACGGATCTCGAGCCCGGCCTGCCCTAGCGCCTGCACGGTCGCGAGCGGGTCATCGCTCTCCACCCGCAGCGTGAGCCCGTCGAGCGTGCCCGGCAGGGCGGTCGCGTCGAGCGGTGCCTTGGCCAGCTCGACCTCGACCACCGCCGCGCCCCCGTGCGCGTCGATCAGCGCACCCACGGAGTCGAGCGCGAGGATCTTGCCCTGGTCCATGATCGCCACCCGATCGCACAAGCGCTCGGCCTCTTCCATGTAGTGGGTGGTATAGAGCAGCGTGCAGCCGCCGGCGCGCAGCGCCTCGATGCTCTCGAAGATGTGATTGCGCGACTGTGGGTCCACCCCCACGGTGGGCTCGTCGCACAGCAGCAGGCGGGGCTCGTGCACCGCCGCGCAGGCGAGGTTGAGGCGCCGCTTCATGCCCCCGGAGAACGTCTCGGCGCGATCCTTGCGACGCGGGGCCAGCCCGGCGAGCCCCAGGCCCCACTCGATCCGCTCGGCCAAGCGCTGGCCTCGCAGCCCCTGGATCCGCCCAAAGAACGCGAGGTTCTCCTCGGCGCTCAGCTCCTCGTAGATCGCCAGATCCTGCGGCGCGATGCCGATCCTCTGGCGCGTCGTGGGGTCGGCGGGGTCGCCCTCGCCGTCGATGCGCACGCGCCCGCCGTCGGGCCGCAGCGCGCCCACCAGCATGTGCAGCGTGGTCGACTTGCCCGCGCCGTTGGGGCCGAGCAACGCAAACGCCTCGCCGCGGCCCACCTCGAACGAGACCCCCTGCACGGCCTTGGTGGACCCGTAGGTCTTGACGAGATCGCGGGCGGAGAGCACGGACCGAGAGGGTAGCCCAGCTCGCGAGCTCGCGGGCGCTACTCGCAGATCGCATATTCGTTGACGTCGGGGCAGTAGCTCGCCGCGAACGTACCCATCACATTCCAGCCATCGCCTTGCGCCGTCACCGTACCGGTCACCACCACTGCGGCACGCGGATCGTAGGGCTCGGACAGCTCCTCGGCGCTCGGCAGGGTGTCGATCACCACCTCGGCCGTGCTCGTCTGCACGGTCACCCCATCGCGATTGGCGTAGAGCGTCGCCACGATCACCCGCCCCACGGGGCCCTCGAAGCCGCCGCTGCCCCACTGGTCGAGCTCGATCACCAGCGACTCGTCGACGAAGCTCCACGGCTCGAGCTCGGAGATGAGCGCGGGGTCGGCCACCAGGTGGAGGCGAATGATGTTGGGCCCCAACCAGCACACGCCGCCGCAGCCCGCGTCGCTGCCGAACACCGACAGCGTCGTCGCAAACTCTCCCAGCGGGGTCGTGCCCTCCACCGCGCCGCGCGGGCTCGGGACGGTGCACCCGCCAAACGGCCAGTCGACGCAATCGGGGTCGACCCCCGAGTCGTTGGGAAGATCGAGCCGCGGGCCGTCATCGACCGCACCGGTGTCTGCTTCGCGCGTGGTCGCGGGCCGCCCGGTCGTGCTCATCGGTCCGGTCGTCACTCGTCCGCTGCCCTCCTCTTCGGCCCCGCTC
This sequence comes from Nannocystaceae bacterium, assembly GCA_041600735.1. GTDB lineage: Bacteria > Myxococcota_A > Polyangia > Nannocystales > Nannocystaceae > Paraliomyxa. The sequence goes on from JBFIJN010000398.1 coordinate 7,937, forward strand.
GAGGCGCCTCCCGAGGATCCTTCCGGCAGCTCCACCAGCGGACCGCAAGCCACCGCCATCACCACTGCCGTCATCCCCACGAGCTCGCGCATGGGATCCAGCATCGCACGAACCACCGCGTCGCGGGCCCGCGTGTTGCGCTAGCCTCCACCTCCTCGTGCCGGACATCCTCGACCACATCGGGCGCACGCCGCTCGTTCCGCTGCGCCGCATCGGCGCGGGCCTGCCCGTCCCCGTGCTGGTGAAGTGCGAGCACCTCAACCCGGGCGGCTCGGTCAAGGACCGCCTCGCGCTCGCCATCATCGACGACGCCGAGGCCCGCGGCGTGCTCACCCGCGGCGCGACCCTCGTGGAGGCCACCGCGGGCAACACCGGCGTGGGCCTGGCGCTGGTGGCCGCGGCGCGGGGCTATGCGCTCGTGTGCGTGATGCCGGAGAAGATGTCGGTCGACAAGCAAGTGGCGCTGCGATCCCTCGGCGCACGGGTGATCATCAGCCCCAACGCGCCGCCCAGCAGCCCCGACAATTTTCGCAACATGGC
>JBFIJN010000399.1:0-8432 GCA_041600735.1 Nannocystaceae bacterium
CGGCGCCACGGTGAGCGTGATGATGGTGAGCTTGGGGCTCAGCCAGAACATCGCGGCCAGCACCGAGGTGATCATCACGATGTCGGTGAGGATGGTGAACACCCCGAACGAGAGCGTCTCGCTCAGCGCCTCGACATCGGACGTGGTGCGGGTGAGCAGGCTGCCGAGCGCGGTGTGATCGAAGTAGCGCGCGGGCAGCCGCAGCACGTGGGAGAACACGGCGCGCCGCACGTCGTAGATGATGGCGATGCCGGCCCGCTGGAGCGCGTAGACCTGGGCGGCCGAGCACAGGAACTCGGCGATCACGGCGGCCAAGAACACCATCGCGAGCACCCGCAGGCCGAGCCCGTCGCTCTGGGGGATGCTGGTGTCGACCGCGTGCTTGACGAGCAGCGGTCGCAGCGTGGACAGGCCCGCGACGAGCGGGATGAGCGTGAGCCCCAGGCCGATCCAGCGCTTGTGCGGGCGACCAAAGCTCCAGAAGCGGCGCAGCAACGCGACGCTGCTGACACTGCCGCTGGTGGTGGTCTCTTCGCTCATGGCGAGCCTCCCGACGAGCCCGGGTCGTCGGACGAGCCCTGGTGGCGATGGGTCTCGGCATACACGCCGCCGGCGGCCACGAGCTGGGCGTGGGTGCCTCGCTCGATCACGCGGCCCTGGTCGAGGACCAAGATCTCGTCGGCATGCTCGAGCACGCTGGTGCGGTGCGACACGATGATGGTGGTGGGCGGGCGCTCGGTGACCGCGCCGCCCCGCAGATCGCGGATCGCCTGCACGAGCCGCACCTCGGTGCCCTGGTCGACGGCCGAGAGCACGTCATCGAGCAGCAGTACGGGTCGCGCGCGGTAGAGCGCGCGCGCGAGCGAGGCGCGCTGCCGCTGCCCGCCCGAGAGCATCACCCCGCGCTCGCCCACGACCGTGGCCAGGCCCTGCGGTAGCTGCCGCACGTCTTCCTCGAGACAGGCGGCCGCCAGCACCTCGGTGAGGCGCGGATCATCGGGCTCGCCCTCGGCCCCGCGATCCTTCCACGGGTTGGCCTCGGACAGCCGCACGTTCTCGCGCAGCGTGGTGGAGAACAAGAACGGCGACTGGGGCACCACGGCCATGGCCTCGCGAAACGCGTGCAGATCGAGCGCCGTCGCATCGTGGCCGTCGAGGAGCACGGTGCCCGGCGCGGGGGTGTGTACGCGCGCCAGCAGGTTGATGAGCGTGGTCTTGCCCGAGCCGGTCTTGCCGAAGATGCCGAGGGTGTGGCCCGGCTCGACGGTCGCGGTGATGTCTTGCAGCGCGGGCGCGTCGTGCTCGGCGTCGGGATAGGTGAAGGAGAGCGAGCGCAGCTCGAGCCGCGGCGGGTCGACGATCTCCTCGTGATCGTCCACGTTGGGCAGGCCGTGCGGCTCGAGCATCACGTCTTCGATGCGACGCAGCGAGACGATGCCGCGCGAGACCGCGGCGAGCACCCAGGCCAGCGCCATCAGGATCCCGACCAGCGAGAGCAGCAGCGCGGTGAACGTGGCCAGGCTGCCGATGGGGAGCTCGTCGTCGATCACCCGCTGGCCGCCCACCCACAGCACGATCGCGGCGGCCACCATGCCCGAGACGCCGAGCACGGGCATGCTGAACGAGCGCAGCGAGGCCACCCGCAGCTGGAGCTTCAGGTACTCGTGGTTGCGCTCCTCGAAGCGCTCGAGCGCGGCGGTCTCGACCGCGTGCGCGCGCACGGTGCCGATCCCGGTGTAGGTCTCGAGCACGCGGTCGGAGAGCCGCGCGAGCAGCTGCATCGACTCGCGGATCATTCCGAAGAAGCGCTTGACCGTCCACCGCATGTACAAGGCGCCGAGACCGACCGGCGCCAGGCACCACAGCATGAGCACGGGGTCGGTGCTCCACATCTGATAGAGGTGCAGCGGGATCGCCACGGCCACGTTGCACACCTGCAGGCCGGCGAAGCCCACCAACAAGCGCACGGCGGTGGTGTCGTTGGTGGCGATGCTCGCGAGCTCGCCGACCTTGTGTCGCATGTAGAACGGCCGCTGCATCGAGAGCAGGTGGCCGAAGATGTCGACGCCCAGGCGGTACTCGATGTCGCGCCCGGGGTTGAAGAACAGCACGCGCGAGAGCGTGCGGGCGACGATGACCACCAGGCCCAGCACCACCAGCTCGACCGCGAGGCTGCGGCTGTCGCGAAGGGCCGCCGCGCCGCCCGCCTCGAGCACGTTGAGCGCCTCGCCGATGATCGCGGGGATCCGCACCACCACGTAGTTGGTGGCGAACAGCATCAGTCCACCCAGCAGGTACTGGGGGATGTTCCGCCGCATGTAGCGGTAGGTGAAGCGAAGGACGCTGTTCACGAGACCTGCGGCCTACGGGAGCCCGCTCGGGCGCCGCGCCGCGTGGGGGGACGGCACTCGCCGGGGGAGGGTTACCGATACTGCCGCAAAGCCGCCACAGAGGCAACGCGCCCGCTCCGTTGCGGGAAGCGGGCGCGGGGCATCACTTCGGCTTCTTGGCCTTGGGGTCGGGCTCGGGGACGTAGCTCTCGTCGATCTTGAGCGACTCATCCTGCTCGATCGCCGCGAGCTCCTTGTCGATGTCGTCGAGCTCCTTGCGCAGCTCGGTGAGCGCGGTGGCGAAGCCCTCCTCGGCGGCGAGCTCGGGCCCGATGTCACCGTTGAGGATCTCGAACGAGCGGAACGCTCCCACGAGCTTGGCCTGCACGTCGATCTGCGCGCCGCCGCCCTCCATGAGCTTCTTGTAGACCTCGTCGACCGCCTTGACCTCTTCTTTGTAGCCCTCGGCGAATTTCTCGACCGCCTTGGCGGGGTCCTTGGCCTTCGCCCACTTGGGGGCTTCCTTCTCGACGCGATCGACGAGGCCGCGCACGCTCGCGAGCATCGTGCGGTGCTCGGCGAGGCGGGTCTTCACGTACTCGCGCTCGCCCTTGCGCATCGCCGCGATGTTCTCCTCGGCGAGCTCGTCCTTGTCGGCGAAGCCGGCCTTGCGACGCGCCTCCGCGAGCTCCTCGGGAGTCATGTCGGTCTTGGTCGTCTGCTTGAGCTCGCTGAGGCTCTTGGTCTTGGGCGGTGGCTCGGGCTTTGGTTGACCCGTGTCACACGCGGAGAGCCCAATCACGAGCCCGGTAGCACATACAAGCATTCGCATTTTCCCGCGCTCCTCGGAGATGGAAGGCTTGAACCTACACTGAATCACCGTCGCCGCCAAAGGTGAACGATGCTCACCACATGGGCGGGCGGGGGGCAGAGGGTCCTTCGCGCCGCTTTTTCGCTTGACGCATTCCACGCCGGGCTCCCAGACTTCGGTCGCGGGGCGCACCGCACCCCTTGGGGGACACCTTGGAGCTGGCGCAAGCCTCCGAGCTGGTCGACCGCGGGCCGGCGATGACGCATGAGAGCGTACGCATGACCGTCGGCATGTTCCAGAAGATGAACGAGCACTATGGCGAGTCCCCGGACGACGCCAAGTTCTTCTGGTCGGGCGGTCCGGTGGAGGTTGCTCCGCGCACTTGGTTCGTCTCGTTCTTCAGCGGCGTCACCGGGTTCGACACCGACGAAGGCCTGGTGCTGGTGGACTCGGGGCTCGCGCGGCTGGCCCCCGCGCTCGACGAGATGCTGCGGCGCTGCACCACCGCGCCGGTCCACACCGCGATCTTCACCCAGGGACACGTGGACCATGCATTTGGGCTCTCGTCGTTCTTGCGCCAGGGGCAGGCACCGCCGCGGGTCGTGGCGCACCGGGCCATGCCGGACCGCTTCGCTCGCTACGCGCGCACCGCGGGGCACAACCACGCGATCAATGCACGACAGTTTGGCGGCACCGTCGACATGAACGAGGCCGAGCTCGACCGCTTCGGCGCGCCGGCCATCGTGCCCGACACACTCTATGAGGACCGCCATGACCTGACGGTGGGCGGCGTGCGCTTCGAGGTGCACCACTGCCGCGGCGAGACCGACGATCACAGCTTCGTGTGGTGTCCAGACCGCGGGGTGCTGTGCCCGGGGGACTTGTTCATCTGGGCCGTGCCCAATGCCGGCAACCCGCAGAAGGTGCAGCGCTACCCGTGGGACTGGGCGGCGGGGCTGCGGGCCATGGCGGCGCTCGAGGCCGAGAGCCTGTGTCCGGGGCATGGCGGGCCGGTGGTGCGCAACGCGAAGAAGATCCGGCGCATGCTCGAGGAGACGGCCGAGCTGCTCGAGACGATCGTCGAGCGCACGCTCGATGCGCTCGATGCCGGCTCGCCGCCGCACGTGGACATCGTGCACCGCGTGCGGCTGCCCGTGCGCAATGCCCCGTGGCTCCAGCCGGTGTACGACGAGGCGGAGTTCATCGTGCGCAACGTGATCCGCTACTACGGCGGCTGGTGGAGCGGCCGGCCCAGCGAGCTCAAGCCCGCGCCGCGCAGTCGCGTGGCCGACGAGGTCTGTGCGCTGGCCGGCGGTCCGCGCAAGCTGCTGGCCCGCGCCGAGGCACTGGTGGCCGCCGGTGACCTGCGCACCGCCTGTCACCTCGCCGACTACGCGCTCGAGGCCGCACCCGAGGACGGCGAGCTGGCGCACCGGGTCGCCGAGATCTACGAGCGTCGGGCGAAGAGCGAGACCAGCTTGATGGCGGTCAACCTGTTCAGCTCGGCCGCGGCCTACGCCCGCGAGGGGCGACCGTTCAAGTAGGCGCGGGATCGCAAGGCGCGAGGTCGCGACGGGCGAGGTCGAGCTGCGCTTGTTCTCACGATCCCGGCGCTTGAAACCGGGGGATCGTCGTGGCAAGTCTCGGGTTCCGCCGGACGGCGCCTCGCGGTCGACACGACGATCGCGACGCCCGAGCGCGGCCACCCGATGTGAAAGCGCGCCGCTCCGCGGTCGCGCGGAATGGCCTGTCATCATGCGAGATCGACGACTCAATTTCCCCACTTCTCGTGCCTCCATCGCCTGCCTCACCGGGCTGCTCGGGCTGCTCGCGGCGGGCTGCATCGCCGAGCCAGAGGGCGAGCTCGAGCTCGAGCTCGAGGACGACCGGGCGGCCCCCGCCCCGCTCCCGGCCGAGGGCACGCCCACGGCCTACGGCATGCTGAGGGTGTCCAACGAGCTCGGCTTCACCGCGCTCGATGTCGACGTCGCGCTCGACCGGCGCTCGGCCACCAGCATCATCGCGCACCGGGCGGGCGCCGACACGGTGCTCGGTACCGCCGACGACGACTACATCGACAGCATCGCGGAGCTCGACTCGCTCTACTGGCTCGGTGAAGCCAACCTGTGGAAGATCCAGAACTATGCGATCAACGAGGGCTGGGTGCCCGAGTCCGTGCCCGCGGCCGCGTGCGAGCCCGAGCTCGACGATGCGATCGCGCAGTGCCTGCGCTACGTGGAGTACGCCGCCACGCCGCAGCCGGGCGGGCAGGGCGAGCTCGGCTGGGGGCCGTTCAAGGCTGACCTGCTGCCGAGCTGCCTCGAGGCGAGCCACGCCAGCTATCCGTCGACCGCGTACTTCAGCGCGGCGGGGCTGCCGGGCTATCTCGATCCCACGCTCGGCTATCAGGGCCTGCTGTGCAACCAGGCGTCCGCGCCGGTGTGCGCGCTCGGGATCGCAGGGCTCGCCGACCATGTGCAGCCCGAGTGCGACGCGCTCTACGATGTCGCGCCGGCGCTCTCCGAGCTCGAGGTCGATCCCGGCGACGAGGCCGACTGGGCCGCCGCGATCGCGGCGCTCGATGCGGCGTGCTACGACGGCTGCAGTCACTACCTGCGGGTGTACGGCTATGCGCCCGGGATGGCGCCCACGCTGCTCGGCGACGTGATGGGCGAGGTGCTCGCGTCGGCTCCGCTCGCGTACGGCGGGCCGTGGCTCGAGCGGGAGGCCAGCAACGCGCTACCGGGCGTGTCCGCGGGCGCGCAGGCGCTGCTCAACGACGTGATCGCCGACCTCGGCCTCGGCACCACCTTCGACGTGGGCCGCGCCAGCGACGAGGTGCCGTGCCAGAACTGCCACACGTTCTACGACAGCCATGTGCTGCTGTTCCGCGACGAGCGGGTCGTGGTGGTGCTCGACATCGAGACGTTCTGGGACTCGTAGCGCGGCTCGGATCAGCTCGGATCAGCGGGGCTCGGCGGCCTCGCCGAGCTCGAGCTGATCATCCCGGTACAGCTCACCTACGAACCACGCCACGCGGTCCTTGCCGTGGGCCTTGGCGTGGTTCTTGGCCCGATTCGCGCGCTCGAGCACCTCGCGATCGGTGAGGATGCAATCGGGCCCCACCGGGCAGATCCCGGCGGAGATCGTGGGCAGGGTCTCGATGCCAACCAGCGCGAGCTCGCGCAGCGCAAGCTGGAACGCCCGCACGAGCCGCACCGCGTCCGCGCACGAGTAGTTGGGCAGCAGCACCACGTACTCGTCGCCGCCGAAGCGGTACGCGTGCCCATGCGCGAAGGTGTGGGCCTCGAGCAGCTCCATGAACGCGGGCAGTAGATCTCGATCGATGCGGGTCTCGCCGTAGCGGGTGTTGAACCCCTTGAAGTCGTCGATGTCGAGGTAGACCACGCAGATCGAGACGTGCCGCAGCCCGCAGCGGCGACGGTACGCGGTCAGGTCGGGGACGAACAGCGCGGGCGCCTCGAGGATGTGGAACTTCTCGTCGTAGCTGCGCGGCGCGAGCTCGTAGCCCGACTCTTGCCCCTGGGCCAGCGCCTGCTCCGCGAAGCGCAGCGAGAGGTAGTCGGTGAGCCGCGGCAGGCGGGCGGGCGCCACCGCCGAGAACCACGGCGCGTTGACCACGTCGTCGAGCAGGCGCAGCTCCTTCTCGAGGTAGCGGATCGCCTCGCGGTGGCCGGTGCGGCGGCGGGGCTCGTCGATCTCCGAGGCGAGCGCGCGACGCTGGTGGGCCACCACCGCCTTGAGCAGCCGCGCGTGGATGTCGTGCACGACGAACGGCGCGTCACCGCTGCCGAGCTGGCGGGCGACGAGCGCGAGCTCTTGATCGAGCTCGGTGAGCTCGGCGGGCTGGTAGTCGCGGAGCTGCGCGCGAATGGGCACGGCGAGCTCGGCCTGCATGGCCTGCTGGAAGCGAGTGATCGCGCTGCGCAGGATCTTGGCCTCGACCGCATCGAACTCGGGCATCGGGCCGAGGGTACGACGAGCCACGGGCTACGCGACACGATCCCGCGCGAGCCACGACCGGGTGGTAGCGTGTGGCACGAGTCCCTCATGCGCCGCCCAAGCACCTGCTGCTGTCCCTTGGTCGCCCTGCTCACGCTGATGCCCGCCTGCGATCGCGACCCCAAGCCCCCGTCCGAGGCCGCGGCGGCGAGCGCACCCGCGGATGCCAAGGCCGGGCCGACCTGCGATGCGGCGCGAGGCAAGGTGCTCGAGGACGAGCTGCTGGCTCAGTGCGCGCTCACGGGTCAGGTGCTCGCGGTCGATGTGCCCAATGCCCCGTGGAAGGTGGTCGCGAGCCTCGACGACACCATGCTGTCCAGCTTCTGGGTGGCCGCGAAATAGTCGAAAACGATCCCCAGCGTCGTGCGTTGGAGGCCCACCGCCGCTCCCCTGGTCACCCGGGAGCGGCCAGGCGAGGGCGAGAATCATGAAGCGACGCGCGTTCTTTGGCATGGGGTTCGTGGGCTTGGCGGGGGCTGCGACGTGCTCGTGGTGGCGCGCGGAGCCGCTCGAGCCGCTCGATCTGGTGAGCCTGACCAGTGAGCAGTCACGCGAGATCGTTCCGGCCGACGTGGGCACCGAGCTGTGGGCGGTGCTGCGCGTGCGCGTGGACGAGGGCCCCGACGAGGTGCGTCCGCCCGTGAACGTGGCGCTGGTGCTCGATACCTCGGCCTCGATGGATGGTGACGCGATCGAGGCGGCTCGGGCCGCCGCCGCCGAGCTCGTCGGCGCGCTGCAAGACGGCGATCGGCTCACGATGGTCACGTTCGATTCCAAGCCAGTGCTCGTGGTGGAGAGCGTCGAGGTCGACGATGATGCACGCGAGGAGGCGCTCGAGAAGATTGCAGCGCTCGAGGCCCGCGGCACCACCGACCTCGCCGGGGGCCTACAGCTGGCGCTCTCGGACCTGCTACCCCACTCGGGCGAGGGACGGGTCACGCGGATCGTGCTGCTGAGCGATGGCGTGCCCAACGACACCTCCGCAACCCCCACGATCGTGTCCCAGGCGGCCTCGGCCGGGATCACGGTGACCGCGATCGGGTTCGGCCTCGACTACGACGAGACCCTGCTGTCTTCGCTGGCCCAGCAGACCGGGGGCACGTTTCACTTCCTCGAGGCGCCGAGCGAGCTCGTGGGGCTGTTTCGCGAGGAGAACGCCAGGCTGCAGGGGATCGCGGCGAACGAGCTCACCCTCACTCTCACCACCGGTCCCGGGGTCGAGATCCGCGAGATCGTGGGCCAGTCGTATGTGGTGCCGCAGCCGCAGA
>JBFIJN010000400.1:0-8405 GCA_041600735.1 Nannocystaceae bacterium
CGCCGCGTCACCCCTCCGGCAGCGAGCAGACATCCGCCGGCGTGAGCCACTCGAAGATGTTGGTCCACAGCTGGGTGATCTCCGGCAGCGCCTGCCACTCGGAGTCGTACTCGATCCACTCGTCGCCCCACACGAACACCTTGCCGGCGCCGCGCACCTGGCCCTGCGCGGCGGGCTGCATCCCCGGCAGTCGTGCGATCACGTCGCTCTGGCCGGGGATCGTGGCCACGACCTCGAAGCCGCCGAGGAACGTGACCGAGGTGAGCCCCACCGTGATGGGGTGCGGCACGAAATCGGTGACGGGACCGTCGCGCAGCGGGCCCTGGTACTCGAGCCCCATCGGTCCGAGGATGCCGTTGGGCCACTGCTGCGCGCTCACGGGGCTCGCGGTGTGGCCGGTCATCGCCATCAGGCCGCCGCCCGCGCTCACCCACGCGTCGAAGGCTGCGGCCTCGGCGGGGGTGTACTCGCGGGTGAGCTGATCGAGGATCACCACGTCGTAGGCGGAGAGCACGGCCGCGTCGACGAGCGCAGGGTTGATGCGCTCGGCGCTCGTGCCCCGGTCGATGAGCCACTGCTCGAACTGCGAGGCCGCGAGCCCACCCGGGGTGCCGACGAGTGCGATCGCGAGGCAGTCGCAGATCCCGTCCATGCCCTCGTCGATGTCGTCGATGAAGCCGTTGCAGTCGTCGTCGATACCGTCGCAGGTGAGCTCCTCCGGGGCCACCGGCGTGCAGGGCTCACCGGTGGTGTTGCCCGTGCCCACGTCGAACGAAGGGGGACCGTCATCGGCGGTGGAATCGGCGGAGGTGCTGCTGCTCGAGCTGGTCGAGGTGGCGGTGGTGGGCCCGGTCGTCGTGCCCGGCGGGGTGTCGGTGGTGACCCCCGCGTCGTCGTCGAACGATCCGAGCGTGGCGGTGGAGCCGCCCTCACCACCCGAGGACGCGCAGGCGGTCACGAGCCACAGGGCGAGCCAGGCACGGCGATGGATCGACGAAGTCCGCATGGGGTCAGATCTCGATGAGTGGCAGCGACAGCACGTCCTCGGTCTCGATTGCGACCCCCGACCACGAGAGCCCCACGCCAAAGCCCATCATCACCCACTTGGTGCGCGGCTTCATCAGCGCCTGGCAGCGCGCCACCATCGTGAGCGGGATCGAGGCGGCCGAGGTGTTACCAAACTCCTCGATCGTCATCGGCACCTTGTCGGTGGGCAATTTCATGCGGCGGGCCAAGAAGTCCAGCATGAATTTGTTGGCCTGGTGCAGCACGAACGAGTCGACCTCGTCGACGCTCCAGCTCGCCTCGGCGAGCACCTCCTTGAGCAGCGCCGGCACCCGCTTCATCGTGAAGGTGAGGATCTCGGGCCCGCGCAGCACCAGGTCGATGGGGCGCCGCTCCTCGTCGTGCTCGTCGACCCTTCGCTCGAACAGGGCGGGCCCCCAGTACTCGCGGTTGCCCCCGCCCGGCACCATGATGAGCCGTGCCCCGCTACCGTCGGCGCCGAAGGTCTTGGCGCGGAGCTGGTCGCCTTCGCTCGTGGGCGCGGTCGTGAGCGCGGTCGCGGTGCCCGCGTCGCCGAACAGGATCGCATTGGCGAGATCGGGGCGGTGCTCGACCTCGGCGATGCGCGGGCGAAACGTGCTGGAGGTCATGTCGCCCGACAGCAGCAGCACCCGCTTCACCAGGCCCGCGGCGATGAGGCTGTCGACCACGATGAGGCCGTGGGTGAACCCCGAGCAACCGAGGTTGATGTCGAAGGCCAGGCAGCGCGGCGCGAGGCCGAGCGCGTGGTGCACGAGGTGCGCGCTCGCGGGCATGATGTAGTCGGGCGACGACGTCACCAGGATCACCGCGTCGATCGTCTCGGGGGCCCAGCCGAGCTGCTCGATGAGCGGCTTGGCGGCCTCGATGCAGAGGTCGGTGGCGGTGACGCCCGGCTCGGCCTCTCGCTTCTCGACCACGCCCGTGTTGCCGATGATCCGATCGACGTCGAACGCCTTGAACTTCGCGTGCGCGACGTCGGTGCGGACCTTGTTCTTCGGCACGCAGGCCGCGATTCCAGCGAGTCTCATCGGGCTCCTAGCGGGGCTGGCGGGCGCTCACGTGAGGCCGATGCCCGCCAGATCCAGCACGTCTTGCACGGTCTGGCAGTCGGGAATCTTCTCTTCTTGGACCTTCACGCCCTGCTCGTCGAGCAGCACCACCAGGTTGAGCACCGCCGTCGAGTCCCAGGCCTCGAACTTCGACAGCTTCACCTCGGGCGTGAGCTCCTCGGGCGAGACCATCAACGCTTCCGCCAACTCCTTGATGAACTCCGCCTTCGTCACCTGCTGATGCTTACACCTGGGGAGAACCCCAGACAAGCCGGGAAATGCGCGCGAGGGAGCGCGGGCGGCTAGGGCTTGCCGTCGTTGGACCCCGTGCCGGGACCTGGTTCCTTGGGGGTGAAGAAGCGGTCGGAGATGCGGATGTCGGCCCGCTGCCGGCTGCTGTTGACCACCGTACGCGCGGGGACGTCACGATCGACGACCACCCCCGCGTTGACCACGGAGTCCTCGCCTACCTCCACCCCGCAGGCAATGATCGCTCCCGCGCCGATCGAGCAGCCGCGCCGCAGGATCGTGGGCCGCTTCTTCATCGGGTAGAGGCGCGCCAGTGGCTTGTTGGGATAGTCGTGGCCCATGTTGATGTGGGTCAGCAGGATCGCGCGCATCCCGACCGAGACGCTGTCCTCGATGATGAGCCGATCGGTGAGGTCGATGAAGACCTCCTTGCCGATGTGCGTGTGCGAGCCGACGCTCAGGTTCCCAAACCCGTTGGGGCACTCGTGCACGGTGATGTGGGGGCCGATCGGCCAGCAGTCGGGGTGGATGTCGGCGCCGAAGCGGATCAGCAGCTCCTTGATGAGCCGCGGGTCCCAGGTCTGGCGCAGCAGCGCGACCACGCCGAAGATCCCGTTGCGCCGGTAGATGACCTCCGGGTCGGGCCACTGGGTCTGGTCCCACAACCGCGCGCGCGCGTACCTGAGCAGCTGCTTGGCGTCGACTTTCACCTGGACGCGGGATCATACTCCGGTTTTCGCGCGCCCGCTAAGACCGCACTCGGGCGCTCGGTGGCCTGGGCCGCTTCACCGTGATGCGCGTGGGGGCTGGACGCCCGATGAACAGCACCAGGGAGGAGACGCCCCGCACGCGCCGTGCGATGGCCTGGAGCTGGTGGCTGATCCGCATGACCAGCCGCTGGTCCGCGTTGGGGCCGCGGCTCGAGTAGTGCTCGTGGACCGCTAGGAACAACACCACCAGCGCGTCCTCCTCGCGCGTGTACACCACGACACCCACCGGTGCCGTCGTGTCGCCCGTGCGCCGCACGGCGAACAAGCTCTGCGTTGGCTGCGACTCGAGCTCGATGCGGAGGCGCTCGTCGTCGCCGTGGATGCGCGGGACGCCGTAGCGCTCGGCGACGAGCGTCACCGTGGCGGAGACCTTGGCCTGGTTGCCGTTGAAGAACAGCAAGCGCTCGAGCTCGTCCTTGTGCTCGGGTCCCAGCGCAGACGTGAATGCGATCTCGGACATGCGCTCCGCCTTCGTCATCCCGAGCTGCTCGAGCGCGCGAGATCGCGTTCGGCGGCTCAGGCCTCCTCGATGATGTTCCCGCCCTCCATCGAGATCTCGAGCGGCTTCACCCCCCAGATTTCCTCGGCGTACTGGCGGATCGAGCGATCGCTCGAGAACTGCCCCATGTTGGCCAGGTTGCTCACCACCATGCGCGTCCACCCATCGAGGTCGCGGTAGGCCGCGTCCACGCGCTCGTGGCACTCCCAGTAGCTCTCGAAGTCGGCGCACACGAGGTAGGGGTCGGTGGTCCACAGCCCGCGCACCACGGTCTCGAAGCGCCCGTGCTCGTCCGGGCTGAAGAAGCCCGAGGTGATGAGGTCGAGCGCCCCGCGCAGTCGGTCGCTGCGCTCGATGTAGTGGGCGGGCTGGTAGCCCTGTCGCTTGAGCTCGGCCACGCCGGGCGCGTCGAGCCCGAACAAGAAGAAGTTGTCCGCCCCCACCGCGTCGCGGATCTCGATGTTGGCCCCGTCGAGCGTGCCCACCGTGAGCGCGCCGTTCATGGCGAACTTCATGTTGCCGGTGCCCGAGGCCTCCTTGCCGGCCATCGAGATCTGCTCGCTCACGTCGGTCCCGGGGATGATCGTCTCCGCCATCGAGACCCCGTAGTTGGGCAGGAACACCAGCTTGAGCCGCCCGCGCATCGCCGGGTCGGCGTTGATGGTGGCCGCCACGTCGTTGATGAGCTTGATGTGCAGCTTGGCCATCGCGTAGCCGGGGGCGGCCTTGCCCCCGAAGATGAACGTGCGGTTGACCCGCTCGATCGAGGGATCGGCCTTGAGCGCCTGGTAGAGCGCGATGATGTGCAGGCAGTTGAGCAGCTGTCGCTTGTACTCGTGCAGCCGCTTGACGTGCACGTCGAACAGCGAGTCGGGATCGACCTCGACTCCGGTGCGGTCGTGGATCAAGCGCGCGAAGTCGAGCTTGTTCTGACGCTTGATCGTCTGAAGGATGTGCAAGAAGTCTGGGTCGTCGCGCAGCGGCTCGATGCCCTCGAGCCGGTCCAGATCGTTGATCCAGCCCGGCCCGAGCCGCCGCGTGATCACCTCGGTGAGGCGCGGATTTGCCTGCATGATCCAGCGCCGCGGCGTGACCCCGTTGGTCTTGTTGTTGAACTTGTTCGGCCACAGCTCGGCGAAATCCGGCAGCAGCTGGCTGCGCACGAGGTCGGTGTGGAGCTTGGCCACGCCGTTCACGCTGTGCGAGCCGACCACGGCCAGGTGCGCCATGCGGAGCTTCTTGCTGCCCTCTTCACCGGCCACGATCGACATGCGCTCGAGTCGGGCTTCGTCGAGCGGCGAGTGGATCTGCACCTGCCGCAGGAAGCGACGGTTGATCTCGTAGATGATGCCGAGGTGCCGCGGCAGCAGCCGCTCGAACATCGCCACCGGCCAGGTCTCGAGCGCCTCGGGCAGGAGCGTGTGATTGGTGAATGCGATCGTCTTCTCGGTGATCGCCCACGCTCGCTCCCAGCTGAGCTGCTCCCGGTCGATCAGCACCCGCATCAGCTCGGCCACCGTGATCGCGGGGTGGGTGTCGTTGAGCTGGATCGCGACCTTCTCGGGGAAGCCCTCGAAGCTGTTGTTGCCGCGGCTCTTGTGGTAGCGGCGAATGATGTCCTGGATCGAGCAGCACACGAAGAAGTACTGCTGCTTGAGGCGTAGCTCGCGACCCTCGGCCGAGTCGTCGTTGGGGTAGAGCACCTTCGAGATCGTCTCGCTGATCGACTTCTCCTCGACCGCGCGACGGTAGTCACCGTCGTTGAACACCGAGAAGTTGAACTCCTTGGTCGCGCGCGCGGCCCACAGCCGCAGCGTGTTGACCGTGTTGTTCCCGTAGCCGGCCACCGGGGTGTCGTAGGGCACGCCCAGCACCTTCTCGGTGTCGACCCACTTGACCCGCAGCCCGCCGTCTTCATCGACGCGCTCCTCCACGCGACCGTAGAGCGGCACCGTCACCGTGTACTCGTGGCGCGGGATCTCCCAGGGCGTGCCCTGCACGAGCCATGCGTCGCCGCGCTCCACCTGGTAGCCGTCGTGGAGCTCCTGCATGAAGATCCCGTACTCGTAGCGGATCCCGTAGCCGTAGCCAGGTAGCCCCATCGTGGCCATCGAGTCGAGGAAGCACGCGGCCAGGCGACCGAGGCCGCCGTTGCCGAGGCCGGGGTCGTGCTCTTGCTCGAGCACGTCGTGCAGATCCACGCCGTAGCTCTTGAGCAGGCTGCGCGCCATGTCGTAGAGACCCAGGCTGATGAGGTTGTGGCCGAGGAAGCGGCCCATCAGGAACTCGGCCGAGAGGTAGTAGACGCGCTTGACGTCGTGCTCCGTGTACTGGCGCTGGGTTCGGATCCAGCGCTGCACCAGACGATCGCGGACCGCGTGCGCGGTGGCCTTGTAGATGTCGAGCGCGGTGGCCGAGCTCGGTGCCTTCATGGCCGTGTAGAGCAGGTGATCGAGCACCGCTCGTCGCACGCTCGCCGGGTGCATGCCCGTGCGGTCGTCCTCCACGACGATCCGCGTATCGGTCGAGGCCGAAGCCTGCGCCGCAGACGCTTGTTCGGCTGGAGCGTTGGGGCTCTTGGTGGGATCGCTGTCTTTCATCGTGGCAACTCGGGTGCAGTGACGGGTTCGTCTTCGAGGACCAGCTCGGCGCCGGGGTCCCCCGTGATGTAGTCGAGGCCGTGCAGCTCGATCCACGCCAGCAGGCGCGCGCGGATCGAGTCGCCGCTCGCGCCCTCGCGATTCTTGAGCTCGTGCAGCATGCGGCGGCGCTCCTGCACGTCGAGCGGGCTGTTCATGCGCAGGAACACCGCCTCGAGCGTGGCGATCGAAGAGCCCGCGCTCGTGAGCGCGGGCGCCCGCGCCCACCCCAGGATCAGGTCGGTGAGCACCGCGCGACGGTGAGCATCCGGATCGCGACCCGCCGCGACCTGGCGCGCAGCTCGATCGTAGCTCGTCATCGCGCTGTTGACCGCGGCCGCGTCGTGACCCCGCAGCACCGCCACGCGCTCGAGCTCGGCCTCGAGCTCGACCACGCTCTGGCGCAGCAGCGCCTCTTTCACCAGATCCGGCGCGGCCGGGGTCGTCGCGGCCGCGGCGGGCGGTGCGAGCGAGGGCGCGACCGTGGTTGGAGGGTGTCGCTCACGCCATCGCTCGACGCCCACGAACACTCCGGTGGCGCCCACTCCGAGCAGCACCACGCCGGCGACCAGCGAGCCCGCCCGACGCCGTCCTCGCGGCGGCAGGGTATAGGACTGCGCATCGGTCTCGGCCGTCGCGGTGGCCATGATGGCGCTCCACAGCTCATCGGCGAAGCGCTCGGCGGTCTGCGGCCGCGCGTGAGGCTGCTTGGCCAGGGCGCGCATCAGGCAGGCCTCGAGCGCGGCCGGCATGGGGAACTCGGGGGCGATGGCACTCGGGGCGGGCGGCGGGATCTCGCGGTGCAGCCGCGCGTACTCCTCGGGGCTCGACGCGAGGAATGGCGGCTGGCCGACCAACATCTCGTAGATCACCACGGCGAGCGAGTACACGTCGCTGCGCCCGTCTACCGCCTGTCCCGTGAGCTGCTCCGGGGACATGTAGCAGGGCGTGCCGGCGGGCGTGCGCCCGGGTGGCGTCTCGCGATCGTCGATCGTCGCGACCCCGAAGTCGACCATCTTCACGAACCCCGGGCCTTGGTGGCGCGCCTGCAGCATGATGTTCGAGGGCTTGACGTCGCGGTGCACCACGCCCTGGCGATGAGCCTCGGCCAGCGCCTCGCAGCACTGCGTGGCGATGTTGACCGCACGCGAGGGCTCCATGCGACCCTGGCTCTGGAGGGTCTGAGCCAGCGTGTTGCCGCGGATGTGCTCCATTGCGAGGAACAGGGTCCCGTCGGGGAGCTTGCCGTAGTTGTAGATCGCGACGATGTGGGGATTCTGCAGGCGAGCCGCCGCGCGGGCCTCGGTCGCGAAGCGAGCCGCGATCCCCGGGTCCTTCGACAGCCACGGATGGATCACCTTGATGACGGCCGTGCGCCCGACCGTGGGTTGGTCGGCGAGGTACACCCCGCCCATTCCGCCCTCACCGAGCTTCGCCGTGACGACGAACTGATCGATGATCGAGCGCCCGATCATCGGATCGTTGGCGAGCGGCGCGACGCTGTAGCCCGGTCCGGGCAGCGTGGCGTGCTCGCGGCCGCTGAGCGTGACGCCACAGCCCAGGCACTGCCGCGCTCCGGAGGGCACGAGAGCCCCGCAATGGGCGCAGTTGGGCACCGAGGGAATCCTACTATCAACCGCCGGCGGCGAGCCAAAGCCCGCGGGCCGCACCCGCTCGTGGGCCGCCGCCCAGCGCCCAGAAACGAGCAAAGGCCCCGCATGGGGGCCTCGTGCTGGTCTCGAGCTGGTCTCGTGCTGGTCTGGGCTGCCGCAAGCCGCGGCGCCGGGTCGAGCCTAGCGAGCCTCGACGCGGGTACCGAAGGCGACGCGGGTCTCGAGCTCGAGCACGGCCATGATGTTGGCCTCGACCTCGGCCGTCTCGTAGCTGGCGAAGTCGACGCCGTCGAAGAAGCGGTCGTAGGTCTTCGAGAGCGTGAGGTCGACGGGGAAGGCCTCATCCGCGCTGATGCGAAGCGGCCCGCCGTTCATCACTTGGCTGAGGTCGAGGTCGACCTCGACGGTGTCGCGGCCGGTGAGCTCGAACTCGACGATCACGTCGCCGCGGCTCGCCACGCCCTCGAAGTAGAAGGTGGCGCCGCGGACCTTGGATGCGGCCTCGCCCATGTCGTAGGTGCGCGAGGGGTCCTCGGCGA
>JBFIJN010000401.1:0-8402 GCA_041600735.1 Nannocystaceae bacterium
CGACCGGTGCGGCCCCAGCCGGCCATGACCTCGTCGCAGACCAGCAGGATCCCGTAGCGATCGAGCAGGGCGCGGAGCCCAGGTAGGTAGCCCTCGGGGGGCGCGAGGATCCCGTTGGTCCCGGTGACCGTCTCGATGAACATGGCCGCGATGGTGTCGGGGCCCTCCATCATGATCACCTCTTCGAGGTAGCGAAGATTGTTCGCGACGATCTCGGCGTCGGTGGTGCCAAAGCTGTAGTCGTAGGGAGTGGGATCGAGGACCTTGATGAAGCCCGGGGGGCCCGGCTCGTTGGGCCAGCGGCGGGGGTCACCGGTCATCTGCATGGTCGCGCTGGTGCCCCCGTGGTAGCTGCGGTAGCGCGACATCACCTTGCTGCGACCCGTGTAGGCGCGCGCGGCCCGGAGCGCGTTCTCGTTGGCCTCGGCTCCACCGAGCGTGAAGAAGAACGTGTTGATGTTGCCGGGCACGAGCTCGGCGAGGCGTCGGCCAAGCCGTGCGCGCGCCTCGGTTGCGGTGCCCGGGTACACGTAGAGCAGGCCGTCGGCAGCGCGCTTCATCGCCTCGACCACCTTCGGGTGACTGTGGCCGATGTTGACGCTCATCAGCTGGCTGTTGAAGTCGAGCCAGCGCTGACCTTCGGGACCGTAGAGGTACACGCCCTCGGCGCGCTCGATCGGCCACGGGGAGACCTTGCCGGTCGCAGACCACGTGTAGATCGTGTGGGCGAGGCAGGCTTCGATCATTTCGGCGGAGTCCATGGGCACCTCGGCGTAGGGTGGGCGACCCGCCGCTCGGCGGGTCGACGAATCTACGACACGTTACGGCTTCTAGCCCGGCGCGGTCAGCCCCCCCCGGCGCGACGGGGTCGCGAGCCTCCCCGCCTCGCTCCTCGGGGCTCGACGGGGTGGCCCGACGGGGGAGACGTGGGCGCCTACTGGCCCGGCCTCACGTAGACCACCGCGGAGCCGGTCCTCGAGGCCGCCTTGACGGCTCGCATCCTCCGTCCCTGGTGAGGGGCCGGAGCACCGCCGCCGCGAACCATTCGAGCCGCGGTCTCACTCAATGCGCGCGAGCGAGACCTCGACCCGATCCCCGTCTTCCTCGACCGGGATGGCGATCTCGTACAGACCTTGGGTTAGTTCGATGGTGTGCACGACGCCCGCTTCGAATCGGATGCCGGGGGCCGTGAGCGAGTGTTCGAGTTCGCTCATCGTGTCGCCGTGCATCATCGAGCCCACGGGCTCGTACAGAGGCTCGGCGAGGCAGCCGAGGATCTGACCCCACGTCTCGATACCGCGAACCTCGAACGTGTAGCGACCGCCCGCAAGCTCCACGCTTCGCAACAGGGTGCGCTTGCGCTCCGAGAATCGGGTGACGTCGGAACGTTCGCAGGTGACCTCGACCTCCTCCGCCCACTGCTCGGGACCGGTCGACGCCAGTGGCGGATAGTCGCACGGCGCCCAGCTCGGATACGCTTCCGGCACTTCGGCGTGATATGCAGCCGCGAGCGTCTCGATCGACCCGCCGAAGGCCTCGTCTGTCGACTCGCCCTGGAGCACGCGCTTGAGTGCCGCGGTTCCGTGGTTTTCGATCAGCCAGCGGGTGAAGTGCCCGGCGCCGAAATACTCGACGTGGCTCCCGTGGTTGGCCGCCGCGTTGGTCTCGATCGGCACCCAGCCGCGGCGGGTGGGCCGGTGGAGCCGGAGGGCTTCGGCGGCGCCTTCGTTCCAAAATGGCCGGGTGTTCGCGAACCCATTCGCCACGGCGTGAACGATCTCGTGATCGAGGGCCGACCACATCGACATCACAATGTCACGCTCTGGATCGTAGCAACCGCTGATCGCCTCGTGGCCACAGGACGGGGGGGCGTCACGGTAGAGGTAGATCTCGATCTTCCCGGCGGACGAAGCGTCGAGCACCCCCTCCACGAACTCGATCTGCTCGTCGATCCACGGCAGATCGTACCCGCAGAGCGGGTCGCTGAAGTCCGTCCCGATCACCGCCCGCTCGGTCTCGTAGCGCAGCGGTGGCAGCGGCTCGGCGCAGGCGCCGACGAACGCCGGCACTGCGACGATGGCGACGGCACGGATACGGCGGTGCGTCACGGCTATCCACCCGACGCCGAGCTGTCGCCCGCGCTCTCGTCGACCCCGGGCGGCGGTGTCGAGGCCGTAACCCCCTGGGCGCCGTCGGCACCACGTCCGTCGTGCCCTCCGGTCCCTGGTGGGGTCTGTGAACACACCGCCAACAGCTTCGCGTTGCTGCCGGCGGGACACAGACCCAACGCGGTTGCATCGTCGATCGCGCAAACCCGGCTGTTGGAGCTTGGGACGTCGCAGCCGTAGACATTCTCTCCGGGGAAGCAGTTGGCGCAGAAATCCTGGTCGGAGACACCGCAGCCCCCGCATCCGCCCCCTCCTCCGCCACATCCGTCGGAGACGGCGAGACCGATCATGAAACCGACGGAAGCGGCCAAGCGGCCGAGCGACGAAGTCGATCGTCGGGAGGTCATCCGAGGAAGCTACCACGCGCGTACAGGACGGGCACGTACGTTGGCCCCGCGGCGTTGGCCATGCCCATCGACGTACTACGAGAGCTCGACCCGCGTCAGAAGTACGACTGCAGGCCTCCGCGGCGGCGGATGTCGAGGGTGGCGCAGTGGAAGCCGCCGCCGAACGGCAGGTAGTCCGTAAACGCGCAGGGGATGGGGGTGAAGCCGTGGGCCCGCAGCATGCGGATGAGCGGCTCCTGGCTGGCTTCGACGATCACGCGGCGCTCGTCGAGCATCAAGACGTTGAGGCTGATCCACGCACTGGTCATCGAGCCCAGCTTGAACAGGAGCCCCTTGGGGAGCACCGGTCGCGGCGCCACCATGATGTCCCACGAAGCGAACAACGGGGGCAGCTTCTCGACATCGAGGTAGTCGGGGTTGACCAGCAGCTTGCCCGGGGCGAGCGGCATGAAGCTGGAGTCGATGTGCATGGGCGTGCGGCAGCGGAACTCGAGCGTGTGGATCCGGTAGCGGTCGCCGAGGTGTCGGCGGAGCCACTCGATCCCGAGCTCGTTGGTGACGTTGGAGCGCATCGCGAAGATGTCGCGACCGCAGCGGATGAAGTCGGCGGCGTCGAAGACCGGCTCGTGCTCGGTGAGCAGGTAGCGCATGGGCTCGCCGGGGGCCGGCGGCCGGTAGTTGGGGTCGAACAGCGCGTCGGTGAGCCGGGGCTTGGGCGCCGAGGTCCAGCGCGCGCCCTGCGAGAAGTACTCGGTGAACAGATCGCGATAGGCGTAGCTCTCGAAGAAGCGCGAGCGCCAGGCCATGGGCGTCTCGAGGATCTCGTCACCCACCACGAGGAAGCCATCGCGGGGGCAGGCGGTGCAGAAGCCACGGCTCTTCCAGTGCGGCGTGGCGTGCTGCACATGGCCATCGAGGATCGCCGGGCGCCGCACCTTCACCCCCTCGGCGACGAGGATCTCGATGAAACGCCGGAGCTGACGCGTGCCTCGCTCGATGATCGCCTTGGGGTAGCGACGCCCCGCCAGCAGCCCAAACAGCCGCGCGCTCAGCCGCGGCATGGTGAAGGTGACCGAGGGATGGGCCGGGGGCATGGTCGCACCTTCGAGCCGGCCCACGATGACCTCCTCGAGCGGGTCCCAGCCGTTGTACGAGTTGACGGGACCGCAGGGGGGCGCGGCGTGGGTTGGGGTCGAGGTCGGGTCGCTGGGTATCTGCATCATTCGTCGCCACATGATGCGCCGGGGATGCGCGCGAAGGGGGACCACGCGGCCGCTCGATTTCGCCCATGTGGGGAGGTCGAGACCGAGCCGTATCTCCTCGATTCCCGCGAGTGTTCGGGATAGATTGGCGCCGATGAGGTGACATGAGGATCGATCGAAGTAGAGCGTTCATTAGCAAGCGCGGCTTCCAGTTCGTGCCGCTGCGGCCAGCCCCCGACGCGGGAGAGTCGCTCGAGGCGGTCGGGTTGGCCCCGGCCACCGAGCTGCTCGTCTTCGAGCGAGGAGGACACAAGCGCGCGCTCGTGATGCGCGAGCTGTCCTATCACCATATTGCGCAGGGCGAGCTGGGTGGGTTGCCGTACTTGATCAGCTTTTGACCGGCGTGCAACAGCGGGGTTGGTCTAACCCCGGTGATCGACGGAGCCGTGCACTGGTTTGGCGTGTGCGGCGTGAGCAACGGACTGGCCGTGATGGCCGACGAAGAGACGCGAACCTACTGGGACCACATGACGGGCGAGGGCTTCCAGGGCCCGCTGCAGGGGCGGGAGCTCGAGGTCTGGGCGATCCGCATCACCACGGTGGAGGTCGCCTTGCGCGAGACACCCGACCTCGCCCTCATCCGCTCGAGCTATCGCTCGCTCGTGAAGACGTTCTTCTCGCTCGTGTTTCGCAGGGGGATCGAGGGGCGCGGCTTCATCCCCCCCGGATTTGGCAGGACGATGAGCCACGACGTCGACCCGCGACTCGACGCGCTCGTCAACGGCCTGGGCGTGATCCTGGGCAAGGCGGGGAAGTTCTATCCGCTCGGCATCGTGGAGAAGGGCGGGAGCCTGCGCGACGTGTGGCAAGGGCGCCCGCTCACGATCGAGCGCGGTGCCGTCGACGGCGTCCTCTTCGCGCGCTGGGAAGACACCCTCGAGCCGCCGATGCAGCTGCTGACCCGCTGGTATGGGTTCTCGTTCACGTACCCGGGGTGCGAGCTGGCGACGGCGCCGGCGGTGGTGACGGAGGCCGCGGCGCACGAAGTGCCGTTGACGCACCCGCCGAAGGGCGATACGCCCCGTGCATGAACGACTGGTGGCCGAATAGGCTCGACCTGCGGGTCCTCGCGGCGAACGCCCCCAAGGGCGACCCGATGGACGAAGACTTCGACTACGCGGCCGAGTTCGTGAAGCTCGATCTCGGCGCGGTGAAGAAGGACATCGAGGCGGTACTGACCACCTCGCAGGACTGGTGGCCCGCGGACTATGGCCACTACGGTGGTCTGATGATCCGCATGGCTTGGCACGGGGCCGGCACGTATCGCGTGACCGATGGTCGCGGCGGGGCGGGCTCGGGCACGAGTCGGTTCGCGCCGCTCAACAGCTGGCCCGACAACGTGAACCTCGACAAGGCGCGGCGCCTGCTGTGGCCGATCAAGAAGAAGTACGGCCGCCGCCTCTCGTGGGCCGACCTCATGGTCCTCACCGGCAACGTGGCCCTCGAGTCGATGGGGTTTCAGACGTTTGGCTTCGGCGGCGGTCGCGAGGACGCCTACGAGCCCGCCGACGTCGACTGGGGCCCAGAGAAGGTGTGGCTGGGCGACGAGCGCGTGGCCGAGAACGGCAAGGACCTCGCCAAGCCGCTCGGGGCCACGCAGATGGGGCTGATCTACGTCAACCCCGAGGGGCCCAACGGCAAGCCCGATCCGCTCGCCGCCGCGCACCACATCCGCATCACGTTCGCCCGCATGGCGATGAACGACGAGGAGACCGTCGCGCTCATCGCCGGCGGGCACACGCTGGGCAAGGCCCACGGCGCGGCCAAGGCGAGCGAGCACGTGGGCCCCGAGCCCGAGGCGGCCCCGCTCGAGGCGCAGGGCTTCGGCTGGCGCTGCTCCCACGGCACGGGCAAGGGGGCCGACACGATCAGCAGCGGCCTCGAAGGCGCGTGGACGTTCACGCCAGTGCGGTGGTCTCACGACTACTTCGACAACCTGTTCGGCTATGAATGGGAGCTGACCCGTGGCCCGGGTGGCGCGTATCAGTGGACCCCGAAGGGCGGCGCGGGTCGCAAGGTCCCCGATGCCCATGATCCGTCCAAGAGCCACGAGCCGATCATGTTCACCACGGATCTCTCGCTGAAGCTGGATCCCCAGTATGCCGTGATCTCCAAGCGCTTCCACGAGCACCCCGAGGAGTTCGAGGCTGCGTTCGCCAAGGCGTGGTTCAAGCTCATGCACCGCGACATGGGCCCGCACGTGCGCCTGCTCGGACCGGAGGTCCCCGCGGCGCAGCTGTGGCAGGACCCGGTGCCCGCCGTCGATCACGAGCTGGTGGGGAAGGGGGAGATCGCGGTGCTCGAGCGCGAGCTCCTCGGCTCGGGGCTCACGATTGCGCAGCTGGTCGGCGTGGCCTGGGCCGCGGCCTCGAGCTACCGCGGCACGGACAAGCGCGGGGGTGCCAACGGGGCGCGCATTCGCCTCGCGCCGCAGAAGGACTGGGAGGCCAACGAACCGGCGCAGCTCGCCAAGGTGCTGCCGGTGCTCGAGAAGATCCAAGGCGAGTTCAACCGCAAGCAGGCGAGCGCCAAGGGCGGCAAGCGGATCTCGCTCGCCGATCTCATCGTGCTCGGCGGGTGCGTCGCGGTGAAGGAAGCGGCGAAGCGCGCCGGGCACGAGCTCGAGGTGCCGTTCACGCCGGGCCGCACCGATGCCTCACAGGAGCTGACCGATGTGGAGTCGTTCGCGGTGCTCGAGCCGCAGTCCGACGGCTTTCGCAATTACCTTGGCCAGCTCGGCAAGCTCGGCACTGACGACGATCGCACGGCGCCAAAGATGCTCGTCGAGCGAGCGGCCCTCCTCACGCTGACCGCTCCCGAGCTCACCGTGCTCGTCGGCGGGCTGCGGGCGCTCGATGCCAACTACGGACACTCCCCGCACGGCGTGCTCACCAAGCGGCCCGGAACGCTCACCAACGACTTCTTCGTCAATCTCTGCGACATGAGCGTGGAGTGGCGCAAGACCGCGAGCGACCCGCAGCTCTACGAAGCACGCAATCGCAGGACCGGTGCGCTCACGTGGACGGGCACCGCCGTCGACCTCGTGTTCGGCTCCGACGCGCAGCTCCGCGCCATCGCCGAGGTCTACGCGGCCGACGACGCGAGCGAGAGGTTCGTGAAGGATTTCGTCGCGGTCTGGAACAAGGTGATGAGCCTGGATCGCTTCGATCTGCCCCGGCGCTGAGTCGGCGCTCACGACCCCCGTGCCGAGGCCGCGGAGCGCGCTGTGGCACGGGGGGAATCACGAGGAGCGCTCGTCGAAGTAGTGGGTGCCCGGCATGTCGTGGTCCCAGTCCCCGCGGGAGCCGCAGAAGATGTGGTTCTTGATCCCCACGCCGAGCGGGTCGTCGAGCGTGCCGGCGGTGAGGTACACGTTCTCCTCGTCCTCCTCGGCGGGCAGCGGGGTGCCGCAGGTCTTGCAGCGCGTGATGGTGTACGTCGGGCGCAGCGCGTAGGTGATGCGGTGGTCTTCTCCGGCGAGCCAGTGGAAGTGCGCTCGCTTCACGATCACGATGGCGTTGCCCGTCCCCCCGCTCGCCTTGCGGCAATTGGAGCAGTGGCACAGCCACACGCCATCGACCTCGCCCTCGATCTCATAGCGGAGCGCGCCACACAGACAGCTTCCCTTCTTTCGCGACATGCTCTGCCCAATCTACGGCCATGCGGAGCGCGGCGCGAGCCCTTGGGCGGGCTCGTGCCATGATGCGCCGCCCATGCTCCTCAACCCGCTCACCCGTCGCGTTCGCACTCACCGCGGTCTCCCCGTGATGCCGGGGCGCTTTCCCTTGGTGGGTCACATGCCCGCGATCTTGGTCGACCCGGCGGCGCTCATCGATCGCGGCGTGGAGCGCTTTGGCTCGCTGTTCTGGATCGACCCCGGGTTCGGACGCGGCATGGACTTGGTCTACGCGCGCCCCGAGGTGTTCGAGCTGTTCCGCCACGAGCACGTGGAGTCCAAGCACTTCCTCGAGCACATGCCGCTGTTCTTCGGCCACTCGTTGCTCGTGGTCGACGGCAGCATCCATCGGCACATGCGCTCGGCGCTGAGCACCTCGTTCACACCGCGAGGCCTGCACCGCGGGCACGTGAGCCGCATGGCCAAGGACGCGATCGAGGCGTGCGTGCGCGGCTGGGTCGAGCAGCCCAACGTCGTGATCTTGGCGCAGACCCAGGAGCTGACGCTGCGCATCATCTTCGGGCTCATCGGCGTCCCCGACCACGAGGTCTCGCAGTGGCGCACGCAGTTTCGCCGCTTCATGCTCGCGGCCATCAACCTGCCGGTGGATCTACCCGGGACGCCGCACTGGCTCGCCAAGCGGGCCCACACCTGGATCAACGAGCGCCTGAGCGGGCTCATCGAGGCGGCGCGTCGCGACCCCGAGCTCCCCGGGCTGCTCGCCACGCTGGTCCGCGCTCGCGACGAGGACGGCGTGGCGCTATCGGAGCTCGAGCTGCTCGACAACCTGCGCTTGTTGGTGCTCGCGGGCCACGAGACCAGCGCCTCGGCGCTGGCGTGGATGATGATCTACCTCGCGCACTACCCCGAGCACTGGGAGGCGCTGTGCGAGGAGGCGCGCGCGGTCGACGAGATCCCGAGCACCCCCGAGGCACTCGCAGAGTGTCCG